>NZ_JBHSEP010000026.1:0-99364 GCF_042654645.1 Cohnella hongkongensis | reverse complement strand
GACCGGGATGGACGCACCGCTGGTGTACCAGTTGTTCCGCCAGGAGCACCGCTGGGTAGCCAAGTGCGGAAGGGATAAGCGCTGAAAGCATCTAAGCGCGAAGCCTGCCTCAAGATGAGATTTCCCAATTCGTAAGACCCCTGGAAGAACACCAGGTTGATAGGCTCGGGGTGGAAGCGCGGCAACGTGTGGAGCTGACGAGTACTAATCGGTCGAGGGCTTATCCTAAGCGGATTGGCCTAGCAAGGCAATTCACCTTCTTCTTCGCGCGGAGACCGGCTTCTTGGCCGCGTCGACGACAACGTTTGGTTCGCATCCGGTTTTCAAGGCGCAAGCCTTGTCTGCATAATGAGGAATGGATGTCGGTTCTCAGAGCTTTGGAACCGAGCACCCGATATGGCGGCGTAGCTCAGCTGGCTAGAGCATTCGGTTCATACCCGGAGGGTCGGGGGTTCAAGTCCCTTCGCCGCTACCAACTTTATCATGTCCCATGGAGGCTTAGCTCAGCTGGGAGAGCATCTGCCTTACAAGCAGAGGGTCGGGGGTTCGATCCCCTCAGCCTCCACCATTTTATCTCGCGCGGAGCCGTGGTGTAGAGGCCTAACATGCCTGCCTGTCACGCAGGAGACCGCGGGTTCGAATCCCGTCGGCTCCGCCATTTTCATTCCGATTTCGCATCAGATTCCCTTGATCGGGAGCAAGTAAGGCTCGATAGCTCAGCTGGTAGAGCAGAGGACTGAAAATCCTCGTGTCGGCGGTTCGATTCCGTCTCGAGCCACCATTCGTTTTATCCGGTATTGGCAAGCCCATCTCAGGTGCGTGTTCTACCGGCGGGTCATTCATGGAGGGTTAGCGAAGTGGCCAAACGCGGGAGACTGTAAATCTCTTCCTTCGGGTTCGGTGGTTCGAATCCATCACCCTCCACCATTGCCCGAGCCATTAGCTCAGTTGGTAGAGCACCTGACTTTTAATCAGGGTGTCGTAGGTTCGAGTCCTACATGGCTCACCAGTTTTTGAATCGGCAGCAGACGTCTAGGCGTCTGCTTTTTTGATGATTCAGAAAGGATCAAATTCGCTATCCTTATCTGAATCCCCTCCGACATAAACGTTATCCCGCCGATCCTAAGGACGGCGTAAGCCGTTTATGCTTGGGTTCAAATCCGACTTGCGATCATGGAGGAATTCTGATGAGCTTGAAGACGGGCAAGTACGTAATTGCATTCATTTCCTTGACGCTTATCGCCAGTCTGATGAATGCGCTTCCGACAGCGAAGGCGTCCGTTCGCTTGGACAGCTTCAGCGTCATCGAGGAGTGGGCCGGGAAGGCGTATCAGGGCAGGCAGGCGGGAACGCCGGGGTATGCTAAGACCGTCGACGATCTGGAGCAACGAATGCGCGAGGTCGGAATGCTCCCGGTTCTCGATGAGGAGCAATATCGCCAGAGCTACGAGGCGGGCACCGCGACCTTGAAGAAGGAGAAGGTAGCCCTGAACAAGACTTCGCTGAAGCTGATGAAGGATTATATGCCCTATGCCAGATCGGCTTCCGGAGCTTACGCTTTTCGCAGCGCGTTTTACGCAGGGGCTGGCTTGGCCAAGGATTACAAGTCGAAGGTCGAAGGGCTCGTTCTGTTCCGCTGGAACGACAGGGACGGAAAGTTTCCGGAAGGAATTCAGGACCGGATTCAACGGGCGGTGGCGCAAGGAGCGAAAGGCGTCGCGGTCATTGCGGACGGCGAGCTGAAAATCGGCAATTACGAGCATCCGCTGAGTGCCGAACAGCTGAAGGTGCCGGTCATCTACATATCGGAAAAAACGGCCGAACGGGCCGGAGTTCCCAGCGGCTATACTCCGGCCGTACTGAATAAGACGGAGTTTCAAATCGATCTCTCTATCGAACGGTCTGTTACACAGGCCGACAACCTGGTCGGCGTTATCCCGGGCAAGTCCGAAGAGAAGGCCATTCTATGGGTGACCAACATCGACGGCTTCGGCAGCCTCCCGGACGGAACATGGTATGAGAGCGCCAAAGCCGGATCCGCTTCGGCGGCCATGATGCTTGATCTCGCTCGTTATTATAAGGACCATGCGCCCGAGTACACGATGATCTTCGCTTTTGTCGGAAGCAAGTGGAAGGGGCAGGAAGGGATCGAAGCGCTGGCGGACAAGCTCAGCTTTGACCGCATTGCGTGCACGGTCGATCTCTATGCCATGGGAGGAACGGGGCAGCTGGACGAGCTGTACGTCAACTACATGGACCCTTCGTTCGAGGCTTTCGCCAAAGCGGTGACGAGAACCCCGATCCGCAACGTGGATCCGGGCAACGCCTTGTCTTCCGTGCTCCGCAAGAAGACCAATCGGCTTCTTCTCGTCCGGGACCGGGATACGTGGGTGGACGACTCTTCCGCGGATAAGGCCGCGAGCCTTTCACGGGCCCGCTACGCGAGCGGCGTGGAATCGCTCCTCGCTCTGTCCGGGCGCATCGCCCAAAGAATCGGGGAGGAAGAACGGGTTTCTTTCGATTATTCCAAGCTTCCGGTTTCCAAGGCGGCGTTTCAAAATTCGAAGCTGACGCTTCACCGGATCGATACCCGCTATTTTCACGTCTACGCCGACGATGTCTATCTTTCCCGGATCACCGCCGAGGTGCTTGAAGAAATGGACTCCATCTACAGGAGGGTGGCGAAGTATAACTACTATCCCCAACCGCAGGCCAAAGTGAACGCGCTGTTCATGGAGGACGGGAACGCCGCCGCGGTCCTTTCGGGAAGAAAGGATTTGGAGAACCGATCGGAAGAAGCGGGAGGAGGATTCGCCAATCTCAAGGACGGCCAAATGTACATCTACATGAGGAGCGGTCCGATCTACGAGACGATCGCGCACGAGCTGAATCACGCTCTGGCTTCGGCGAACGCCTATGCCGGCGACCGCTTCGAGCTTCAGGAGTGGCAGGGACAAAGCCATTTTGTTCGGTATTCGGAGCCAAGAGGAACGTATTCGAATGATATTCGGGCCACGATCCGCCGCAGCTTCCTGGAGCACCATGAGGTGCCCAAGCTTAGGCAGCTTGTTTCCGATTACAAGACTGCGATCGACTGGTCCTGGTACACGAAGGACGCGCCCAATCCGGACGGCCATCTCTATACCTATTATGTGATGGGCTCGATGTACGCCTTTCTGGAGGACCAGTACGGAGAAAAGGCGGCCCGGCGGGCGATGTATCGAAATTATTTGAACGTGGCCGACATTCAGAACAACCTTGTCAGAGAAACCGGACTGTCGGTGAACGCGTTTATGGACAAATGGAGCGGCTGGATGCTGCATTCGGGGACTTCTGTCGCGGCTGTGGAGCCGATTGTCCGCGAGTCCGGCAATACCGCCTTCGACTATATGCTGCTCTATACGAATCCCGATCGGCGGGAAGACGGGGGCGAAGCCGGCGGCAGCCCGGCAGGCGACGGAGAGACGATCACGAACGGGACGGTCCGCTATGCGCTTAGCGTTCAGAGCGGAGATCTGCACATAACGGCGTTGAATCTGTACAAGACGAAGGACGGGGCGAAGGTGGACATTTCCTATGAAAGCGGGAAAAACCGTTCCGTTAGTCTGTTCGACCCGCCGGACGGAGACCGGATCATGCTGCACCGGGACAAAGCCATCGTGCCCGGGAAAGGCAAAGTCACGATTACGCTGAACGAGGAGCAGGTCCGAATCGTTCGGAGCGCGCAGATTATGACGCTGCGCTTCGGAGAAGGCGAAGACTTTGCGGTGATCGAGGGCGCAGAATTCGAGAAGCTATTGAAATAACTCAACGGAAGAACGAATCGAAGGCGGTTGCCGATCGGTTCGTTCTTTTTTTCTCCGCTTGTCGACAGGCGAACAGGGGGTGTTTTGGACCGGTTTTGGGAAAAGTAAGGGAAACCGCCGATCAACCGATCAGGAGGATTCCCGATGATCTATCTTTACGCGCTTGGTCTGTCCTTTCTCCTCGTTCTCATGACGGTGCCTGCCGTAAGGGCGCTCGCGCTTAAAATCGGGTTCGTGGATCGGCCCTCCAAACGGAAGGTGCATTCGAAGCCCGTCCCGCTCAGCGGAGGATTGGCCATCTACTTGGGAGTCATCGCAGTCGTCTGGGCGTGTCTCGGCGTCGGCCCGCTGCTGGGCGCGCTGGCGCTCGGGGGCGGGCTGCTCGTCGCGATCGGCCTGGTCGACGACGCGTACAAGTCTTACGGCAAGGAGTTTCCGGTCTGGCCCAGACTGATCGCTTACCTCGGCGTGTCGATGATTCCGTCCGCGTTCGGGATCTCGATCGCCGGCATTTCCGTCCCCGCCCGTTCGTCGATGATTTTATTCCCGCCGGGGTGGGCCGTGTTTTTCACGCTGCTGTGGGTGTTCGCTCTTATCAATATGCTGAACTTCATCGACGGAATCGACGGGCTTGCTTCCGGCGTTACCGCGATTTCCTCCATGACGCTGTTCGCCGCTTCGCTGATTTTCTCCCGGGACGACACGGCGATCGTGGCGGTAGCTCTCTCGGGAGCGTGCCTGGCTTTCCTCGCCTATAACTTCCACCCTGCCCGTATTTTCATGGGGGACGCGGGAGCGACTTTTCTAGGGTACTCGCTTGCGGTCACGGCCGTAGACGGCACTCTCAAGGGAGCGACGCTGCTCTCGATATCCGTCCCCATGCTGGCGCTCGGCGTGCCCATTCTGGATACGATGATCGTCTTCTCGCGCAGGCTGCTCGAGGGCAAAGGGCTGCACCGGGCCGATAACCTGCACACCCATCACAGTCTGATGAAGTGGGGACTGACCCAGGTTCAGACGGTAAGCTTCCTATATTTAATCGCGGCGGTGTTCTCGCTGCTGTCTATCGTCGTTCTGCTCCTCCTGCGATGAGTGCTCCTTCAGTGCGTCAAATATGGTACAATGACGCATATCGCTATCTACTGACAAGGGGCTTCAACGATGAACAAAACCAAGCTGCAGGAGCTGAGCAAGCTGCTGAATGCGCCGGTGACCGCGAAGGTGCTGACGGGAGACGAGTGGGAGAAGGCTGGCGGGGCGAAGCATCCCGAAGTCGGAGACGCCATCGAGGCGAATGGCGGATGCTTGGTGATCGCGCGGGTTAACGGGTCCGAGCTGCACGGCGTGGAGATTGCGTCTTCCCTGACCCCGCTCGAGAAGCGGCTTCTCGGCTGGGCGGTCCGGCAGGGGAGCATGAGGCCGGTCTCCGCGGCTTCCGATCTGGAGCGGCAGGCCAGGCGGTTCGGAGAATGGATTCAGCAGTCGGTGGCTGCAGGGGAGTGGCGGGCGGAGGTGCCCGACCGCATGGAGCTGCGCAATCGGTTGTTCGAGGGAATGGTGCCCTTCCTTCTTTCGTGCGAGCAGGAGGAGGACAAGGAGCCGTCGTACAGCGAGCTGGACAAGACGATTCGCACTTATATTTCGGACGAGACCTTGCTCATCCCGCTGCGGGAGCATGAATGGCTGGTGCTGACCAGCGACAGCGTGCTGTCCGAGGCGGACGCGGACGGGGACGAGGAGATCGGGCACGAGGAGACGAAGGAGCTGCTCGCCTCTCTGGCGGAGGGACTGCACGAGCTGATCACGAGCGAATGGGGCGGAGAGTGCCACATCGCCGTGGGCGAGCCGATCGTCCCGTCGGAGAACGTCGTGCGCATCGTGGCCACGCTGAGGGAGACGATCTTCCTCGGACGCAAGTTCCATGTGGGCATGCAGATACACCTGCCGTGGCTCGTGCATCTCGAGAGGCTGCTCAGCGGCATTCCCGAGACGGTGCGCTCGCGGTTCGTCGAAGAGATGATGGGCCGGCCCGATCTGTTCACCGATTCGGAGACGGTCGCGACGCTCGACGCGTTCTTCTCGATGGACTGCAACGTCAGCGAGACCGCCAAGAAATTGTTCATCCACCGCAACACGCTGCTGTACCGGCTGGATAAGATCAAACACGAGGCCGGGCTGGACGTGCGTTCGTTCAACGATGCGGTGCTTGTACGGATTTTATTGCTATTGTACAAAGTCACGAAAAGGAAATGAATTTTTTGTACGCTTTGTGCATAGTCATCCGGCCCGCCCGTAAGGTAAGATAGGAATGTACCTTCAAACGAAGTTTAGGGGGAAATGCACAATGGCAGGCGTACGTTTAGAAAGCGTGTATAAAAAATACCCAGGTTCCGACAAAGCATCGGTTACCGACTTCAATCTGGACATCCAGGACAAAGAGTTTCTCGTTCTCGTAGGTCCTTCCGGCTGCGGGAAATCGACCACGCTGCGGATGATCGCAGGTCTTGAGGAGATTTCCGAAGGCAAGCTGTACATCGGCGATCGCGTCGTGAACGACGTTGCGCCGAAAGATCGCGACATTGCAATGGTTTTCCAATCCTACGCTCTGTATCCTCATATGAACGTGTATCAGAACATGGCGTTCGGTCTGAAGCTGCGTAAGTTCCGTAAGGACGAGATCGACCGTCGCGTCCGCGAAGCGGCGCGCACGCTGGAAATCGAGCACTTGCTCGACCGCAAGCCGAAAGCTCTCTCCGGTGGTCAACGTCAACGGGTTGCCTTGGGCCGCGCAATCGTTCGCGAACCTCAAGTGTTCCTGATGGACGAACCGCTTTCCAACTTGGATGCCAAGCTGCGTACTCAGATGCGCGCTAACATCTCCAAGCTGATGAAACGTCTTGAGACGACTTGTATCTACGTTACCCACGACCAGACGGAAGCGATGACGATGGGCGATCGGATCGTCGTAATGAAGGACGGCTTCATTCAGCAAGCGGCTACGCCGGACGTGCTGTACAACCATCCGATCAACCTGTTCGTTGCCGGCTTCATCGGCGCTCCTGCGATGAACTTCGTTACCGGACAGCTGGTGGAAGAAGGCGGCTCCGTACGGTTCCGCGCAACGGGCTTCAACGTCGAAATTCCGGAAGGCAAAACGAAAGTGCTTCGCGCAAAAGGCTACATCGGCCGTGAAGTTATTCTCGGAGTGCGTCCGGAGGACCTGCACGAAGAGCCGGTATTCATCGAAGCATCCCCGAACTCCGTTGTTAACGCGACGATCGAGGTTGCCGAGAATCTGGGTCACGAGCAGTACCTGTACCTGAACGGTCTGGGCAAAGAAAACGTCATCGCTCGTGTGGACGGACGCTCCGGCCTGCGCGAGAACCAAAACGTTAAGCTCGCGATCGACATGAACAAGATTCACATTTTTGATGTGGAATCCGAACTGAACGTATTCGAGAACTAATATCCGCTTGGGCTCTGACCGCTCGGCCATCGGCCGGGCGGTTTTTTGCGCGTGATGGAGGAAGTATAAGTTCGCTATCCTTATCGGAGTCACCTCCGACCTAAGCGTGATCCCGCCGATCCTTAGGACAGCGTAACCCGTTTATGCTGGATTGAAACCAAGAAATGGGGAACGAGGCGCTGAAAGTATAAATTGATTTGTCCGTTTATTTTCGATACGATAAATAGGGGAATTCAGGAAAGGAGCTGTACGATGGCCAAGAAAGTGAGAGTATCCGAGCTCGTGCAGCAATTTCACCTCGAAATTGTCGCCGGCGAGGACGGATTGCGGCGCACCATTGTTACGGACGATCTCAATCGGCCGGGCCTGGAGATGGCCGGCTATTTCAATTACTATCCCGCGGACCGCGCGCAGATGCTGGGTCGCACGGAGCTTGCGTTCCTAGATACGTTAACTTCGGAAGAACGTCGCGATCGGATGGAGAGATTGTGCCACGAGGAAACGCCATGCATCATCATTACGAGGGGATTGGAAGCTCCGGCGGAATTGGTGGAGATCGCCAACGAGCGCAACTTTCCGGTACTGAGAAGCTCCGTTGCGACGACGATATTGCTTAGCCGGATTACGAATTTTCTGGAGAAAAAGCTGGCGCCTTCCGCGACGATTCACGGCGTTCTCGTCGACGTGTACGGCCTTGGCATGCTCATTACCGGCGGAAGCGGCATCGGCAAGAGCGAGACTGCGCTCGAGCTCGTCAAGCGAGGCCATCGACTGATCGCGGACGATGCGGTCGAAATCCGTCAGACGGCCGACAATCTTCTGTTCGGCTCGTCTCCGGAGCTCATCCGGCATCTGCTTGAAATCCGCGGCCTGGGCATCCTGAACGTCATGACGCTGTTCGGAGCCGGCGCGGTCAAAAATCAGACAAGCATCAGCCTGGTCGTTCGTCTGGAAAACTGGCAGCAAGACAAGCAGTACGATCGTCTGGGGCTGGACGAGGAAACGACCAAGATTATCGAGACCGAGGTTCCCCTCCTTACCGTTCCTGTCCGGCCGGGCCGGAATCTCGCGGTTATTCTGGAAGTGGCGGCGATGAATTATCGCCTGAAGAGAATGGGCTACAACGCAGCTCTGCAATTCACGAATAAGCTCACCGAAGCGATATCCGAGGACGATTACGAATAATCGAGTGGGGGAAAACGATGTTTACGATGTTGCTCAATCCGGTCGCGTTCTCGATTGGAAGCCTTGATGTCCACTGGTATGGCATCATTCTGGGGGCAGCGGCTCTCGCGGGTCTTCTGCTCGCCGTTCAGGAAGGGAAGCGCTTCGGACTGAACGCCGACTTTTTCCTGGATTTGCTGCTGATCGGAGTCCCTTCGTCCATCATTGCGGCCCGCCTGTATTACGTCGCGTTCAAGTGGAGCTATTATCAGCAGCATCCGGTCGAGATTTTCCAAATCTGGAACGGCGGCATCGCCATCTACGGAGCGTTAATCGGCGCGCTGCTCAGCGGCTTCTTCTATATCAGGGCAAAAGGCTACAGCTTCTGGCGAATCGCCGATATTTGCGCCCCCTCCCTGCTGATCGGGCAGATGATCGGGCGGTGGGGCAACTACGTCAATCAGGAAGCCTACGGCGGTGAGGTCGAGGAGTCGTTCTTGCGAGAGACGCTGAACCTCCCGGCTTTTATCGTGAATCAGATGAACGTCGAAGGCGTGTTCCATCATCCGACCTTCCTGTACGAGTCGATGTGGAGCCTTGTCGGCCTCGGGGTTCTGTTCGTGATCAGACGCCGCCGCTTCCTGAAAGCGGGAGAACTGCTGATCACCTATTTTATCTGGTACTCGATTGGACGGTTTTTCATCGAGGCGCTTCGCACCGACAGTCTGGCTTTCCGCGGACCGGAATGGCTGAAGTCGTTCCTGGACGCATTATGGTCGCCGATGACGGCTCTGTTCGAGCAGGGCTACCTGAATCCGGCGGAAGGCAATATTCGCATCTCGCAGCTGCTGGCGCTGCTGCTTGTCGTGGGCGGCATCGTGCTGATCGTCGTGCGGCGCAAGCTGGGGCTGGCTGCCGAGAAGTACGGCGACCCGCTGGTGAACTTCAAGACAGGGAAAACCGCGTCCGAGGCGCATGAAGAAACGGAGAGCAGCAAGAATGACGCCAATTCAAACCAAGCAGACGATGGAGACGGCAAGGACGGGACAGGGGACAATCAGGACCGTTCTGTTTGACCTCGACGGCACGATCATCGATACGAACGAACTGATTATTCAATCCTTCCTGCATTCGCTTAAAGGGCACGTGCCGGAAAGCTTCGGAAGAGCGCAGATCATTCCGTCGATGGGCGAGCCACTTACCGTGCAGATGCAGCATTTCACCGGTCTGGAGGACGTCTCGGCTTTCGTTCGCGCCTACCGGGAATACAACCTCGCCAAGCATGACGAAATGGTGAGCCTGTTCCCCGGGGTCAAGGAAACGATCCGCCTTCTGCGCCGGGAGGGCATTCGGCTCGGCGTCGTCACGACGAAAATGAGGGGAACGACGATTCGAGCGCTGAAGCTTCTGGACATCTATTCGGATATGGATACGCTGGTCACCCTGGACGACGTAGAGCATGCGAAGCCGCATCCCGAGCCGGTCGAGAAGGCGATGGCCGCGCTCGGCGCCCGGCCGTCCGAGACGTTGATGGTCGGAGACAGCTCGGTCGATATGCAGTCGGCGATTCGGGCGGGGGCTGTCCCGGTGGGCGTGGCTTGGTCGCTGAAGGGAGAAGAGCTGCTGCGCAAATCCGGAGCCGTCCATGTCTTGGGGACAATGGACGAGCTGCCGGCTCTGTGCGGAATCGGGAATGAGGGTGCTTAAGGTTGAGGAACGTAGAACGGTATCCGGTGGAAGGGCCGAATGCGTTGTGGCAGGTGTACCGGACGGTATCCCGGTTTAAGGCCGTGCGCAATTTTATTTTTATCCAGCTCGCGCGTTATTGTCCGATTCTGCCGGTCAAAAATTGGATATACAGACGCGTGCTCGGAATGAAGGTGGGACGTCATACGGCGTTCGCGCTCATGGTGATGGTGGACGTCTTCTTCCCCGAACGGATCACGGTCGGAGACAATACGATCATCGGATACAATTCTACGCTTCTGACGCATGAATATTTAATCAAGGAATATCGTCTGGGGGATATTCGAATTGGCGCGAACGTCATGATCGGCGCGAACGTGACGGTGCTGCCCGGAGTGACGATCGGGGACGGCGCCGTGGTCGCGGCCGGCTCGGTCGTTCACAAGGATGTCGCCCCGGGCTCCCGAGTCGGGGGGAATCCTCTTCGCGAGCTCTAAACCCCCTGCGCTTCCAGCCGCTTCGCTACCGGATACGGTACGGGGCGGTTTTTGCCGTTGTGCCGCCGCTTAGCAGGTAAGCCGGTCCAAGCGCGTCATGAGGATTGACGAGGAAGGAAGGCTCATGGTAATATACGACTAATCTCTTTATTTTGGCAGTATGGTAACATGGTAGCACTTTAATGCACAGAAGCAACAGGGACGTCCGCTGTTCCGCTTGATTATAGAGGATAAAATGGAGAAGGTGCGCAGGATGACGAAACCGAAGGTATTCGAAAAGCCAACCGGGGTAAAGGATTACTTGCCGCATGCGGTAGCCAAGCTGAGGAAGATCGAGCACAGCGTGCTGGCCTGCATGCGCTCGTGGGGCTACGAGCAGATCATAACGCCTACGATCGAATATTACGATACGGTCGGGATGGCCAGCTCGACATCGGATCAGAAGCTGTTCAAGCTGCTTAACCGCCGCGGGACGACGATCGTGCTGCGCTCGGACATGACGGCGCCGATCGCGCGCGTCGTCGGATCGCTGCTGAAGGATGAGCCTTTCCCGATCCGCCTCAGCTATCACGGCAACGTCTTTCGGGCATTCGAGGAGGAAGGCGGCCGCGACTCCGAGTTTTATCAGACCGGCGTCGAGCTCGTCGGGGACGCTTCGCCTGAGGCCGATGCGGAGGTGATCGCCTTGGCTGTCGCTTCGCTGAAGGCGGCGGGAGTGCCGGCGTTCAAGATCGCCATGGGTCATGTCGGCTTTCTGAACGGCTTGTTCGAAGAGACGCTGCCGGGGCTGGAGAGCGAGCAGGAAGCGCTGAAGGCTTGTCTGCTGCAGCGCGATCATGTCGGCTATCGGGATGCGATCGGCAGGCTGTCTCTGGATGAAGCGTGGAAGCGGGAGCTGGAGGATATATTGCGTCTGCGCGGCGGCCAGGAGGTGTGCGCGCAGGCGATGGAGCTCAGCAAAAACGAGGGCGCTCGGGCGGCGATCCGGCATCTGTGCGAGGTATGGGACGTGCTGGAGGCTTACGGCATTCAGGAGGACGTGCTGATCGATCTGACGATGATCGGAGATTTCTCTTATTATACGGGCTTGACCTTCGAAGGCTATGCTTCGCATCTGGGCTTCCCAGTGTGCAGCGGCGGACGCTACGACAATCTGCTCGCCCAGTTCGGACGCCCGGCTCGCGCGACGGGCTTCGCGCTGAAGACGACGCGGATTCTCGAGGTCGTGGAGGATGCGGCGGAAGAGAGCAAGCGAACGCTCGTCGCCTATGAGAGGCCGCGGCGGCAGGCGGCTCTGACGAAGGCCAACCGGCTTCGCGAGCAGGGCGAGACCGTCGTGACGGCGCTCGTGTCGTCCGCAGAGCTGCAGGAGCTGCAGGCTTCGGATCTGGAGAGGCACATGGGCAGAGGCCGCCTGCTGTATCGGGGCAAAGCGTACGACAACCTGGTTTCCCTGGAAGCGGAGAAGGAGGAATAGGGCATGACGGATAGCACCGCGTTAAAAGTCGCGATGCCCAAGGGGCGCATCTATAAGCAGGCGAGCAAGCTGTTCCGGCAGGCGGGTCTGCCGATTCCGGAAGATTTCGACGATTCCCGCAAGCTGATCATTCCGGTTCCCGAGGCGAACATGGAGTTCATCATGGCGAAGCCGGTTGACGTGCCGACGTATGTGGAGTACGGCGTAGCCGATATCGGGATCGTGGGCAAGGACGTGCTGATGGAGGAAAACAAGGACGTCTACGAGCTGCTCGATCTCGGCATCGCCAAGTGCCGGATGTCGGTCATCGGACTGCCTGACTGGAAACCGGTGATTAATCCGCGCGTGGCGACGAAGTATGCGAACGTGGCTTCCCAATATTTCCGGGAGCAAGGCCAGCAGGTGGAAGTGATCAAGCTGAACGGCTCGATCGAGCTGGCGCCGCTGATCGGCCTGGCCGACCGAATCGTCGACATGGTGGAGACCGGGCAGACGCTGAAGGAGAACGGGCTTGTCGAGATGGAGACGCTGTTCCAGGTGACGAGCCGGCTGATCGCCAACCGCGTGAGCTACAGGCTGAAAAATACGGCAATCCAGGAGCTGTGCGACAGACTGAGCGCGATGATCGGCGCTGCGGTTTAAGGCGGCGGAGATCCGGGCGAGGCTGCGAGAACGTTGGCGTGGGGTCCCGGGTCGGCGAAGAGCGGGAGAGAACGATTGATGCGAGGAGGGTGCGGGATGTATATAGGCAAAGCGGACGGGTTTCGGCTGGAACGGGAGAGCGAATACGGCTCGCCGGAGCAGAATGAGACGGTTCGGGAAATCGTCGAGGCGGTGCGCAGGGAAGGCGACGAGGCGCTGCTGCGGTATACGGCGGCGTATGACCGAGTGACGTTGACGCCCGAACAGCTTCGGGTGACGGAGGAGGAGATTCAGGGCGCGTACGCCAAGGTGGAGCCGGAGTTTCTGACGGCTCTGCGGCAGGCGGCGGCGAACATTACGGCATTCCACGAGAAGCAGAAGCGCGGGTCGTGGATGGATACGGCGCCCGACGGCACGATGCTGGGCATGGCCATTCGCCCGCTCAGACGGGTCGGGCTGTACGTTCCCGGCGGCAAGGCGGCGTACCCGTCGTCGGTGCTCATGAACGTGCTGCCGGCCAAGGTGGCCGGCGTGCCGGAGATTGCGATGGCGACTCCGCCGGCGACCGGCGGCCGGGAAGGCATCGACCCGTACATCCTGGTGGCGGCCGCGGAAGCGGGCGTGACGGAGATGTACCGGGTCGGGGGAGCGCAGGCGGTGGCTGCGCTCGCTTACGGGACGGCGAGCATTCCCGCCGTCGACAAGATTTGCGGGCCCGGCAACATCTATGTGGCGCTGGCGAAGCGCGCCGTCTACGGCGCGGTCGACATCGACAGCATCGCGGGCCCGAGCGAGATCGTCGTGCTGGCGGACGACAGCGCCGATCCGCGATATGTCGCTGCGGATATGCTGTCTCAGGCGGAGCACGACGAGATGGCTTCGGCGGTGCTGGTGACGCCGTCGCAGGCTTTGGCTTCGGCGGTGCAGGCGGAGCTGGAGCGGCAGGTCGCGGCCCTGCCGCGGGTCGACATCGCCCGCAGCTCGCTGGAGCGGCACGGGGCGATCCTGCTTGTCGACAACCTGGACGAAGGGCTGGACGTCGTCAACATGCTGGCCCCGGAGCATCTGGAAGTGATGACGGAGGAGCCGATGGAACTGCTCGGCCGCATCGAGACGGCGGGGGCGATCTTCATCGGACCGTACAGCTCGGAGCCGGTAGGGGATTATTTTGCGGGACCGAACCACATCCTGCCGACGAACGGTACGGCGCGGTTCTCGTCTCCTCTGAACGTGGACGATTTTCTGAAGAAGTCGAGCTTGATCCGATACAGCAGGCAGGCGCTGCTGAGAGACGCCGCGGGGATCGCGACGCTGGCCCGTCATGAAGGGCTGGAGGGGCACGCCCGCGCGGTGGAAATCCGATTGGAAGGCAGGGAGACGAAGTGAGCGAAGAGAACGTGCAAGGCGGCCGTTCGTCGGCCGTATCCCGCAAGACGAACGAAACGGACATCCAATTGTCCCTGGGAGTGGACGGAAGCGGCGAGGTGTCGATCGAGACCGACGTTCCGTTCCTGAACCACATGCTGGACCTGTTCGCGAAGCACGGCCAGTTCGATTTGAAAGTCGAAGCCCGCGGAGACGTGGACATCGACGACCATCATACGGTCGAGGATATCGGAATCTGCCTGGGACAGGTGCTGCGGGAGGCGTTGGGAGACAAGAAAGGCATCAGGCGCTACGCCAGCGTGTTCGTGCCGATGGACGAGGCGCTCGCGCAGGTCGTCGTCGACATCAGCAACCGGCCGCACTTCGAGCTGCGCGGCGAATTCCCGGCGGCTAACGTGGGCAGCTTCACGGTGGAGCTCGTGCACGAATTTCTGTGGAAGCTGGCGCTGGAGGCGAGGATTACGCTGCACGTCATCGTCCACTACGGACGCAATACGCATCATATGATCGAGGCCGTGTTCAAGGCGCTCGGACGCGCGCTCGACGAAGCGACTTCGATCGATCCGCGCGTGAAGGGCGTGCCTTCCACCAAAGGGGTGTTGTAAGTGATCGCGATTATCGACTACGGCATGGGCAATCTGCACAGCGTCAGCAAAGCCGTCGAGCGGCTCGGCTGCGAGGTGCGGGTCACCTCCGATCCGCGGGAGATTCTCGCCGCGGACGGCGCGATTCTGCCGGGCGTCGGCGCGTTCGGCGATGCGATGGCCAACCTGCGGGAGACCGGCCTGGAGGAAACGACAAAACGGTTCGCGGCTTCCGGAAAGCCGCTTCTCGGCATTTGCCTGGGGATGCAGCTGCTGTTCACGGAGAGCGAGGAGCACGGCGCGCATCGCGGACTCGATCTGCTCCCGGGGCGGGTCGTCCGGTTCCAAGGGGACTACAAGGTTCCTCACATGGGCTGGAACGAGCTGACGTTCAAGCGGGAAAGCCCTCTGTTTGACGGCTTGAAGCCGGGGCACGTGTATTTCGTGCACTCCTACCATGCGCTGCCGGAGCTGGAGACGGATTTGCTGGCGGTGACGGACTACTACCAGCCGGTGAGCGCGATCGTCGGCCGGGGCTCGGTGTACGGCATGCAGTTCCATCCGGAGAAGAGCGGCGAGCTGGGCATGGCGCTGCTCCGCAAGTTCACGGATATGGCGTCGGGAAGGACTGAGAGCTTTGAAGTTTAGACCTTGCATCGATATTCACCAGGGCAAGGTGAAGCAGATCGTCGGGGAAACGCTTCAAGCGGACGCCTCGAAGGTCGTGGAGAACTTCGTCTCCGAACGGGGGGCGGATTACTACGCTTCGCTGTATAAACAAGACGGGTTAACCGGCGGGCATATTATCATGCTCGGCGAAGGCAACCGGGAGGCTGCGTTATCCGCGCTTAGAGCCTATCCCGGCGGTCTGCAGATCGGCGGAGGCATTACGGCGGATAACGCGGCGGCCTACTTAAGCGAAGGGGCTTCGCACGTCATCGTCACTTCTTACGTTTTTCGGGACGGCCGCCTTCAGATGGACAATCTGCGGCGTATCGTTTCGGAGATCGGCCGGGAACGGCTCGTGCTTGACCTCAGCTGCAAGGAACGGGACGGCAAATGGTACGTGGTGACCAACCAGTGGACGAAGTTTAGCGATCTGGAAGTTAACGAAGCCACTGTTCGGGAGCTCGAGAGCTACTGCGCCGAATTTCTGATCCACGCGGTCGATGTCGAAGGGAAGCGGGAGGGCATTCAAGAGAAGCTGGCTGTCAAGCTCTCCGAATGGGCGACGATTCCGGTCACATACGCAGGCGGCGCGCGATCGCTCGCGGATTTGGCCCGATTCCGCGAGTTGACACGCGGCAAGCTGGACATTACGATCGGCAGCGCTCTCGATCTATTCGGAGGGACTCTTCCCTATAGCGAAGTCGTGGCCTATTGCGATCCGTCGCGGGCGTCATAGCGGATAACGCAAGCAAAAGCGCCTTCGACATCCCAGGATGCATACCCGAGCAGTCGGCAGAGCCGACGACCAAGGGCGGACAACGGAGAAGCTTGGCGAAGACGATTCAGACAAGGAGATACGTGAACGTAGACTTTCCGAATCGTTGTGAAAAGGGGGAACGCTGCATGTTAGCTAAAAGAATTATCCCTTGCCTGGACGTGAAGGACGGGCGAGTCGTCAAGGGCGTCAATTTCGTGAATTTGCGCGATGCCGGGGATCCGGTGGAGCTGGCCGCGATCTACGACCGGGAAGGCGCGGACGAGCTGGTGTTTCTGGACATCTCCGCATCGGTGGAAGGCCGGGCGACGATGGTGGACGTGGTGCGGCGGACGGCCGGGGAGATTACGATCCCGTTTACGGTCGGGGGAGGCATCTCGGCGGTGGAGGATATGAAGCGGCTGCTGCGCGCGGGGGCGGACAAAATTGGCATCAATACCGCCGCCATTCGCAATCCGGACCTGATTACGGACGGTTCGCGGACGTTCGGCGCGCAGTGCATCGTAGTGGCGATCGACGCGAAGTTCAACGCGGAGTGGAGCGAGTGGGAAGTATTCACCCACGGCGGGCGCAATGCGACAGGCATTCGCGCGCTGGAGTGGGCGAAGGAGGCGGAGCGCCGGGGAGCGGGAGAGATTCTGCTCACCAGCATGGACGCGGACGGCACGAAGGACGGCTTCGACGTCGCGCTGACCCGAGCGGTGTCGTCGAGCGTGGGCATTCCGGTCATCGCTTCGGGAGGAGCGGGCAACGCCCGGCATTTCGCGGACGTGTTCGCGGAAGGGCAGGCGGACGCGGCGCTGGCGGCGAGCATTTTCCACTACAAGGAAGTAACGGTCCAAGAGGTTAAGCAAATGTTACGCGGCAAAGGAGTGAACGTCAGATGACGCAGCAAGAGCAAGGGCAGTGGCAGGATCAAATCAAATGGAGCCCCGACGGGCTGGTGCCGGCGGTCGTGCAGGACGCCCTAAGCAAAGAGGTGCTCATGCTCGCATATATGAATAAGGAGTCGCTGCAGAAGTCGCTCGAATCCGGGCAAACGTGGTTTTGGAGCCGGTCTCGCGGCGAGCTGTGGAACAAAGGGGCGACCAGCGGCCATACGCAGCAGATCGAATCGCTGCATTACGACTGCGACGGGGATACGCTGCTTGTGAAGGTGCGCCAGAACGGACCGGCGTGCCATACGGGAGCGTACAGCTGCTTCTACCGGGAAGGCGCGTTGAAAGCGGCCGAAGCCGCTCCGAGGCAGGAGGAGGATCGCTTCGGACCGCTCAGCCGGCTGGAGGCGACGATCGCGCAGCGGGACGCGGAGCGTCCGGAAGGCGCCTATACGACGTACCTGTTCGAAAAAGGGCTCGACAAGATTTTGAAGAAGGTCGGGGAGGAAACCGCGGAAGTGATCATCGCCGCGAAAAACCGCGACGGCGAGGAGCTGCGCTGCGAGTCCGCCGATCTCATTTTCCATCTGATGGTGCTTCTCCGCGAGCAGGGAATTCCGTTCGACGACGTGCTGAAGGAACTGGAGTTCCGTCATCGGAAGCCGGTCAAGAAGGATTAGGTGATGCGGCTATGACACAAGCGCCCGGCATGCTCGTCGACTATCATACGCATCATGTTCGCTGCGGCCATGCGGTCGGCAATATGGAGGACTACATTATTAGCGCGATGAAACAGGGCATGGAACAGATCGGCTTGTCCGATCACATGCCCCTGCTTCACGTTCCCCATGAGGACAATCCGGATTCCGCCATGCCGATGGACGAGCTTCCCCGATATGTCGAGGAGGCTCTTGCCCTGAAGGAGAAGTACAAGGGGAGCATCGAGGTGCGCGTCGGTCTGGAGGGCGACTACGTCGAGGGATACGAGGAAAAGATCGAATCGATCGTGAACGGGTACCCTTGGGACTACGTGATCGGCTCGGTTCATTTTCTCGGAACGTGGGATGTAACGGATTATCGCCAGGTCGGCCGCTGGGAGGGCCGGCGGATCATCGACGTCTACGCGCAATATTTCGAAGCGATCGCGAAGGCGGCGGCGACCGGCTTCTACGATTACATCGGCCATATCGACGCGATCAAGCGCTTCGGCTACCGGCCGGAGGAAGACGCGACCGCACTGGAGGACATGGCGCTGCAGGCCGTGCTGAAGCACGATCTCGCGTTCGAGCTGAATGCGGCCGGCTTCTATGCGCCCTGCAAGGAAATGTACCCGTCGATATCCATGCTGGAGCGGGCCGCGGCTCTCGGCATTCCGGTCACGTACGGCTCCGACGCTCATCATCCCGACAAAGTCGGACAAAAAGGGGCAGAGGCGCAAGCGCTGCTGAAAAAAGCCGGATATACGCATCTGGCTACGTTTTCGGAACGTAAACGGGAAATGAAACCTTTTTAAAATCCGTCCGTACTCATGTATAATGGGTGTGACGACTGACGGATTTCGACATATGGAGCGTCGAATTGCCAAAATATGGAGGGGCACATGTACAGCAGCAGTAAGCTTCGTATCTTTTCGGGATCATCCAATCCGCTATTGGCAGGCAAGATCGCTGACAATCTCGGAGTGCCGCTGGGGAAAATCAAGCTTTCCCGATTCAAGAGCGGCGAAGTGTACGTTCACTACGAGGAGACGATTCGCAACTGCGACGTTTTCCTGGTCCAGTCTTTATCTCATCCGATCAACGATTACTTCGTAGAATTGCTGGTCATGATCGATGCCGCCAAGCGGGCCTCGGCACGGACGATCAACGTCGTGCTGCCGTACTACGGCTACGCCAGGCAGGAAAGGAAAGCCGCTCCCCGCGAGCCGATCTCCGCGAAGATGGTGGCCGACGTGCTGACGACGGTCGGCGCGCACCGCATCGTGACGATCGATCTTCACGCTCCCGCCATTCAGGGCTTCTTCGACATCCCGGTCGATCACCTGACCGCGCTGGATCTGATCAGCGATTACCTGAAGTCGAAGAATATCCGCAATCCCGTTGTCGTCTCGCCGGACGCCGGACGAGCCTCGACGGCCGAGAAGCTGGCGAATCAGCTGGACTGCTCCTTCGCCATCATGATTAAGAAGCGCCCCGCGCACAACGAATCCGTCATCACGCACGTCATCGGGGAAGTCGAGGGCTTCACGCCGATCATTATCGAGGATATGATCGATACCGGCACGACGATCGTTAATGTCGTAGAAGGCTTGAAGGAACGCGGCGCGGAGGATCCTTTCGTATGCGCGACGCATCCTCTGTTCTCCGACCCGGCTTTGAAGCGGCTCGACCATCCGAGCATTAAGGAAGTGGTCGTGACCGATTCGATCCTGCTGCCGGAGGAACGATCCGACCGGTTTAAGGTGATCTCGGTCGCGCCGATGCTGGCGGAGGCGACGCGTATCATTATGGAAGGCGGCTCCATCAGCACGCTGTTTAAGACGAAAGGCGTGTAACACGAATAGACGGAAGCTTCGTCCGAAGGACTGTGTCCGGTCGGTCGCGGGCCTTGTTCCGACTCCGGGGGAATCGTTCCCCCGGAGTTTTATTTTATGGATCGCGCAGGCTGTGTTATAATCGTGGGTGACGAGTTCACAGAACAGTAGGAGGTGCCTTGCGATGAACCAGCGAAAACGCGCGGCGAAAAACCGGCGTCCCAAAGTCATCCCGATGAGATTGGATGCGACTTTCTTTTTCGAGCGTGCCGTACAGTCGCTGGACCGGTACCATTACGACAAGGCACTGAAATATTTCCGCCGCGCGGTGGAGTACGAGCCGGAGAATCCGGTCAACCACTGCAACATGGCCGGCATTCTGTCCGAGATGGGACGGTACGAGGAATCGAACGTCATTTTACGCTCGGTGCTGGATCAGATCGATCCGGCGATGACGGAGTGCTACTACTATTTAGCCAACAATTACGCCAATATGGAGCTGTTCGAAGCGGCGGAAGAAGCCCTTGTCCGTTATTTGGAGAACGATACGGAAGGCCAGTTTCTGGAGGAGTCGGACGAACTGCTCGACTTGCTGCACTACGAGCTGAACCGTCCGGCGAAGCTGTCGACGATCAAGGCCAAGGAAAATATTTATGCGCACGACAAAGCCCGGGAGCTGCTGGAGGCCGGCCGGTTCGCCGAGGCGGTCAAAATGCTGGAGGAAATCATCGAGCGTCAGCCGGATTTCCTGGCGGCCAGAAACAATCTGGGGCTGGCTTACTATTACATGGGGCTGTTCGACAAGTCGGTCGCGACGATTACGGAGGTGCTGGAGGCCGAGCCGGGCAATCTGCACGCGCTGTGCAATCTGGCGATATTCTATCAGCATTCGAACCAGCAGGAGCAGCTGCAGGAGCTGATCGCCAAGCTGAACAAGACGGTTCCGTTCCATCCGGAGCACGTGTTCAAGATGGCGACGACGCTGGGCATCGTCGGAGAGCATCGCGAGGCGTATCAGCATTTCCGCCGGCTGCTCCGCACGGGGGAGCTGTCCGGAGAGCCGAGCCTTCATCATTTCGCGGCGATCGCGGCGGTGAACCTGCAGCGCTACGAAGACGCGAGGAAGCACTGGCAGCATGCCGAGCGTCTCGATCCGGCCTCCCAGGTGCCTCCGTTCTACCTGAAGCGGCTGGATCGGGTTCGGACGGGCGAGGAGAGCCCGCCGACGCATTATCATTACCACCTTCCGTTCGAGGAACAGTTCAAGCAGTGGGATAACCGTCCGGGACAGGTGACGGAAGCGCTCAAGAACGATCCGCTCATTCGCTCGTCCTTCTTCTGGGCGCTCAGGCACGGCGATCGGCGCACGAAGGTCCAGGTCATTCAGGCGCTTGGGCTGGTGGCGGACGACGAGGTGGTCGAAGCGCTGAAAGCTTTCCTGATCGATCCGGACGAAGAGGATGAGCTGAAGCGGGTAGCGGTGCTTGTGCTTCGTTCCATCGGCGTGCAGGACGCGTTGACGGTTATCTTCAGCGGCCGAACGCTGACGCTGGAGGCCCGGCGAAAATCGGCGCAGCTTCCGGTCTGGGACAGCGCTTGGCAGACGGTGCTGGAGCAGGCGCTGGAAGGCATGTCGGGACGTTACGACGTCGTGCAGCAGCACGACATGATGACGCTGTGGGTCGATTACTTGTCACGCGTATACCCGGATGTGCCGAAGCTGCACAAGTCGACGGGCTGGGCCGCCGCGCTCGAATACTGGACGGCCAAGATGCATCGCCGGACGGTCACCTATGCCGATCTGGTCAGCCGTTACGGGGTATCCCAGGCAAGTATCAGCCGATATGCGAACCGGATTGATGAAGCATGCGGCATTCGGGAGAAGCTAGACTTGACGAGACCGTCGTTTCACTAAAATGATCTACTATCGCGCCATGACGAACGATCGGGACATCGTTTCGCGCTCGAGGAGGAAGCATCCATGCATAAGACGATCGTAATCGGAACGGGACCCGCTGGACTAACGGCGGCTATCTACCTGGCCAGGGCCAATCTGTCGCCGCTCGTTATCGAAGGACCGGAGCCGGGCGGCCAGCTGACGACAACGACGGAGGTCGAGAACTTCCCCGGATTTCCGGAAGGCATTATGGGGCCGGAGCTGATGGCGAACATGCGCAAGCAGGCCGAACGCTTCGGCGCCGAATTCCGCACGGGCTGGATTAACGAAGCGGATCTGTCCAAACGGCCGTTTACGCTTTCGCTGGAGGGCGGAGAGACGCTGCAGGCGGAGACGCTGATCCTCTCTACGGGAGCGTCGGCCAAATATTTGGGAATTCCGGGAGAGAAGGACAATGTCGGACGCGGCGTCAGCACGTGCGCGACCTGCGACGGCTTCTTCTTCCGCGGCAAGAAAATCGTCGTCGTCGGCGGGGGAGATTCGGCGATGGAGGAGGCGAACTTCCTAACCCGCTTCGCTTCGCAGGTTACGCTCGTTCACCGGCGCGGAGAACTCCGGGCGTCCAAGATCATGCAGGAGCGCGCCCGTCAGAACGGCAAGATCGCATGGGAGCTGAACAAAACTCCGATCGAGGTTATCGCCGGGGAGCAGGGCGTTACCGGACTGAAGGTCCGCAACAATGAAACCGGAGCGGAAGAGATCGTCGAGACGCAGGGGCTGTTCGTAGCGATCGGCCATACGCCGAACACGAAGTTCCTCGGCGGGCAGATCGATACGGACGAACTCGGGTACATCAAGGTCAGCCCGGGCTCGACGGAGACGAACGTGCCCGGCGTGTTCGCTTGCGGAGACGTACAGGATCACAAGTACCGTCAAGCGATTACGGCGGCTGGCAGCGGCTGCATGGCTGCGCTCGATTGCGAGAAGTTCCTTGAGGGCTCGGCTACACACGATTGGAGCCAGTCGCTGTAACTATAATGTTTATGAGGTGTCGGCAATATGTCAGATTCATTGTTCGTAGGCGTTGATTTGGGCGGGACGTCGATCAAAGTCGGCTTGTGCAATGCGGAGGGAGATCTGCTTCGCACCTACGAGGGCGCTACGCAAGGCTCCGAGGGACCGGATACCGTTCTGTCCAATATCGCGGCCTATGTTCGGGAGCTCGTACCTCCGGGAACCGCGGAGTGGGAGGAGGTCGGCGGCATCGGGATCGGTATAGCCGGCTTCCTGAACATTCCCGAAGGAATCATCACCTTCTCTCCCAATCTTCCTTTTCGCGACGTGCAGGTGAAGCGCATCATGGAGGAGAAGCTGGGCAAGCCGGTCAAGATTAATAACGACGCCAACGTAGCCGCGTTGGGCGAAGCCTGGGGCGGAGCGGGCAGAGGGGTGTCGAACGTCGTCTGCTACACGCTCGGAACGGGAGTCGGCGGCGGAATCATCCTGAACGATCGGCTGATCGAAGGCGCTTCCGGCATGGCCGGGGAGCTGGGGCACATCTCGATCGTGGCCGATCTCGAAGCGATCCAGTGCGGCTGCGGCAAGACAGGCTGCCTGGAGACGGTGTCCTCGGCCACAGGGATTATCCGCATGGCGAAGGATGCCGTCGACCGCGGAGACAAGACGTCTCTTGCCCTCGTGGAAGGAGAGCTGACGGCCAAGCACGTCATCGACGCGGCGAAGGAAGGGGACGAAGCGTCGGCGCGCATCGTCAGCCGGGCCGCCTTCTACCTCGGCAAATCGATGGCGGCCGTCGCGGTCGTCGTGAATCCCGAGCGCTTCATTATCGGCGGCGGAGTAAGCAAGGCGGGAGAATTTCTGTTCTCGCAAATTCGCGAGGTTTTCCACAAGCTGACGCCGGCAAGGGCCAGCGAAGGAGTGGAGATCGTGGCGGCCGAGCTGGGCAACAATGCCGGAGTCGTCGGAGCAGCGGGTTTGTTCCTACGAGCATAAGTCAGCAAGCGCTCGGCCCCCGCACGCTCTCAGGCGGTCCGAGCGTTTCGCATTTACAGCCTGACGAGAGCCAACAGGACCGCAGAGAGAGGGGATACGGATGGAGACGATTACGACGCAGCCGAGACTTGTCATCATTACGGGAATGTCGGGCGCAGGCAAGACGATTGCCGTTCAAAGCCTGGAGGACTTGGGCTTTTTCTGCGTCGATAACTTGCCGCCGGTGCTCATTCCGAAGTTCGCAGATTTGATCGACCAGTCGCAAGGAAGAATCGCCAAGGTTGCCCTGGTGATCGATCTGCGCGGGCGCGAATTTTTCACCGCGCTGTCCGAATCGCTTAACCATATTCGCGAGCATAACACGATTCATTACGAAATTCTGTTTCTCGACGCGACCGATTCGGTGCTCGTACAGCGTTATAAGGAGAGCAGGCGCAGGCACCCGTTGGCTCCGGATGGACTGCCGCTGGACGGGATACACTTGGAGCGTAAGCTGCTGGAGGATCTGAAGGGCTGGGCCAATCAAGTCATCGACACGAGCAATCTGAAGCCGGCGGCGCTGAAGGAAAAGATCGTCGCCCGGTTCACTAACCTGGATCAGAACCATATTTCGATCAATGTGACGTCGTTCGGGTTCAAGTACGGCGTGCCTATCGACGCCGATCTCATTTTCGACGTCCGCTTTTTGCCGAACCCGCATTATATCGACACGCTTCGCCCGAAGACGGGCGTCGACCCGGACGTGTACGACTACGTCATGAAGTGGCCGGAGACCCAGGCCTTCTTGACGAAGCTGCTGGACCTGCTGCAGTTTTTGATCCCGATGTACCACAAGGAAGGCAAAAGCCAGGTCGTTATCGGAGTCGGATGCACGGGGGGCAAGCACAGATCGGTGGCGCTGGCCGAATATTTGGGACGAAGACTGGGCTCCAGCGACACGGAGACCGTGAGAGTGAGCCATCGCGATTCCGATCGGGATCGGCATTGAGGTGAAGGAATGAGCAAACCAATCCCCCTCGCCCGCAATCCGCGAATCGTCGTGATCGGCGGGGGCACCGGGCTGTCCGTCATGCTGCGCGGCTTGAAGCGGAAGCCGCTAGACATTACGGCCATTGTGACGGTCGCCGACGACGGCGGAAGCTCCGGCATATTGCGGGAAGAGCTTCAAATCCCGCCTCCCGGCGACATCCGCAACGTGCTGACCGCCTTGGCGAACATGGAGCCGCTGATGACCAAGGTGCTGAAATACCGATTTCAGAACGGGACGGCCCTGGCCGGACACAGCCTCGGCAATCTGATCCTGGCGGCGATGACCGATATTACCGGAGATTTCGTCACGGGCATTACCGAATTGAGCCGCATATTGGCCGTCAGAGGCCGGGTGCTGCCTGCGGCGAACCAGGCGATCGTGCTGAAGGCCGAGATGGAGGACGGCTCGACGGTCGTCGGCGAATCTGCGATTCCGAAGTCGGGCCTCGCCATCCGAAGGGTCCATCTCGAGCCGGCCGACGTCAAGGCGCTCCCGGAAGCGGTGCAGGCGCTTCAGGAAGCGGACGCGATTCTGATCGGACCGGGCAGCCTGTACACGAGCATTATACCGAACCTGCTCGTGCCGGAGCTGGCCGAAGCGATCGTGCAGTCGGATGCGGTCAAGCTGTTCGTCTGCAACGTCATGACTCAGCCCGGGGAGACGGACAACTATTCCGTCAGCGACCATCTGGCCGCCGTTCACGCCCATATCGGCCATCATTTATTCGATTATGTCATCGTGAACGACGGGGAGATTCCTCCGCAGGTGGAGAGCCTTTACGCCGAGCAGGGAGCTAAGGCGGTTCATCTGGACCTGGAAGAGGTCACTCGCAGAGGGTACAAGGTCATCGCGGACAAGCTTGTCCTATTCCGGACCTATCTGCGGCATGACGCCAGGAAGCTAAGCGAGCATATTTATCAGTTGGTCGAGAACTGGATGCTGAGAAAGGGGTGAGAAGGGCATGTCTTTTGCGGCGCAAACGAAGAAGGAGCTCACGATGCTGGAAGGCGACAGCTGCTGCGAAAGGGCGGAGCTGTCGGCGCTCATCCGGATGAACGGCACGATCTCGCTGTCCAACCGCAGGGTCGTACTGGACATCGCTACGGAGAACGCCGCCATATCGCGCCGGATTTACACGCTGCTTAAGCGCCATTTTACCGTCGTGACCGAGCTTCTCGTTCGCAAAAAAATGCGGCTGAAAAAAAACAACGTGTACGTCGTCCGGATTCCGGTCGGAGCCGAGGCGATTCTGAACGATCTGTCCATCGTCTCGGAAGGGTTTCTGTTCCATCCGAGCATCGACAAGGAGCTCGTCCGCAAAGCCTGCTGCAAGAAAGCCTACTTGCGGGGAGCCTTCCTGGCCGGCGGCTCGGTGAACAACCCCGAGGGGTCTTCCTACCATCTGGAGATCTCGTCGATGTATGAGGAGCATTGCAAGGCGCTCGTCGAGCTGGCGAACAAGTTCCATCTGAACGCCCGGTTCATCGAGCGGAAAAAAGGCTTTATCCTGTACATCAAGGAAGGCGAGAAGATCATCGAGTTTCTGAATATTATCGGCGCTCATCAGGCGCTGTTCAAATTCGAGGACGTTCGCATTATGCGGGACATGCGCAATTCCGTGAACCGGATCGTCAATTGCGAGACGGCCAACTTGAATAAAACGATCGGAGCCGCGGTTCGCCAGATCGATAACATCAAGCTGCTCGAGAAGGAGATCGGTCTGCACAACCTGCCCGACAAGCTGCGCGAAGTCGCCGAGGTTCGGCTTCAGCACCCGGACATTAATCTTAAGGAAGTCGGGGATCTGCTGAAGGGACAGGTGAGCAAATCAGGCGTCAACCATCGGCTTCGCAAGCTGGACGAGTTGGCCGAAAAAATCCGAAACGGCGGGGCATAATGCGTATGGCGCATTTGTTCATAACAATGTTATAATAATGAAGAACTGGAGCACGGGAGTCCCGATACGCGGGACGAATTAAAGATAGGGGGTATCCGGTCCATGACGAGACAGCCGGTAGTCGTTCGGCTTAAAACAGGTCTTCACGCCAGACCGGCGGCACTATTCGTGCAAGAGGCCAATAAATTCTCTTCCGACGTCTTCGTGGAAAAGGATGAGAAGAAGGTTAACGCGAAGAGTATCATGGGCATCATGAGCCTGGCGATCAGCTCCGGCACGGAGGTCGCGATCAGTGCGGAAGGTTCGGACGCAGAGCAGGCTGTAACCGCTTTAGTCCAACTCGTGAGCAAAGAAGAACTGGAAAATCAATAAGATTTTTTTGCATGAAGCCCCTCGATCGAAGGGGCTTTTTGCACGTTTCCGATTGTCCTATCCTCACGTGTTCGCGCCGCCGAGCGTGCGGGTTCTCGCCGAAAACGGATATTTGTTGCTTTTTTGTTCCTGGTTGTGAAACATTTGACTGCATGGGAGCGTTATAGAGGACGAAGACAAACCGTTAGAGAGGGGCTTGTTCATGAAAAGAAGCGCTTTGCAGGTGTTGTCGGTCGTGTTGGCGGCAGCGGCGATTGGCTGGTTCGGATTCTCGAAGGGGGAGGGGAATACGGTGTCGGCTGAGTCAGTGGCGGCGGGAACGGCGCCTTACACGATAACGGTGGGGGCAAGCGGCTCGGTGAAGGTGGAGCCCGACGTCGCCTATTTGCATGTAGCGGTCGAGACGCGCGGCTCGAAGGCGACCGACGCGCAGCAATCGAACGCCAAACAGTTTGCGGAAGTCGAGAAGGTGCTGTACGATACGTTCGGCATCGATAAGAAGGACGTCCAGACGACCGGGTTCGACGTTCAGCCGGAGTACAACTACACGGAGAAGGACGGGCGAGTGCTGAAGGGCTATCTGGCGGTGCACTCGATTCAGGTCACCTACCGCAAGCTGCCGGAGATCGGCAAGCTGTTCGACGCGCTGACGGCGTCCGGAGCGAACCGGCTGGACGGCGTGCAGTTCTCTACGGAAAAAAGGGACCAATATGAGCTGGAGGCGCTCAAGAAGGCGATGGCAAACGCGGCTGCCAAAGCCGACGTGTTGGCGACGTCTGCCAACCGTCAGCTGAAGGGTGTCGTGAACATCGTGCAGGGCGAGGTGTCGAACGCCCCGGTTCTGTTCGCCCGCGAGCAGGCGAAGGCCGTCATGGCCGATATGGCGTCCAGCAGCGCATCCTCTTCGGTGCAGTCCGGCCAGATCGAGATTCGTACTCAGGTGACCGTTCAATACGAAATGCAGTAACGAAAAGCAGGGAGAGGCGGTTCTCCGGCGCTGCGGGTTGCTCCAAGCAGCCGGGCGGGCGGACGAACCGCCTCTTTGTTGCGAGGGGAGGCAAAATAAAAACCGCCCGCCAGTACGGCGAGCGGATCAAAGATCGCTGCGGAAACCAAGAGGTCGGTTCTGGGTCAAGCTTCTTTGTAATGGCTTAACTGGCGAATGGAGAGCGCCTCTTCCAGCAGTTCGATAAATTCGTGAGACAAATTCATCTTCTTGGCCTCTCTATAAACTTCCAACAAGTGCTCATCTTTAAGCGGGCGAAGCAAGGATGCTTTATCGCTCAACCGACGAGCTGCAACCATATCTACGGGAGGCGTGTGGGTGCTGCCTGGTACGGAAGCTTCCTCGGACGACGTGGCTACAAGATACGGATAAGATCTTTCAAGCATACATAATTCCTCTCTTCCAAAGTTCCTAAGAGATCGCTAGAATTGGGTCTAAATGGAATTGTTATATATGTAACAGAATATCATGGTTTGGCGGACTAGCAGAGAGGGCATTCAAAGTTTTGAATTTTTGTTGACATAAAAGCGGAATTGTGTTAATAGAAGGGCGAATCGAAAGAGGCCGTTCCCCGTCATCGCGGGATGACAAGGAACAGCCTCTATGGAGCGGCGTCATTCTGCACTTTAAGCTTTCTCGATCACTTTGTCGATCAGGCCGTATTCTCGAGCGACTTCGGCTTCCATGAAGTTGTCGCGATCGGTATCCTTCTCAATTCGCTCCAACGGCTGGCCCGTACGCTCGGCAAGAATGCCGTTCAGCTTATCCCGAAGCTTCAGAATTCGGCGGGCGCGAATCTCGATGTCGCTGGCCTGCCCTTCGGCTCCGCCCAGCGGCTGATGAATCATCACTTCGCTGTTAGGCAGCGCGTAGCGCTTGCCCTTGGCGCCGGCCGCCAGCAGGAATGCGCCCATCGATGCGGCCATGCCGACGCAGATCGTGGAGACGTCCGGCTTGATGAACTGCATCGTATCGTATATGGCCATTCCGGCCGTTATCGAGCCGCCGGGGCTATTGATGTAGAGGTGGATGTCCTTATCCGGATCCTCGGCCGTCAGGAACAGCAGCTGGGCGATGATGGAGTTGGCGACGACGTCATTCACCGGTGTGCCCAGAAAAATGATTCGATCTTTGAGTAAGCGGGAATAAATATCATAAGCCCGTTCTCCTCGATTGGTTTGCTCGACAACCATAGGTACAAAACTCATGCTTGGCGTCCCTCCTCATGTACTGTGGTTTTCTTATCATAGCGAATCCGCGAACAAAAGTCAAAGAAAGTCAAAGAAGGCGCAGAAGATCGGATTGCAGTGGCGGAAACCGGCGTTTCCGAGAAGCGGACGGGGCTTTGTCGCCGGGCCGAACGACGGGACCGGGACGGGGGAGGCTCAATGTTGTCAGGCTAAGCAAACGTTCCGGCGACGGAGTCTCGACGACCATCGCGAACAAAGCCCAACTCGCGCCAACTTGCGCCAACCTACCGCCCCCCCGCTAGCCCACCGACCCACGCCAGCCCATTAACCCACGCCAACTCACCGACCCACATTAGCCGACCAACCGACGTTAGCCCACCCAACCCCTGTTAGCTCACAAACCGACGTTAGCCCACCAACCGACGTTAGCCCACCAACCGACGTTAGCCCACCAACCGACGTTAGCCCACCCAACCCCTGTTAGCTCACCAACCGACGTTAGCCCACCAACCGACGTTAGCCCACCAACCGACGTTAGCCCACCCAACCCCTGTTAGCTCACCAACCGACGTTAGCCCACCAACCTGCGCCAGCCGACCAGCCCGCGCCAGCCCCACCAACCCACGTTAGCCCACCGATCCACGCCAGCTCACCAACCTGCGCCAGCCCACCAACCGACATTAGCCCACCAACCCATGTTAGCCCGACCCACGCCAGCTCACCAACCTGCGCCAGCCCACCAACCGACATTAGCCCACCAACCCATGTTAGCCCGACCCACGCCAGCTCACCAACCTGCGCCAGCCCACCAACGTAACGGTTGCCAGCGACGCTAATCGTGCCGTTTTTGCAGTACGGAGATTGTAACGGTTGCAGCAGCGGCTATTTCAGCCGAAAACGCGCCGTTTCGCTCGATAACCCCAAAATAAGCGCGGTGGCAACCGTTAGCTTTTTCTTTTTCGAGAAAACGATCGATTAAGCGCCACTGTAACCGTTAGAATGTTATCGGCAGGTGCGCGCATATCGATCGCATACCACCGATCGCATACGCCAACCGCTTAACCTGGCAGCATTGGGGGAAGCCTCCCTCTCCCGAGAGTAAGCACACGAAAAAACCGGCCGAGAAACCGGCCGGTTATCAATTGTAGGCGTTAGTGGCGCGCCCGTGAGGAATCGAACCTCAATCTCAGCCTTCGGAGGGCTGCGTCATATCCGTTGGACCACGGGCGCTCGTTAAGTACAGCAAGAGTTATTATAGGGGATGGCGGCCCAAAATGCAAGAGAGTTAGCCACGAATATTTTCATCAAACCGGGACGGGGCGAGAGTAAGGGATGCCGAACGGTCGAAGGCGTCAGGGGAATCGGGAAGGAAATCCGGGCGGATGCTGCGAAAATCTTAAGGAGGACCAATATTCAAACGGTAGGAGAATGAGTGACGATGCTGCCCTTCGTTCAACTGGCGCAATTCAGGGAGATCAGGCCCTATGTGCGCTTCGCTCACTATACAGATTTCCCGTTAAAGGTGCCCTCCCGCTATATTCGCGACCACGAGTTTATTCTGGTCGACAAGGGACGGGGCGTTCTCTATACGGAAAGCGGGTCTCACGCTTACGAGGAAGGGAGTCTGCTGATGATTCCTCCGGGGGTGCTGCACTCCTTCCGGGACGAGCCTGAAGCTTCCGGCTACGCGCACTGGGCCATCCATTTCGACTGGGAGCCTCGTTCGGAGGAGGAGCTGCTGCAGATCGTCGGAGAGGAGGCCGGGCCGATTCGCTCGAGCGACGTCCTGGGAGAAGCGTCAAGGTTGAGTTCTGTCTGGCTGCCTAATCTGGTGAGGATGGACGACGTCGGAGAGGAAATCCGCCAGCGGATCAAGAGCGTCGTCGAAGCGTTCCGCGTGGAGCGGCCCTTTCGCAAGCTTGAGCTGCAGTCTGCCATGCTGCGGCTGCTGCTGGTTCTGGCGGCGGGGCTTCGGGAAGGAAGGTTGACGTACGCGTCGCTGAGCGACAGGAAGACGAAGACGGAAGCGAAGGGCAGGGCGGAAATTACCGATTACGTCTTGAGGATCCACGATGCCGTAAGGGACAACACGGATGCGGGCGAGATCCACAATCGCTGGCGAGAGGAAGTGTTCTTCAGCGCGCCTCATTTCCATCGCCTGTTTAAGGAGCAGACGGGACTTTCGCCGCTGGAGTACGCGACCAAGCTCAGAATGGAGAAAGGGGCGCGGCTGCTGCTCGGAACGGATTTGCCGGTGAAGGAGATCTCTTACGCCTGCGGCTACGAGGACAGCAAGTATTTCAGCCGCCTGTTCCGGCAGCGCGAAGGGATGAGCCCCAGCCAATACCGCGAGCACTTCCTTGCCGGAAGATGATCGTATTGTCCACCTCATCCGATAGCTGCGCCCTCCCGGGTCGAGTCGGCCGACGGTTACAATCGGCTTATGATCGACGAAGGAGGGGATTTTCATGCCATCATCCGAACGGCTGCGAGAGCAATTCGGTTCCGCTGAACCGCCGCGAAGCTTATTTCCGCTGCTGTGGCTGCATGGGGCGTCCGGGGAGACGGAGGAGGCGCTGCGCCGGGAAATCCGGGCGATGGAGGAGGCCGGCTGCGGCGGCTTCGTCATCGAGTCGCGTCCTCATGCGGATTATCTGGGCGACGGCTGGTGGCGAGACGTCGGCATCTGCCTAGACGAAGCGAGAAGGCTCGGCATGGACGTATGGATGTTCGACGAGGAATATTACCCGTCCGGCATTGCCGGGGGCAAAGTGCTGGAGCGAATGCCCGATTACCGAATGCAGGTGCTGACGAAGGCGAGCTTCTTGTGGAGCGTCGAGGGGGAGGAGGAGCCGGAGGCGTTGCCTCTGGACGTGAAGCTGTTCAAAATCGTCTGCGTTCCTGAGGCGAAGGGAGACCGGATTGCATTCGCGCAGTGGCCGGAATGGCAGGCGTGGGCGCGAGAGCGTCGAGAAACGGGCGATACGGGAACGTGGACGATCCACGTTGTCGGAGTCAAGCCCTCCTGGAGCGGGCGCATGTTCGACAAAATGGTCGATTATCTGTCGCCCGAAGTAACGGATTGCTTTATTGAGCTTACCTACGAAGCGACCAAGCGCCGGTTCCCCGAGTATTGGGGCTCGACCTTGAAGGGCTTCTTCGGGGACGAGACCAGCTTCGAAAACTTCGGATCCTACGACGTGCTGTTCGGGGAGGAGACGCCCTGCTTTCCGTGGCCGAGTCGGGTTCGTCAAACCTTCGAGGAGCGATGCGGATACGACTTGTATTCCTGCGTCGAAGCGCTGTGGCTGGATGAAGACGAGGAGAAGAGCGCGAACGTTCGGACCGATTTTATGGATCATCTTACGAAGCTGTTCTCGGAAAATTTCTTTGCCCGCATTCAGCGCTGGTGCCATGCGAACGGCGTGCAGTTCATCGGACACGTCGTCGAGGATAACCGGGCGCATATGAATCACGGCTTCGGCGTCGGGCATTTTTTTCGAGCGACGAAGCATTTCGATATGGGCGGCTATGATTTCGTGCTGCGCCAGGTCGATTCGGAGCAGAAGAGCTCTTCTTACGAGGAGCATTTTCCCCAATTCAAAACGTATCGGGACCGTCCCTACCCGGACTTCTTTCATTATACGTTGGCCAAGCTGGCCCAGTCGGCGGCGCATCTGGAGGTAGGCACGAGTCTGGTCATGTGCGAGAACTTCGGCGCTTACGGCTGGGACCTTGGCCTGAGGGAGATGAAATGGCTGACCGACTGGATGACGGTCCGGGGTACGAATTGGTATGTGCCGCATGCGTTTTCCCCGATTTTTCCGGACCCGGACTGCCCGCCTCATTTCTATGCAGGGGGACGCAATCCGCAGTGGCCTTATTTCAGGCAGTGGGGGAATTATGCGAACCGTTCCTGCCTCATGCTCAGGGAGGCGCGGCATGTCGCTCCGATCGCCGTTCTCTATCCGGCCGAGGCGCATTGGGGAGGAGACGAGAACGAGCTGGACGGGGTGTGCAGGGCGTTGATGCGGAGCCAGTACGACTTCGATATTCTGTCGATGGATCTGCTCGTCGACGAGGAGCGCTGCGAGATTGGGGGAGGAATGCTGAGCATCCGCGACGAGCGCTTCTCCGTCGTCGTGCTTCCGGGAATCGTCCGGCTTTCGGCGCCGGTCCGCAATCGGCTGCGGGCATTTATTTGCTCGGGAGGAAAGGTCGTATCGGTGAATCGGGCCGCCGTGGAAGGCGGGGAGCCCGTTCGGCTGGACGATTTGGCGGAGCGTTTATCCCTCTGGCTGGCGCCCGGCGTCGGAACGACGAAGCCGTTCCCCGAGCTTCGCTTCTGTCATTACGAGAAAAGCGGTCTGCACATTTTTTTCCTCAACAACGAAAGCGTCGAGGAGACTTTCGAGGACATCGTCGAATTTCCGGCCGGCGGAGTGCCTGAGCGCTGGACGCCAATGGATGGAAAAATCGAGGAGCTGCCTCTGTACGAACGCTCGGGTGACCGGGTCCGCGTTCCGATCCGTCTGGGGCCGTACGAATCCTGCTTTATTGTCGTCGATCCGGACCGGGTCGGACGCGGGGAGAGTGCGGCGGAGCTGGAGCTCTCCCCGGAAGAATGGCATCGGGCGCAGCGGTCGGAGGATGGAGGCCTGCGGGTGGCGATGCCGGTCGGGGATCGGCGCGTGCAGGAGTGGCGCGCGGCGGCCGTTCGCAGCTCGCTCCCGGAGTCTCCGGCACCGGACGCGGCTTGCTTGCCCGGGCTAGGGGATTGGGGCCGCATTGAGGGAATGGAGACATTCTGCGGAAGCGTCGATTATGAGGCGTCGTTCGAGCTGGACAGCATGGCGGAGAGCTACTCGCTGGATCTGGGGGAGGTCGGAGAAATCGCCGCGCTCGCGGTTAACGGCCGGGAGCTAACTCCGAGGCTGTGTCCTCCCTATCGCTGGGCGCTTCCAGCCGAGGCTCTCAGACTCGGTGACAACCGGCTCAGGGTAACCGTGACGAACACGCTCGGCCCCTATTTCAGGGAGGATGAGTTTCGCAGGGACGTACCGGCCGCGGCCGGTCTGATCGGCCCGGTGACGCTGACGGCTTGGGAAAGCTGCGCAGCATTCGAAGAGAGGAAGGGATTCGCATGATCGACGTTCCTTGTCTATGGCATCCTGCGCCCAGCCGGCCGCAGAACGTCTACGTGCTTTTTCAGGCGCGAATTTCCGGTCAGGCTGCCGGCGCAGGTCGGCTGCGGCTGCGTGTTTTCGGCGTCAGCTTGTATCGGCTTTACTGGGACGGGGAGGAGATCGGGGAAGGCCCCGCACGCTTCTCCCCGGATCGTCCGGAATACGACGAGCTGGAGTTGGCGCTGGACGGAGGAGAGCACGTCCTCTCCGCCCTTGTCCACGATTACGGCGTGCACACGCGCATTCTGATGGGCGGACTCCCCCCTTTCCTGCAATGCGAGGCGACCGGGCCGAACGGGGCGCTGCCGCTTGAGTGGAGGTGCCAGGAGCTGTCCGCCTTCGAGCCGACCGAGCGTAGGGTGAACGGGCAGCTCGGCTGGATGGAAAGCTGCGATACCCGGCTTCTGCCGGACCTGAGGCAGGCTTTCGAGGGCGCCGGCTGGAGGGAGCCGGTTGTTGTGGAGAGGCCGCTCGGAGAAGCGATATACGGGCTCAAGACAATCGGTGATTGCCTGAGTCTGCCCGTGGAAGCCGAAGAGATCGCCCGGGGAGAGTACGCCGACCGGTTCGGCTATGTCGACGACGATCCTCCGCTGCGCTTTCTTAGCCGCGATCTTCGGCCGGCCGTTCCGTCCGACGGCTTCTGGGTGCGCTACGATCTTGGCCGAATCGGCCTGTACCGGCCGAGTCTCGAGATCGAGGCGCCTGCCGGGGCGATCGTGGAGGCGGGGTACAGCGAGTCGTTAACCGACGGCAGGGTGCACCCCGTCATCACGCTCTCCGCCAGCACCTCCTGCAATATGGACCGCTGGGTCGCCAAGGGAGGGCGGCAGGCGCTGCAGACGTTCGTTCCGAGGGGCTTCCGGTATTTGGAGGTCCACGTCGCCGCTTCTCCGTCCGAAGCTCGGGTGTGGCGGGCGGAAGGAGAGATGCGGACGCTGTACGATCGCCCGGCGGGAAGCTTTCAGTGCGCCGATCCGCTCTTGAACGAAATTTGGAGCATGGGTGAAGCGACTTTGCAGGCCTGCTGCGAAGACGCTCTGATCGATACCCCGACGAGAGAGCGTGGACAGTGGCTGGGAGATGCGGCGGTCGCCGGGATGGAAACGCTGAGCGTCGTCTACGGCAATCTGGAGCTGGTGCGGAGAGGGCTGCTGCAGGCCTCTTACCGCAGAAGGATCGAGGACGGACTGGCGGCAGGGCTGTGTCCGGGGCAGGAGGCGTATTTGACGTCGTACGCGCTGTACTGGATCATCGGCTGCGTTCGTTACAGCCGGTTGACCGGGAGCTTGGAGCTGCTGCGGGAATGCAGCGATACGGCCGAGCGGACGCTCGCTTTCTTTGTCTCGCACATGGGAACTAGAGGCACGTGTCCGCCCCCGGGCACGTGGGACTTTCTCGATTGGGGCCATTCGGTTCCCCCGGGAGAGATCAACGTGAGCTTGAATCTGCTGCTGCTATTGGCGCTGAAAGAGATGGCGGCTTGGGAGCGGGCGCTCGGCAGAGCCGACCGGGCCGAGCTGCGGCTGTCGCAGGCGGAGAAACTGCGGCGGATCGCCGGGGAGAGCTACTCGACGGAGGAAGGGCTGCTCGCCAAGTCGGTTCCGACGGAAGGGGAGAGCGCGCCCGAAGGGCGCAGGGCGGGTTTTCACGCCACGGTTCTCGGCTTGCTGAACGGCTTGTTCGACGAGCGGACGAAGCCTCTTGCAATCGAATTCGTCAAACGGCACATGGCAAGCTGCTTTCCGAACGATCCGCAGGCCCCGAGACTGTCTCATCCGGATGCGGCGAGCGATCGGCTGATTACCCCCAGCTTTGCCCATTTTTCGCTGCAGGCGTTATGGGAGGCCGGGGAGGCCGATTTTGTTCTGGAGCAGTATCGGAGCTGCTGGGGCTGGATGCTGGAGCAGGGCGCAACGACGCTGCTCGAGGTGTTCGACACTCGCTGGAGCCACTGCCACCCTTGGTCAGCGGCTCCGACCTGGCAGCTGTCGAGGTATTTGCTGGGGCTGGTCCCGGAGCCGGACGAGGAGGACGCCCTGCGGTACCGTCTGTTGTTCCAGCCGGGCTCGGTAACGTCCGCTTCCGGCGTATTGCCGCTGCTGACGGACAAGGGGTCGTCGATCTGCATCGAATGGTCGCGAGAGGAAGCGGGCGGCTGGACGTACGCGCTGACGACCGATCGGCCGGTCCGCATCCGGATGGAGAACGGCAACATCGTCCGGCAAGAAATCGACGGAAAGGAGGAGGCGGCAGGAGAGCAGCAGGAGAACGACTGGATCGAAGTGAGCCGGAGCCTGACGCTGTCGTTTGCGTAAGACGACATAACGGGGGGCGGGAATCGCGTGCGTTATCGCGCGGTTTCCGCCCTTTTCAGCATGGTCTGCAGCCGATAACCGCTACCTAAAGCCGACTGTTCGCAAAACTCTAAGCCGATGTCCATCTTTGCCAAGCTGGCGTCCTGTTAGCCGCAGCAAGGCGGGTGATAAAATAAGCAACAGAAAGACCACATAGCACATCTGCGAGGGGGTACACCTGTTGTACAAAAAATCGGCTTATCTCATGACGGTCATTCTTGCCGCCGCGGTTATGGCTTCCGGATGCGGTTCTTCCGGCAATACGGGCGGGCCGAACCCGACTTCAAGCGGCACTCCGGCTGCCTCGCAATCTGCGAGCCCGTCTTCGGAGCCGGACGGGGAAAAGCAAGTTACGCTCAAGGTGCTCAGCTTTAAGTCGGGTCAGGAAATCGGCAATATGGAACAGCTGAACGAGAAATTCGAGCAGGAAAATCCGGGCGTTCAAATCGAGCTGGAGGCAAAGGGGGGGACCGCGTATAGAGAGCTGCTAAAGGCGCGCGCGGCTTCCGGAGAGCTGGCCGACGTCGTGATGGTTCATCCCGGCTATTCCAGCCTGGCGCCGTATGCCGAGGCGGATTATTGGCTGGATCTGTCCGGCGAGCCTTGGGCCGGCGACATTGCGGAAAGCGCGAAGTCGGTCGCGAGCTTCGACGGGAAGCTGTACGCCCTGCCGAACGATTTGGCGGCGCTTGGCGTGTACTACAACAAAGAGGTTTTCGACAAGCTGGGATTGGCCGTTCCGAAAACGTACGACGAGTTTTTGGAAATTTGCGAGAAGATCAAAGCTTCCGGCATGAACGCCATCGCTTTGAATAAAGATTGGCAGATTTTCGATACCTACACGTTCGCGCCCTCATGGATTTATGCCCATCATCCGGATTTCGACGATAAGATGAACGCGGGCGAAGGCACATTTGCCGGAGTGTGGGAAGAGATGTTTCAGGCGTATGAGGAACTCTACAAAAATTATGCGCCGAAGGACGCGCAGGGCTTATCCGGCGATGCGGCGCAAAACAATTTCGCCAACGGCAAAGCCGCAATGATGATTAACGGAAGCTGGGCGTATCCGTCTCTGAAGCAGGCCAATCCGGATTTGCAGTTCGGCATGTTCCCGCTTCCGAACCGGGACGGCGCGATCTGGGCTGCCGCAGCCGTCGGCACGACGTGGGCGATCAACAAGGATTCCGCGCAGCTCGAGGCGGCGAAGAAGTATTTGGAATTTTGGGCGGACCCGGCCAATCAGGCGTCCTGGGCTCAAAGCCAGAATTCGTTCCCGACTCATAAGCAGGCCAAGCTGGATGTGGACGAGGGATTGAAGCCGATCGCCGATGCGATTGCGCAAGGAAACTATTGGAGATTCCTCGATCAGGGGTGGATCAATCCGAATTTGCAGCCGGAATTCCAAACCAACACACAGAAGCTGCTGTACGGACAATTGACGGTCGAGGGCGTTACTCAAGCGCTGGATGCGGAAATGAAGAAGTATGTGGAGCAAAATCGCTAAAGAATCACGTAGCGCGACAGCGGCAATCGTCGCTGTCGCGCTTTTAAGATGGGATGTGCCCGAATGCTGCTAAAGAAAGAAAAAAGGCTGCCGTTCTATGCGGTATTCCTACTGCCCGGATTTGTATTGTTTCTTCTGTTTTTTATGTACCCGAACTTAAGCAGCTTCTACTATTCGCTGACCAATTGGAACGGGTTATCCGCTCCTCAATATATCGGGTTTTCCAACTACAGCTATTTAATCTCGGACGATAAGTTTTTTCCCGCGCTGCTTCACACTTTGCGCTACGCGCTGATCGTGACGTTGGGCTTAAATGCGCTCGGACTGGCGCTGGCATTGGCGCTGGATAGTGGAATTCGGTTTCGCAACGTGCTGCGTACGATTTTCTTCGCTCCGGCCGTGCTGAGCATGCTGGTCGTTTCTTATGTTTGGATACGCATATTCGATCCTGACGGTTCTCTGAATACGTTTCTGCGTTTTCTCGGCCTGGACGGGCTGACGCATTTATGGCTCGGAGATCCCGCGACGGCGCTATATTCGATCACGGCGGTCAATATTTGGCAGTTCGCCGGGAAGTCAATGGTGATCTTTCTGGCCAATCTGCAGACGATTCCCGTCGAGCTGTCGGAGGCCGCGGAGTTGGACGGAGCGACCAAATGGCAGCGTTTCGTTCACGTTACGTTTCCGCTGCTGGCGCCTTCCGTGACGATCACGACCGTACTGACGGCGATCGATTCGATGAAGGTGTTCGATTACGTATATGCGATGACGGAAGGCGGGCCGATCGAGTCGACGACCACGATCACGTATTTCCTGTACATGCAGGGCTTGAAGGCCGGTCAAGTCGGGTATGCTTCCGCCGGGGCGGTCATCAATTTCTTCGTCGTTGCGGCTATTGCGGTTGCGATGCTGGGGTATCTCCGCAGAAGGGAGGGGCGGATGCAGTGAAGCGAAGCTATCGAACGCGCTTAATGGAGCTTGCGATCTGGGCGTTTGCGGCGATCATGTCTTATCCCGTGTTCCTGGTCGTGAACAGCTCGCTTAAGAGCCATCAGGAATTGAGCCTGGAGCCGTTTTCTCTGGTTCGCTCCGTTACCTTCGAGCATTACGAACGAGTGATCCAGGAAGCGAATATCTTTCTTTCATTCGGAAATTCCGTGCTGGTGACCGTGCTGACGATCGCCTTGGCGATTGTATTGAGCGCGATGATCTCCTTCTCGATTTATGCCGGTAACCAAAGGTTTGGGCGAATCGTTTTCATGATTATGATCGCCTCCATTATGATTCCGGGCCAGCTCGGAATGCTCCCGCTCTACAAGCTGGCAAGCTCTCTGCATCTGACCAATACGTACGCCGGGTACTGCTTGATTACGGCCGCGTCGCAACTGCCATTTCTCGTCTTCCTCTACGTCGGCTTCCTCGGGACGATATCCAAGGAAATCGTGGAGGCCGCCGCATTGGACGGCTGCTCGGTGTACCGGCTGTTCGGCCGCATCATAATGCCGCTGCTTAAGCCGATTACGGCCACCGCCGTCATTCTGCTTACTCTCGGCATCTGGAACGATTTTCTGGGCCCGCTGCTGTACTTGCAGGACAGCTCCAAGCAAACGGTAATTTTGATGGTTTTTAACTATGTGCACTTCTATACCAAGGACTGGGCTTCGATCTTCCCGCTGATCGTATTGGTCATGCTGCCTAATCTGGCCGTCTATTTGGCCTTGCAGTCTTATATCGTAAAAGGAATTGCCAGCGGGGCGCTTAAGGGCTAGACTATCAAGGACAATAATGCGGCAGGGGTGGCGCTTTTGCTTCATTCCGTTCTTACTAACGTTTCCTTGCGACAGAAGCTGCTGTTCTCGTTCGTGATTCTCGTTCTTGTTCCGCTAAGCGCGATCAGCTATATCTCCTATCAAATTTTCCGGGCGAGCCTGTTCGACAATATCTCAACCTCGACCGCGGAGGTGCTGCGTCAGACGGGCAACAATATCGATCATTATTTGCGTCAGCTGGCTGAGCTTACGGAAAGGCCGTACTTCGACCCGAACGTGCTGGACATTCTGGCCGAAGCCCGGGACGGGAGGCTGTCGCCCGACAGCGACGCTTATTTGTCCGACTTTTTCAAGCGGATCATGGTTCCTCGCAACGATGCGGAAGGCATCTTTCTCTATCCGATGTCCGGATCGGCGTATTTCGCCGCGCGAAATTCGGCCCATCAGCCGGATTTCGATCCGTCGGAAACGACGTGGTATCGGGAAGCGGTGACAAGAAAAGGACAGATCGTACTTACCCCAACGCACGTCCAAGAGCAAATCGGTTATCAGCCGGCCCGTGTCTTCTCACTGACTCGGGTCATTAACGACTTTTCCACGCGGCAGCCGCTCGGCGTCCTGACCTTTGACTTCAACGATACGGAATTGCAGAAAATTCGCGAAGATGTCGCGCTCTTTACCGACGGCCGTCTTGGTTTCTACACGAAATCCGGCGAAGCGATTCTGTCCGGCGGAGGCGATTCGGACGAGCATGCCGCCGAGTATTTGCGCCTTCCGCATCATAAGTATCGCCTGTTGAACGACTTTTGGATGGCCTCCTATACCACGCCCTATTCAGACTGGATCGTGCTGTATCAAGTGCCCGTTGACGTCCTGAACGAGAAGCTGGAGACGATCAAAACATATATCGTTCTCATAGCGACTTGCGGTTTGCTGCTGGCTTCCGCGTTCTATGGCTGGATTGTCGTCCGCCTGACCGATCCTTTGCTATCGCTGCGCAAAATGATGACACGGGTCGGCGCGGGGGATTTCTCCGTTCAAATGCCGCAGCGGGAAGTGAAGGATGAGATCGGGCAGATTACGGCGCATTTCGTGAAGGTGACGGGAAGACTGCAGGAAACCATCGAGGCGACGCACGTTCTCCAGCTCAAGAGAAAACAAGCTCAGCTGAATGCGCTGCGGACGCAGATCAACCCGCATTTTCTCTACAATACGTTGGAGTCGATCTACATGATGGCGATTATGAACGAGGACGAGGAAACCGCGCGCATGATCGGATTGTTAGGGGACTTCTTCAAAAAAACGCTGCGGCTGAATACGGATTTCGTTACGCTTCGCGAGGAAGTCGATAATTTCAACGTGTACTGGGAGCTCCAGCGGGTTCGCTTCGCCAGACGCATTGAGGTCGCCGTCCATTATCCCGAGGAGTATGCCGACGCCATGATCGTGCCGCTGATCTTGCAGCCGCTGGTTGAAAACGCGATTTCGCACGGACTGAAGGAGAATGTAGGACAGATCTCGATCTTCATTTTCCCGGAAGGACGCCGGTTATGCATTCGGGTGACGGATAGCGGGCAGGAGCTTACGGAGGCGAAGCTGTTGGCCGCCCGGAGCCGGCTGAACGGCGTGGAGGCGGACGAGCCTCATGCCGCGCGTATCGGGCTTCGCAACACCCACGAGCGGATTCGTCTCGTATGCGGCGACGAGTACGGGCTGGAGATCGATCGCGCTCCGGAAGGCGGGCTGATGGCGAAGGCCGTGCTGCCGATCAAGCTGAAGGAGGAGCATGATGCACCGGATTCTGGTCGTAGATGACGAGCCCGTCGTACGCAAGGGAATTGCGTTCATTATCGAGCATTCCGCGCCCGAATGGGTGGAGGTCGCTCAGGCCGAGAGCGCGACGGAAGCGCTGCGGCTGATGCGAAATAGCGAGTTCCATCTGATCGTGACGGACATTCATATGCCGGAGATGGACGGCTTGCAATTTCTTGCCGAGGTTCGGCAGCTCTCGCCGGACATTCGCGGCATTATTATTAGCGGATATAACGACTTCGACTACACCCGTCGCGCCCTTCAATTGAACTGCCTCGATTATTTGGTGAAGCCGGTCAAAAAGGAAGAGCTGGAGGAGATGGTTCGAAAGGTTGTTCGGCTGTGGAAGGAAGAGAGCCGGACGAGGAAAAAACTGGACGAAACGGAGCAACTGGCCGACCAATACCGATTCCTGAGGCTGTTGAACGGCGAATTCGACACGGTCGCCGAAATGTACGATTGCGCTTCGGCAATCGGACTGTATCCGAAAGCGCAGCTGATCGCCATGCTGACCCTCGAGGTCGAAACGCGCTCTTATCAATTGCCGCTGTACTTGTTCGCCGAGGAGCTGTTTCGAGAAAACGACGCCAGCGTATATCGCGTGAACAACGATGAGGTCATCGTGCTGATGCGGCACGACTGCGAGGACGAAGCCGATTTCTGGGCCGACTGCGTGCGGCAGGCGGAGCGCTTGCTCGCTCGTTGGCGTCAGTCCTCCCAAGCCAGATTCCGGGCCTCCCTCTGCCTGCTGCGCGACGTCTCCGAATTTCCTTCCTGTCGGCGCAAAGCGAAGCAGGGGCGGGAGGATCAGACGGAATGGCTGACGCTGCAGCTGCTTGAGGCCGGGCACGACGCGCAGAGCGAGGTCGCGACTCCGGCGATTCGCAAGGCGCTGCGGATGATCGAAGAGCGGTTCGATCAGGAACTGTCGGCTACCGGCGTGGCGAATGCCGTTCATTTGAATCCGGACTATTTTTCGTGGCTGTTCCATAAGGAAGTGGGCAAAACCTACACCGAGCATGTCACCGAGATTCGGATGGAACGAGCGAAGCAGCTGCTAGCGAAAAGAACTATTCCGGCCTATGAGGTAGCGGAAAAAACCGGCTATCAGAGCGTTCGCAACTTTAACCGGGTGTTCAAGGCTTGGGTGGGGCTGTCCCCGATCGAATTCCGCAAAAAATACCAAGCAAACGTCCAGCAAGACCCCGGCTGACGTCCTGTTCCGGGCGCTTGGCGGGTGATAGGATGAAGGATGAATCGACCCAAAATATCGAAGCTAAACAAGGAGGAGAAAGGATGGCAAAATGGGCTCAGAGAGCCTTGGGGCTCGTCCTGGCAGGGGGGCTGGCAGCGGGAACGGTTCCGCAAACGGTCGGCGCCTCGGGAATCGGAAAATTCGAAGTGGGCGGCTTCTGGCAGCCTCCGATCTATGTCGGCGGCGATTACAACACCTCTTCGCATTATGCCAATATTACGGGCGCACACATAGACAGCGTCGTTGGGGTGCGGGTGCCGCAGGGCGTTACGTTGGACAAGGCGGCCAATGAATCGGGTATCGCAGCAAGCCACGCCAACGGGGTCAAGCTTTATGTCAGCGATTCGAGCATCAGCGGCAAGAGCGTCTACACCGCGGAGGATGAAACGGCTTTGGAGAATGCGCTGCTTCCCTATAAGAACGATTCGCGGGTCAAGGCGATCACGCTTAAGGACGAGCCTGCGGCTTGGGAGCTGGAAGGGTATGCGAACGCCTACAAAAAAGCGAAAGCGTTTGCACCCGACATGGACGTCTACGTTAATCTGCTTCCCTCCTATGCCGGGGGCGCTTACGTCGAAGGAAAGCCGGGCAAGCTGGTCCTTTCGAATTCGGGAGCGAGAGGAAGCCGCTCTGCGGTTTCGTCCGGCAGCGCCCTGGGGCAAACCTTTGTCGTGCCGGCCGGAATGACAATGCTGCACGGGATTGAGCTGACTCTCGATCCTTCTTCGGCCTGGTCTTCGTCGGAAACCTTGACGCTGAAGCTGTGGGACGGTCCAGCCAAAACGACGCTGCTCGGGCAGGCGTCTTTGACGGGAAGCGGTACGGCCAGCCCATGGACCTACCATCCTTATTTTACCCTTAACGCACCCGTGACGCCGGGTTCGGCCTTATTTATGGAGCTTACATCGAACAGGGATGGCGGCGAATCCGGCCGGCGCCTGTCCGTATCCAACGAGGGGGCGCAGCAGAACGGGTCCTATGTGACGCCGACTAACCGCTTGGGGCAGACTTTTAAAGTCCCGGCCGGGGTTACGCGGATTCACGGCATCGACCTGTTCGTCGATCCGAATCAGTGGAGCTCGTCCGAGACGCTGACGCTGAAGCTGTGGGACGGTCCGGCGAAAACAACGCTGCTCGGGCAGGCTTCTCTTACCGGCGGAGGCGCAGGCGCGCCTTGGGGCTCGTTCCCGTACTTTGCGCTGAATGCGGCGGTGACGCCGGGTTCGACCTCGTATATGGAGCTGACCCATGACGGGGGCGGGGACAACTCGGTCGGCTGGGTGGTCCGATCCGACGCCAATTTGTACTCGGACGGCACTGCGTATGAAAACGGCGTCGCCAAGGCTTACGACTTCTTCTTCCGGGTTTATGAATCGACGGCGCGTTTGGTCGTGTCCAACGAGGGCGCGCAGCAAAGCGGCTCCAACGTAACGCCGACTGCCTCGCTGGGGCAGACTTTTAAAGTCCCGGCCGGGGTTACGCGGATTCACGGCATCGACCTGTTCGTCGATCCGAATCAGTGGAGCTCGTCCGAGACGCTGACGCTGAAGCTGTGGGACGGTCCGGCGAAAACAACGCTGCTCGGGCAGGCTTCTCTTACCGGCGGAGGCGCAGGCGCGCCTTGGGGCTCGTTCCCGTACTTTGCGCTGAATGCGGCGGTGACGCCGGGTTCGACCTCCTATATGGAGCTGACCCATGACGGGGGCGGGGACAACTCGGTCGGCTGGGTGGTCCGATCCGACGCCAATCTGTACTCAGACGGCACTGCGTATGAAAACGGCGTCGCCAAGGCTTACGACTTCTTCTTCAGAGTCTACGAGGCAGGAGGGACGAACGGCACGTCGGTGCTCCGATCCGACACGAATGTGTATGCGGATGGCGCTGCATACGAGAATGGCGGGGCCAAGCCGTATGACTTGAACTTCAAGCTGTACGCCAACCGGGACGTTAACGGCACGCCTTACGAGAATTACTTGGACGACTGGCTGGAGATGAGCGGCGCGGACGAAATCATTGCCGACAATTATACGTTCCGCAACGGGTATGACGAACCGTCTTATTTTTCGGACGCCGAGGCGATCCGCAGCCGGGCTTTGGCGCACGACGCGCTTTACGGCGGTTTCCTGCTCAGTCTGGGCCTTCAGAACAACCAAGGCCAGACCGTTTTCCGCGCTCCGACGATGGGAGAGATGAGATGGAACGTCTACACCTACTTGACCTACGGGTTCAAGAAGCTGATCTGGTTCACCTACTGGCAGCCGGACCCGGCGGGGGGAGAGCATTTTCTGGACGCGCCGGTGGATATGCAGGGGAATTTAACGGCCCGGTATGCGCAGATCCAGACCTTGAATGCGGAAATGCAGCATCTGGGCGAGACGCTGAAGGACTTGACCTCTGTAAGCGTGTATCATACCGGTGCAACGCTGCCGCTAGGAACCTGGGCTCTTCCCGCAAGCTTTTTCGTTCAGCCGACCGATTCGTCCCGCCCGCTTGTTATCGGCTACTTTACTCATGCGTCCGGACGAAAGTATGTCATGCTGACCAACCGCGATTATACGAATGCCAACACGGTCGATTTTGTTTTTAATCCGAAGCCGGCGACGTTGACCGAGATTTCCAAGGCAACCGGTCTCGAGACCGCCGTTCCGGGATACGTTCCGACAACGGGCGGGCTGACGATTACGCTGCAACCGGGAGAGGGCCGGCTGTTCGCTCTGCCGCAACCATGAGGAGGATCATCCGGTGGATAACAAAGCTCTGACCAAGCCCGCTTTTCCGTTCGATCGCCCTCCCCGGCATCTTGGCGCGCTGTTCTGGCTGCACGGCACCGAAAGCGAGGCCGAGCTCCGCCAAACGTTCGATTCGGCGGTCGGGGCGGGGATCGGCGAGCTGACGCTGGAGTCGCGCCCCCATTGGGATTATCTTGGACCGAAATGGTGGAAGGATCTCAAGCTCATTCTGTCCTGGTGTCAAGAAAGCGGCGTGGACGCGTACCTGTTCGACGAAAAATGGTATCCGAGCGGGGTCGCGGGAAACACGATCCAGCATATGGACCCGGCTTTCCTCCGCTCCTCGATTCGTCTGCAGTACATCCGATATCGCGGACCGATCTCTCGCGTCAGTCTTATGCCTCCGTGGACGTCCGCGCCTCGCAGCACGATTCTGTCGGCTTACGCTTATCCGATCGAGGAGGGGCTCCTCGGTTATGAACGGGGAGAGGCGCTGGCGCTAAGCCGTCCCGACTCGCCGCATATGCACGGCATTATGCACGCAATCGATTGGTCGGTGCCGCCGGGGGACTGGATCGTCTGCTTCGTCGTCGAAGACCGGTCGGACAATTATATCGATCCGCTGCACCCGGGGGCGGTGGAGGCTTTTCGCGAACGGGTCTACGAATCGTCGAAAACGGAGCTCGGTCATTTCTTCGGAGGGCCGTTAAAGGGGTTCTTCTTCGACGAACCGCTCTACTACAACGAAGAGCAGCAGATTCCGTGGGGCTATGAGCTTCGTCGGCGATTTATCGAAGCGCAAGGGTACGACCCGATGCGCTGGCTGCCGGCGCTATGGCTGACGAAGGAAAGTCCTGCCGCGGCCTCGTTTTTGTACGACTATTACGAGGTTTTGAACGGTCAGTATGCGGAAACCTATTGCCGGCCTTTGTACGAATGGTGCGAGCAGAACGGATTGAAGTATATCGGGCACTGGTACGAGCACGAGGCCTGCCCCGCCCACGGCGAACGGTACATGTTTCATACCCGGACGGGTGAAGGACCGGGGGATTTCTTTAAGGTGTCCAAGTATGCGCATGAGGGCGGAATCGACGTCGTCGGCAATCAGGTGCTTCCCGGCTATCGGAACCGGGACTATTGGGGACTGCCGAAGCTGGGCAGCTCCGCCGCGCATATTTACGGCCTGGAAGGGGACTTGGCGCTGTCGGAATCGTTCGGGGCGTACGGCTGGCATCTCGGACTGCGGATGATGAAGTGGCTGACCGACTGGCAGGTCGCCAAAGGGATCAACCATTTCATTCTGCACGCCTTCAACCCGCAGTGGCCGGATTTGGACTGCCCGCCGTACTATGCCGATGGCGGCTGCAATCCGCAATGGCGTTACTTTTCCGATTATACGAATTACGCGAACCGTCTGCAGGCGATCTTCCGGGGAGGTCGTCATGTCGCTTCCCTGCTGCTGCTTTACCCGGGATCGCTCGCCTATGCCGGGGAATCGACGCCGATCGAGGACATTCAGCAGGCGCTGTGCGAGCATCAATACGATTATGATTTGATCCCGGAAGAGGAATTTATTCGGGGCGTCCGGTCGGAGGACGGCTCTCTGGCGATAGGCAAGGAGAAGTATCGGGGACTCGTCATCCCTGGCGTTTCATGCCTCTCAGTCTCGCTGCTTCATAAATTGGCGGCCATCGCGGAAGCGGGAATTCCTGTGCTAATCGCCGATCGTTATCCGGAGCGGGTTGTAGCGGCAGAACCGGGACGGGAGGAGGCTAACGAGGCCAAGCTGGTCGAGCTTCGAGGCATACCTCCTGTCGGCTTGGTCGACTGCGCGGCGAAGCTGCCTGCGGCATTGGCGGCGGCCGGGATTGAACCGCAGCTTCTGCTGGACGGTTCGGGCGGGGAAGGCTTGCGTGTACTGCATCGCGTCGGCGATGCGGGGCCGGTGTGGTTCGTTAACAACGAAAGCCTGACCGAAACGGCCGAGGGTTGGTTCCGCATGACGGATGAAAGCGGAGACAGGCCGACCCTTGCTTGGGAGCCGTTGACCGGCGAACGGTGGAGACCGGTCGCTCGCGGGGAGGATTTGTGGCTTAGCCTTCCTCCCTATCGGTCTCTTATTTTGACGACGGATTCCGTTCTGCTTTCGGACGATGGGGACGCAATAGGGGGAATTGTACCTGCGCCTTACCGAAGCGATGCCGATGTCCTCAGGAGGCAGGGCGTAAGCGGGGAAACGATCTCGTTCGAATGGAACGGGACGAATCGCGCGGGGCTCGTTCATTGGCTTGAGCTGGATCCTTCTTTTTCGGGAACGGTCGTTTATCGATGGAATGTGGAATTGGAGGCGGCAAATCAAGGAGAACGGCTGCTGCTCGATCTCGGTCAAGTAGAAGAAATCGCTGAAGTCTCCGTAAACGGAACGCCGGTCGGACGCTCGATCGCACCGCCCTACCGGTTCGATATAACCTCGGCGCTTCGGGCCGGCTCGAATGGATTTGAGGTTCGGATTACTAACGTCGTCTCCAACCGGATGAGCCGGGAGCCGGCCCTCGACCCGCTGCCGGAAGCGGCCAAAGCGGCGCGAAGCGTATATGCGGTCCCGCAGGAGGGCGGTCTGCTCGGTCCGGTCTCGCTGGAATGGCTGCGCGAGGCGGATTAAGACAAGATGCGTTCTGTTCGAATAAACCCCGATTTGGGGTTTATTCTATTTTTCAAGGGCGCTCTCCGAGGGGGAAGCGGGGGCTCAGCTTCATTTCGCTGACGTGTCGGAATTAGCCGTATGATGAGAGGATGGCCTTTGAGCAGAGAATTCGCGCAGCTCGGCCCTTGCAACAAACGGGAAAATTCGCTAAAATAGAGGTGGGACTCAAAGTGGAGATGCGGGACGTTTTTCGTCCAACCAAATCATTCGCATCGTAGCCGACGATGACCGTTCGGTCTCAGGAGGATAGGCGGAAGGAATGCGAAAAATTATCGATATTCAGAAGAAGCTGCTTCCGGATCTTCTCCGGGTGATGGAGAAGAGGTACGATATTTTGCACCGGATTTATCTTGAGGGCTCGATTGGACGGCGCACGCTGGCGGCGAGTCTGGAGATGACGGAGCGCGTGCTTCGCTCGGAGTTGGAGCTGCTTAAGTCCCAAGGGCTGCTGAATACGGCGACGACAGGAATGACGTTGACCGCCGGCGGCATGCAGCTGGTAGAAGAAATGGAGCCGATCGTCAAGGAGCTGTTCGGCCTATCCGATCTGGAGGACAGAATTCGCGAAGCCTTCGGGCTGAAGCGAGTCATCGTCGTTCCGGGAGATTCGGACGAATCCGCCCATGTCAAGATGGAATTGGGCAGGGCAGGCAGCCGGGTGCTTCGGGAAAGCCTTTCTCCGGGCGACGTGGTGGCGGTCATGGGAGGGTCCACGATGGCCCATATGGCTCAGCAGTTTTCCTCGCTTTCCCAGCTGAAGGAGAATTGGTTCGTGCCGGCCAGAGGCGGATTGGGAGAAAGCGTGGATTACCAGGCGAATACGATCGCTTCGGAGCTGGCCAAGCGAGCGGGCGCCCGATACAGAATGCTTCACGTACCCGATCATCTGAGCGAAGAAGCCTATCAAACAATCATGCAGGAGCCGAACGTCCGGGAAGTGGTCGACATGATCCGCAGCGCGCGAATCGTCGTTCACGGAATCGGGGATGCGGTTACGATGGCCAGACGGCGCAAGCTCAAGGAAGAGACCAAGGACGAGCTGGTCAAGGACGGAGCGCTGGCGGAGGCTTTCGGCTATTACTTCGATCGCCACGGCAAGGTCGTGCACCGTATGGCGACGGCGGGACTCCGGCTGGAGGATATCGAAGCCGCGGAGATGGTGATCGGAATCGCCGGAGGCAAGAGCAAGGGCGAAGCGATCGCTTCGGTGATGCGTTTCGGTCACGACGACGTGCTTGTCACGGACGAAGCGGCGGCGACGGAAGCTCTGCGCCATATTTAACCGGCAGGAGAGCTTAAAGCCCGGATTTCGGGCAATCCTTACTTAATAGCGGTCTCGGCGCTTTCGCGCCTTGATATAGCATCAATCATTTTTCTCAATCCAAGGAGGAAATCAACATGGCAGCAGTAAAAGTGGGTATTAACGGATTCGGACGTATCGGACGCAACGTGTTTCGCGCAGCACTGAACAACCCTGAAGTCGAGATCGTCGCGATCAACGACCTCACGGACGTTAATACGCTTGCTCACCTTCTGAAATACGACACGACGCACGGCAAGCTGGACGGAACGGTTAAAGTCGGCGAAGGCGCGCTGATCGTTAACGGCAAGTCGGTAAAAGTATTCGCAGAGCGCGATCCGGGCAACCTGCCATGGGCTTCCGTTGGCGTCGAGATCGTCGTTGAATCCACGGGTATTTTCACGGCGAAAGAGAAAGCCGAGCTTCACCTGAAGGGCGGCGCGAAGAAAGTCATCATCTCCGCTCCGGCTACGAACGAGGACATCACGATCGTAATGGGCGTCAACCAGGACAAGTACGATCCGGCTTCGCACACGATCGTCTCCAACGCTTCCTGTACGACGAACTGCCTGGCTCCGTTCGCGAAAGTTCTGAACGACAAGTTCGGCATCGTCAAAGGCATGATGAACACGATCCACTCCTATACGAACGACCAGCAGGTGCTGGATCTTCCGCACAAGGATCTGCGCCGCGCCCGCGCTGCCGCAGAGAACATCATCCCTTCGACGACGGGCGCCGCGAAAGCCGTCGCTCTCGTACTGCCAGAACTGAAGGGCAAGCTGAACGGCATGTCCATGCGCGTTCCTACGCCTAACGTATCCGTAACGGACCTCGTTGCCGAGCTGAAAGTCAACGTAACGGTTGAAGAAGTGAACGCAGCGCTGAAGGAAGCTTCCGAAGGCGCGCTGAAAGGCATCCTGAACTACTCCGAAGAGCCGCTCGTATCCAGCGACTACAACGGAGATCCGGCATCCTCCACGATCGATGCGCTGTCCACGATGGTCATCGAAGGCAACATGGTTAAAGTCATCTCCTGGTACGACAACGAGTGGGGCTACTCCAACCGCGTTGTTGACTTGGCTGCTTATATCGCTAGCAAAGGCCTCTAAGAGTCGCTCTCTCTTTGAATTGGGGAGCGCAACCCCCTAGGTGAACGCAACCCCCCTAGGTGAACGCAACCCCCTAGGTGAACGCAACCCCCTAAATCCCCCTTCCCGAAGGGGGGACCCCAAAGGGCTCCGCCCTCTGGACACCCGGCGCTGTCGGAGGCGTTGCAGAGGACGGAGGAGGGGGACTGCCTGCTGAGGATCGCTCCGTCCCGGATTTGCTCCGCAAACCCGGGACTACGCTTAACTATGGAGCGGGAAGGACGGCCGCGGGCCGGAAGGAAGGCGGCTCTCCTCTGCGCATGACTGCGCTGCTTGAGGAGAGGAGGCTGAAGGCCGAGGCTCCCCCTGCAACGACTGCGCTGCTCGGGAACCAAGGTCAAGAGCGAGGTTCCCCCCGCAATGACTGCGCAGCTCGGGAACCAAGGTCAAGAGCGAGGTTCCCCCCGCAATGACTGCGCTGCTTGGGAACCAAGGTCAAGAGCGAGGTTCCCCCCGCAATGACTGCGCTGCTCGGGAACCAAGGTCAAGAGCGAGGTTCCTCCCGCAACGACTGCGCTGCTCGGGAACCAAGGTCAAAAGTGAGGGTTCCCCCCGCAACGACTGCGCTGCTCGGGAACCAAGGTCAAAAGCGGGGTTCCCCCCGCAATGACTGCGCAGCTCGGGAACCAAGATGATAAGAAGAGCTTCCCTTCGGGGGAGGAAGAGATACAGAAAAAGGCGGGCTCCCTACAGGAGCCTAACTTTGCGCAAGGAGATAGACAGCCATCTGAGGAGGTATGACCCGTGAACAAGAAAAGCGTAAGAGACGTAGAGGTTGCCGGGAAGAAAGTGTTCGTGCGCGTTGATTTCAACGTGCCGCTGGAAAACGGTGCGATTACGGACGACACTCGGATCCGCGAGACGCTGCCTACGATCAAGCTCCTGATCGAGAAGGGCGCGAAAGTCATTCTGGCGAGCCACCTGGGCCGTCCGAAAGGCGAAGTCGTCGAAGAGCTGCGCCTGACGCCGGTCGCGGCTCGCCTGTCCGAGCTGCTGGGCAAGCCGGTGGCGAAAGCCGAAGAAGTCGTCGGGGCATCCGTGCAAGCGAAGGTTGACGAGCTGAAGGACGGAGACGTGCTGCTGCTGGAAAACGTTCGGTTCGAAGCGGGCGAAGAGAAGAACGACGCCGAGCTGGCCAAGTCGCTGGCCTCGCTCGCGGACCTGTTCGTCAACGACGCCTTCGGAGCGGCTCACCGCGCCCACTCGTCGACGGAAGGCATCGCGCACCACATTCCTGCGGTCGCGGGCTTGCTGATGGAGAAAGAGCTCGACGTCCTGGGCAAAGCCCTGAACAACCCGGAGCGTCCGTTCACGGCGATCGTCGGCGGCTCCAAGGTCAAGGATAAAATCGACGTCATCAATAAAATGATCGAGATCGCGGACAATATCCTCATCGGCGGAGGTCTTTCTTATACGTTCCTGAAGGCGCAGGGCAATGAGATCGGCTTGTCGCTGTGCGACGATTCCAAGCTGGACCTGACGCTCGAATTCGTCGAGAAGGCGAAGAAGCTTGGCAAAAACTTCTATCTTCCGGTTGATATCGTGGTATCTGAAGATTTTAAATCGGCCGTCAACATGGATATTGTTGGCATCGACGGTATCCCAGCTAACAAGGAAGGCGTCGATATCGGTCCGAAAACGCGTAAAATCTACGCGGAAGTCATCAAAAACTCCAAGCTGGTTCTCTGGAACGGACCGATGGGCGTATTCGAAGTGGATGATTTCTCACACGGTACTCGTGAGGTGGCGCAAGCTTGCGCGGACTCGGACGCTTACACCGTGATCGGCGGCGGAGATTCCGCAGCGGCGACGGAGAAATTCCAACTGGCAGACAAAATGAACCACATTTCCACGGGCGGCGGCGCCTCCCTGGAATTCATGGAAGGCAAGGCGCTTCCGGGCGTCGTAGCCCTTAACGACAAATAGAGGTGACAACGATGAGCAGAACTCCGATTATTGCGGGCAACTGGAAAATGTTCAAGACGGCGGGCGAAGCGGCTTCCTTCGCGGCCGAAGTCAAAGGCAAGGCGGAAGTCTCCGGCGTGGAGAGCGTCATCTGCGCTCCGTTCACGGCGCTTCCGGCTCTGGTCGAAGCGGTTAAGGGCACGACGATCAAGGTCGGCGCGCAAAACCTCCACTTCGAGGACAGCGGCGCCTATACGGGCGAGATCAGCGGCGTCATGCTGAAGGATCTCGGCGTCGATTACGTCATTATCGGCCACTCCGAGCGCCGTCAATACTTCGGCGAGACGGACGAGATCGTGAACAAGAAAGCCCATGCGGCGTTCCGTCACGGCCTCGTGCCGATCGTATGCGTCGGCGAGAAGCTGGAAGAGCGCGAAGCGGGCACGACGAACGAGGTCGTGCGAGTGCAGACGGAAGGCGCGCTGGCCGGTCTGACGGCCGAGCAAGTCGCGGCGACGGTGATCGCTTACGAGCCGATCTGGGCGATCGGCACCGGCAAGTCGTCTACGTCCGCCGAAGCGAACGAGACGATCGCCTACATCCGCAGCGTCGTAGCCAAGCAGTTCGGCGCGGAAGCGGCGGAGAAGGTGCGCATCCAGTACGGCGGCAGCGTTAAGCCGAACACCGTAGCGGAGTATCTCGGCCAATCCGATATCGACGGCGCATTGGTCGGCGGCGCCAGCCTGGAGCCGGCCTCCTACGTGGCGCTGGTCGAAGGAGCGAAGTAAAATGGCGGCTCCCAGACCGGTTGCGCTAATTATTCTGGACGGCTTCGGTCTTCGCGAGGAGACGCACGGCAACGCCGTCGCGCAAGCGAAAAAACCGAATTTCGACAAGTATTGGAGCGTCTTCCCTCATACGACGCTGACGGCGAGCGGGGAAGCGGTCGGCCTTCCGGAGGGCCAGATGGGCAACTCCGAGGTCGGCCACCTGAACATCGGCGCGGGCCGCATCGTGTATCAGGACTTGACCCGGATTTCCAAGTCGATCCGCGACCAGGATTTCTTCGAGAACCCGACGCTGGTCGGCGCGGTGCGCCACGCGAAGGAGAACGGCAAGAAGCTGCACCTGTACGGCTTGCTGTCCGACGGCGGGGTTCACAGCCATATCGATCATCTGTATGCGCTGCTGGAGCTGGCGAAGCGGGAAGGGCTCGAGCAAGTGTACATTCACGGCTTCCTGGACGGCCGCGACGTCGCTCCCGACAGCGCGGTCGGCTACCTGAACGAATTGCAGGGCAAGATCGCAGAGTACGGCGTCGGCAAAATCGCGACGCTGCAGGGCCGATATTACGCGATGGACCGCGACAAGCGGTGGGAGCGCGTCGAGAAATCGTACCGCGCCATGGTGTATGGAGAAGGGCCGACGGCGTCCGATCCGGTCGCCGCGGTCAAAGCCTCTTACGAGCAAGGCGTTTACGACGAGTTTTTCGTGCCGACGGTGATCGTCGGAGCGGACGGCCAGCCGAACGCCCTGGTCGAATCCGGGGACTCGGTCGTATTTTTCAACTTCCGTCCCGATCGCGCGATTCAGCTGTCCAACGTGTTCACGAACGACGATTTTCGCGGCTTCGATCGCGGTCCCGGTTTCCCGGCGAAGCTGCATTTCGTGTGCATGACGCTGTTTGCGGAAACCGTCGGGGGCCTGGTTGCGTATAAGCCTAAAGAGTTGGATAATACATTTGGCGAAGTGCTCGTGCAGCACGGGAAAAAACAGCTCAGAATCGCCGAGACCGAGAAGTATCCGCATGTGACGTTCTTTTTCAGCGGCGGACGGGATCACGTCCTGGAAGGCGAAACCCGGATTCTCATCAATTCGCCGAAGGTCGCCACCTACGACCTGCAGCCGGAGATGAGCATCTACGAGGTGACGAAAACGCTGGAGAAGGAAATCGCCGCGGACAACCACGACGCGATTATCCTGAACTTCGCGAATCCGGACATGGTCGGTCACTCCGGCATGCTGGAGCCGACGATTAGAGCGGTGGAAGCGACCGACGAATGCTTGGGCAGGGTGGTCGACGCGGTGACGGCCAAAGGCGGCGTCTGCGTCATCATCGCCGACCACGGCAATGCGGACATGGTGCTGGACGACAACGGCCGGCCGTTTACGGCGCATACGACCAACATCGTTCCCTGCATTGTGACTCAGGCCGGACTCACGCTTCGCGAAGGCGGCATTCTGGCTGATGTCGCGCCGACGCTTCTCGCGCTGCTGCAGCTGCCGCAGCCGGAGCAGATGACGGGCCAATCGCTGATTGTTTGACCGAATTAAATATTAACCAACCGAAGGAGTGTTCTATCTATGACGATCATTACTGACGTATATGCACGCGAAGTGCTGGACTCTCGCGGCAATCCGACCGTCGAAGTCGAAGTTCAACTGGAGTCCGGGGCCAAAGGGCACGCCATCGTTCCGTCCGGCGCCTCTACCGGCGCGTACGAAGCGGTCGAGCTTCGCGACGGCGACAAAGGGCGCTACCTGGGCAAGGGCGTTCTGAAAGCGGTCGAGAACGTCAACACGGTCATCGCTCCGGAAATCATCGGTTACGATGCTCTTGATCAAGTCGAGATCGACAGAAAAATGATCGAGCTCGACGGTACGCCTAACAAAGCGAACCTGGGCGCAAACGCGATCCTTGCAGTCTCTATGGCTGTCGCTCGCGCTGCTGCCGATGCGCTCGACGTTCCTCTCTATACTTACCTGGGCGGCTTCAACGCCAAAACGCTGCCGGTTCCGATGATGAACATCGTCAACGGCGGCGCTCATGCCGACAACAACGTCGACGTTCAAGAGTTCATGGTGCTGCCGGTCGGTCTGCCGACGTTCTCCGAAGCGCTGCGCGCGGGCACGGAAATCTTTCACGCCCTGAAAGCCGTACTGAAAGCGAAAGGCTTGAACACGGCGGTCGGCGACGAAGGCGGCTTCGCTCCGAACCTCGGCTCCAACGAAGAAGCGCTGTCGACGATTCTCGAAGCGATCGAGAAAGCGGGCTACAAAGCCGGCGAAGAAATCTTCCTCGGCATGGACGTCGCTTCCACGGAGTTCTTCAAGGACGGCAAGTACCACCTCGAAGGCGAAGGCAAGTCCTACATGCCTGCGGAGTTCGTGGACCTGCTGGCCAGCTGGGTCGACAAGTACCCGATCATCTCGATCGAAGACGGCTGCTCCGAAGACGATTGGGAAGGCTGGAAGCTGCTGACCGAGAAGCTGGGCGGCAAAGTTCAGCTCGTCGGCGACGATCTGTTCGTTACGAACACCGAGCGTCTGGCGGACGGCATCGAGAAGGGCGTAGGCAACTCCATCCTCGTTAAAGTCAACCAAATCGGTTCCTTGACCGAGACGTTCGACGCGATCGAGATGGCGAAGCGCGCAGGCTACACGGCTGTCATCTCCCACCGCTCCGGCGAATCCGAAGACAGCACGATCGCCGACATCGCCGTTGCGACCAACGCCGGCCAGATCAAGACGGGCGCTCCGTCCCGTACGGACCGCGTGGCGAAGTACAACCAATTGCTCCGCATCGAAGACCGCCTCGGCTCCACGGCGAAATACGGCGGCAAAGCGGCGTTCTATAACCTGAGCAGCCTGAATTAAAGATTGGCTCTCAGCGGCATGCCAAGAAGGACGGACCTTGTGCCCCGGCACGGTCCGTCCTTCTTGGCATGCTTGCGGGTAAGGCGGAACAGCGCCCCGCCGCGGCGGCCGACGCCGTCGCAGGACGGGCTGCCGCCGGAAGGGCGCGCCTCCTGTTAGGACTCCGTCCTCCAGACGCCGTAGCCGAAGGCCGGCAGCTTGACGCGAAGGAGGCCGCCTTCGGCCGAGACGGAGGCGGAGGCGCTGCCGAATAACAGCCGCCCGCCGAGCGCCGGCGAGCCTGCTTCCCGGACGTCTCCCGAGGCGGCCGAGAGCTCGGCTTCGATCGGCTGCTCCGAGACGTTCATCGCGACGATCAGCCGTTCCGAACCGTCGGCAGACAGCCGTTCGTACGCCAGCAGACCGCCCTCGGCCTTCAGGAAGCTGAAGCTCGCGCTGCGCAGCGCCTCGTAATCCTTGCGAAGCCGAATCGCCGCCGTAAAAAAGGCGAACAGCTCCCGGTCCTGCTTCTCTTCCTCCCATACCATGCACTGGCGGCAGCCGGGGTCTCCGCCGCCCTTCATGCCGATCTCGTCGCCGTAATAGATGCATGCCGTTCCCGGATAAGTCAGCTGGAACAGCGTGGCCAGCTTCATACGGCGCGCGTCCTCGCCGCATACGGTAAGAAGTCTGGGCGTATCGTGGCTTCCGAGCAGGTTAAACGTCGTTTCGGCGACCTGCCGGGGATAAGCCGCCAGCTGGCCGCCGATCGCATCGGCGAACGAAGCCGCGTCGATTTTGCCGAAGGCGAAGAAATCCAGCGCGGCGTTCGTGAACGGGTAATTCATCACGGCGTCGAACTGATCCCCCTGCAGCCACATCGCCGAGTCGTGCCAGATTTCGCCGAGAATGTAGACATCGGGCTTTGCCCGCTTCACAACGGTCCGGAATTCCCTCCAGAAAGCATGGTCGACCTCGTTGGCGACGTCCAGCCGCCAGCCGTCGATGCCGGCCTCCTCGATCCAGTAGAGGGCCGCGTCGAGCAAGTAGCGTTTGACCTCGGGATTCTCCGTGTTCAGCTTCGGCATGATCGGCTCGAAGCCGAACGTATCGTAAGTCGGGACCCCGTTCTCAACCCGCAAAGGGAATTCCCTGACATGGAACCAATCGGCGAAGGGAGAGTCCGCGCCTTTCTCCAACACGTCGACGAAAGGGGGGAACTCCTTCCCCGAATGGTTGAACACGGCGTCCAGCATAACCCGGATTCCGCGGGCGTGACAGGCGTCGACCAGCTCTTTAAGCTTCTCGTTCGTGCCGAATTGAGGATCGACCTTCCTATAATTTTTCGTATCGTACTTATGATTGGTCGTCGCCTCGAACAGCGGATTAAAATAAATCGCGTTGACGCCCAGCTCGACCAGATGGTCCAACCGATCGACGACGCCCTGCAGATCGCCTCCGAAGAAATTCGTCGGAGTCGGCTCGCCGCCCCACGGAAGCGTGCCTTCGGGGTTCAAGGAGGGATCCCCGTTGGCGAACCGTTCCGGGAAAATCTGATAGAACACCGCGTCCTTCACCCAAGACGGAGGCGTAAATACGTCCGCCGGGTTGATGAAAGGGAAGTCGAACATCGTCAGACAGTCCTCCGGCTCAGCACTGGAGAAGCCTTTTTCCGTCATGTACAGATCCTTCCCGCCGGAGCGGAAGTGAAAGCCGTACCTCATCCGGCGAAAGGGAGGAACGACCTCGGCCTCCCAGTAATCGAACAGCTCGTCGGATGCGAGCCGCCTCATCGGAACGCTGTGCCGGGTTTGTTCCCAGGCATACTTGTCTCCGGTCAGGACGAGCACCTCGTCCATCTCGCCTCGCTTGGCCCGGACGCGGAGATGAACGGTTCTTCCGTCGTAGGCGTAGGCCCAGTTTTGTTTCGGGCGGTGATAGATCGCTTCTCTCAGCATGGAACAGGTCTCCTTTGTTTGGATAGGGATAAAAAAAAGTACAGCCTCGTAAAAGCGGGACGAGGTTGTACCAGTGGGTAACAGTGCCTTTAAGTTAAGACTCGCTCGCGCGAGCGGCCGTTTCTTCCGCCAGCTGCCCCGCGTCCGCCAGCATGCGAACGGTTAGGACGTACATGGCGTGGGACCAGGTGAGCGGGACGATCCATGCCGGCCGGCCGGTCGACTTGTCGACCTGCTCCGGCAGCAAGCCGGTCTCGGTGCGATGCTCCGTGGCCCAGCGGAGCAGCCGGCGGGCCGCCTCGAATTGACCGGCGGAGGCTCGGTATTGGGCCAGCCACAGCGTCGTTAGAATCCAGGGGTTGCCTCCCGCGTACTGGTCGTCCTCGTAGCGCTTGATGCCCCCGACGGTCGGAGAGAGCAGCCGTTCCTCGACCGTGTCCGCGAGCCGCGTCATATACTCGTGCTCGGGCGGCAGAACGGCGAACGGGACCGATACGCCGAGCAGGCTGATGTCGACGACCCGGTCGTATTTCAGCCGATAGACGGGATAGCCTTTCGAAGTATAGGCGACGCTTCCTTCCTGGCCCGCCTCCAGCGCTTGTTCGAAACGCCGCTCGTCGACCTTCAGGTGCAGGCCCCGGTAGAAGCTGCCGTCCGCTTCGTTCCAGCAGCGGCGGACGATGGCGTCGGCGATTCCGCTGGCCGTCGTCTCCCAGTTCGACGCCGATTCCGAATCTCCTGCCAGCCTAGCGAAGGAGGCGGCCGCGCGAATGCCGCCGCAGACTGCCGCAGCGGAATACGTATGCTCGCCGTTTCGCTCCTCCCACAGGTCTATGCTCGGGGAGGGCAGACCCGTCTCCGGATCCAGGAACGAGACCAGGTATTCGGCGCCTTGGCGCACGGCCGGCCAAACCGTGCGGGCGAAGCCTTCGTCCCTCGTCGTCTCGTAGTGCTGCCACATTCCCCACAGAATCGAGGCGCCCTCGTCGATCTGCAGACCCCAGGAAGGGGCGAGGCTGCCGTCGTGGTAATGACGCTGCTGCCAGGAGCCGTCCGCCTCCTGAGCGCGGAGCGTCCACTCGTAGAAGCGGCGGGACGCGTCGGTCAGTCCGCACCGGTCCAGCGCCGTCGTGATGAAGGCGGCGTCCCTTCCCCAGCAGTAAGCATACCCGCCGCAGCGTTCGTGCCTCTCGTCCGCTTCCGGCGCGGCCAGCAGACTGCCCGTTTCCCGGTCCGCCATCAGCTTGAACATGAGCACGGAGCGTTCGTAGAGCTCGACGACGTCCGGTGCCGCTTCCGGACTTGGAGCGGCTCGGCGCAGTTCTTCCCGCCAATAGCTTGCGGTATGGCGCAGCCAATGCTCGGGGGACTCCCCTTTAACGAAGGAGAGAAGCTCGAGCGACTCGCGGAGATCGGCGCCCGCCGCGATGTAGACGGCGATCTCAGCGCTCTCTCCCGCCGCCAGCCGGTCGAACTCCCAGAGGAGCGCGCCGTCCGGCTGCATGTCGATCTCGCTGCCGTTCGGTTCCCCGCTTTCCGCGGCTTCCCCCGCGTGGCCGCACTGGAATTTCGCGCAGTCGCGGGAGCCGGAGACGGCAAAAAACGAGCGATGATGATAATGGACGAGGGCGTCGTTCGCTTCGTCGAACATCGTCGTATTATAGAGGCCGCTCTCGTTGACATGCATCGACGAGTGCCAGACGAACCGGAAGGAAAGCTCGGCATCCGTCGCGTTCGTGAACGTATATCGTCTGACCAGCGCATCCTTGTCCGGCAAGGCGAAGTCGTGCTGTCGAACGGTAAGGGCGAAGCCGGGGAGCGAGGACTCGGCGACCGTGATATTCGTTCCGGGCAAATACGAGAAGCGGCGTTCCCAACGGCCGTCGTCCTCGTCGAACCAGACCGTCCGTTCTCCGCCGAGCCTTACGCCTGTGCGAATGAGGTCGACGTGCTGCGGATGATCGATGTGCGGCCACCATAGCCGGTGCAGGCGGCCGGCGCGTCCGAGCGATCCGAGCATCCGGCCGTTGCCGACGATGGCATCGATGAGATAAGGTTTATTGGCCATGCTTTCAGCTCCTCAGTTGCAGTTAAAGGTGCAATCGTTTGCGCGATCGGAAATACAGTTGCCCTAACATTTGCTTTCATGTTATCTCAGATCGCCCGATCTGTAAATGGGCAGAGAAAGACGAACAAAAAAACGGTGAGCCCGATTAAAAAACAAAGAAATGCAGATCATTTCGTTGAGAGGATAAGATTTCCAAGGATTTATTGCGGATTTTGCCCAGTAATTAGCCGATATCGACTGAATAATGAATTTGCTAACCTTTCCGTCCATCGTATATGATGAACTTGTGCAATCGTTTTCATGATCGATCGGAAGTTCGCTCTTCAACATTTTGAAGGCAATGCTACCCTAAGGGTACAACCTCGCGAGCAAGTCGCTTGTCGAGGGTGTGCCTTTTTTTGTGACTCAGAAAGGATCAAATTCGCTATCCTTATCTGAATCACCTCCGACAAAAACGCGATTCTGCGTCTAGAGGACTCCGAAGGCGTTTTTGCTTGGTAGCCATCGTAAGGGATTGGGGGCGATTGACACGCGTAGTTGCCGCCGGGAAAATCGTTTGCACTAAAAAGGGGAAAGCACGAAAAAAAACGGGAGGATGGTTCACCATGAAGCTTAGAAACTGGAGTGTCGGATGTCTCTGCGCGCTGCTGATCGCAGCCTTGACCGCCTGCGGGGGAGGCGACGGCGCCAGCCCGGCGCCGAGCGAAAGCCCTTCGGCGACGGCTCAGGGCTCCGCCCCGCCGACTGAGGCCGAGGAGGCGCCGTTGGAGCCGGAGGCCGGAGCCAAGCTGAAGGTGTGGGAGTCCAAAGAACAGATTCCGTACATGCAGGAGCTCGCGGCGGCCTTCGAGAGGGAATACGGAGTTCCCGTCACGCTGGAAGAGGTCGCCGGAGGAGACCAGGGCGGAAGGCTGACGACGGACGGTCCCTCCAAGCTGGCGGCCGACGTTCTGACGCTGCCTCACGATCAGATCGCCCAGGCGGTTAAGGCGGGCCTCCTTCTCCCGAACGACGTGTTCGAGGAGGAGACGCGCGCGTCGATGGCCGAAGCGGCGGTCCAGGCGTCCTCTTACGAGGGGGTGCTGTACGGCTATCCGAAGTCGGTGGAGACGTATGCGCTCTTCTATAACAAGGACCTGTTTCCGGAGCCGCCCAAAACCTGGGAGGAAGTCGTGAATTTTGCGGAGACGTTCACGAATACGAAAGAGAACAAATACGCCATCATGTGGGAATTCGTCGGATACTACTCTTATCCGTTCGTCGGCAGCTTCGGCGGCTATTTCTTCGGTCAGGACAATACCGATCCGAACGATATCGGTCTGAACAGCCCGGGGGCGGTGGAGGGCTTCGAATTCCTGAGGTCGCTCAAGCCGATTCTGCCGATGAACGCGGCGGACGTCACCTACGACATTAAGACGCAGTTGTTCACGGATGGCAAGCTTGCGCTGAACATTGACGGCCCATGGTCGGTCAGCGCCTTCAAGGACAAAGTCAACTTCGGCGTCGCGCCGCTTCCCGACGTTCCGGGCGGCCGCCCGTCGACCTCGTTCTCCGGGGTCAAGTCCTACTACGTCAATTCCTATACGCCGTATCCGATCGCCGCACGGCTGTTCGCGAACTTCGCGGCAAGCAAGGAAAATCAGTTGAAAAACTACGAGATGACCGGAGCGATTCCGGCGAACAAGGAAGCCGGGGAAGACCCGCAGATCAAGAACGATCCGTACATTAGCGGCTTCTTCCAGCAGTTCGCGAATTCCACTCCGATGCCCAGCATCTCTGCGATCGACGCGGTGTGGGATCCGCTTAAGGCGGCGTTCACCACGCTGTGGGACGATCCGAAGGCCGACGTCCAGACGACGCTGGACGGCCTAGTCGAAACGGCGAAGACGGCTATCGCATCCCAATAGAGAGAAGGCCCGCCGCGCGCGGCTTTCACCCGACCGCTCCGGCCGTCGGGTGAAAGCCGTCCGGGGCGAGAAAGAGAGGAATCGCGCATGCGCAAATCAACCGCGGGAGCTCTGCTGTCGGCGCTATTCATAGGTTTGGGACAGCTTTATAACAGGCAATGGATGAAGGGGACGATTCTGCTGGCCATCGGCGCCGGACTCGCGAGCGGAGCCGTCGTCCTCGATCTGCCGGAGCATTTGCGGGGGCTATGGACGCTGGGAGAGCAGCCGAGCGGCATGGTCAAGGTCGGCAGGCTGACGCAGATGGTGGAAGGCGATCACTCCGTCTTCCTCCTGATCAAAGGATTAATGGCCCTAATCGCCCTGCTGCTGGCTGTCGCGCTGTATGCGGCAGGCATTCGAGACGCATACAAGACCGGATTGCAGCGAGAAGCGGGACAGAAGGTCCGTTCGTTCAGCCAGACGATCGGCGCGATCGGCCAGAGAAACTTCGCCTATCTCGTTCTGCTCATTCCCGGTCTGTTCATTTTGTTTCTGACTGTGCTTCCCCTGATCTTCTCGATTCTGCTCGCCTTTACGAACTATGCGGATCCGATCCTTCCGCCGGCCAATCTAGTCGATTGGGTCGGCTTCGCCAACTTCGTTAAGCTCGTAAGCTTAAAGGTATGGAGCGATACGTTCTTCGGCGTGCTGCTCTGGACGGTGATCTGGGCGGCGATCGCCACGGCCACGACGTATGTGGGAGGCGTGTTCGTCGCCGTGCTCATTCATCAGCCCCGCATTCGCTTCAAGGCGTTCTGGCGCACGGTCATGATCGTTCCGTTCGCCATCCCGAGTCTGATCTCCCTGCTGGTCATGCGGAATATGTTCAACAACAAGTTCGGGCCCGTCAACGACATGCTCCGCATGATCGGCCTGGAGGGCGTGCCTTGGCTGACGGATCCGTTCTGGGCCAAGCTGACGCTGATGGTCGTCAACATGTGGATCGGCATACCGATCACGATGATTCTCGCCTTCGGCATTCTGACGACGATCCCCCGGGATCTGTACGAAGCCGCCGAGGTCGACGGCGCCGGCTCGTACCAGAAATTCCGCCGCATCACGCTGCCTATGGTGCTGTTCGCGACGGCGCCGGTGCTCATTATGCAATTCGCCGGCAATATCAACAACTTCAACGTCATCTATCTGATGACCGACGGGGGACCGGTCAACACCCGTTATCAGTATGCGGGGCACACCGATCTGCTCGTCACCTGGCTGTATAAGCTGGCGCTGGACCAGGCGCAGTACAGCTTCGCGTCGGTGATCGGCATCATCATTTTCCTGATCATCGCTTCGCTGTCCATCTGGAGTTATCGCCGAACCCGATCTTACAAAGAGGAGGACATGATCGCATGAACGGCTCCAACGCCCGCTTGAAGCTCGGTCTCAGCTACGCTATTCTCGTCGTGCTGACGATCGTCAGCCTGTATCCCGCGCTGTGGATCGTCTTGTCCTCCTTGAAGGAAGGGAACAGCCTGTACAGCGAGACGCTTATTCCGAGAAACTTTACGTTCGATCATTACCGCGAGCTCTTTCGCGCCACCAAGTACCCGCTTTGGTTCATGAACACGCTTAAGATCGCCGCGCTGTCGACCGTGCTCGGCACGTTCCTGCTGCTGCTCACCTCTTACGCCGTATCCCGGTTCCGCTTCGTCGGTCGCCGGTTCTCGCTGAACGCTCTGCTCGTGCTGCAGATGTTCCCGGGCTTCATGGCGATGATCGCCGTCTACGTCGTGCTGAATTCGGTGGGTCTGCTCAATTCGCATACGGCGCTTGTGCTCGTCTACAGCTCCGGGGCGATCGTGACTAACGTTTTCGTGGCCAAAGGCTTCTTCGACACCGTTCCCAAAAGCTTGGAGGAGGCGGCGCGGATCGACGGGGCCAGCCATCTGACCGTCTTCTTCCGGATTATGGTTCCGCTGGCGAAGCCGATGCTGACCTACGCCAGTCTGATGATCTTCAACGGCTGCTTCGTCGACTTTATTTTCGCCGATCTGGTGCTCCGTTCGGAGGATCAGCGAACGCTGGCCGTCGGCCTGTACAAGATGGTCAGCCAGCGCAACTCGACGGAATTCACGCTGTTCGCCTCCGGGGCGGTGCTCGTGGCGCTTCCGGTCATGACGCTGTTTCTCGTGCTGCAGCGCAATCTGGTCGACGGGCTGACGGCGGGAGCTTCCAAGGGATAGGAGGACGGAGGCGGGCCACAAACAAGCGGCCGCAGCCGGCTTCCGCTGGTGCGGAGCGCGGCCGCGGCCGCCGGTCTGCGCCGGACGTTGCGCCCGTTGTACCCGTTGCGCCCGCGCCTCTAGTCCGATTGCGCGGCCTGCGCGTAGGGCGGAGCGCCTCCGGCTTTTTCGCCTTCCAACGTCTCTTCGACGTGCTGCCGGACCTTGTCGAGATCGGGAACGAGGACGTCCATGCCGCGAATTCTTTCGTTTCTGAACGCGTTCGTCTGCGGAATCTGAATGCCCGTCAGCCGGCCCGTATCCAGCTTGAGGCCGAGCCGGGCCAGCTCGAACAGCTCGCCAGGCGGAATGCTCGTCTCGATGTAGGGGGCAATTCCGTTCAGCAGCTGCGGCAGCTTGAACAGCGTCGTCGTCGACTTCAGCTTGGCCGCGACGGCCGAGAGAAAGTTGCGCTGCCGCTCAGATCTGGAGAAGTCGGACATGGCGTCCCCTCGGAAGCGGACATACTGCAGGGCGGTCAGTCCGTCGAGCTTCTGCAAGCCCTTCTCCAGATCGATGTTGTACCTCGGATCGTCCCGCTTGTCGATATGCCTCATCCTTTTCTCGATGTCCAGCTCGATGCCGCCCAACTCGTCGATCAGGGAGATGAAGCCCTCGAAATCGGTGTAGACGTAATGGTGGATGGGCTGATCGATCAGATTCCGCACCGTCTCCATCGCCAGCTGCGGTCCCCCGAGCGTGATCGCGGCGTTCAACCGGTTCGGCCCGTAACGAGGAATCTCCACGTAGGTGTCCCGCAGCAGAGAGAAGAGATGCGCGCTCATGGAGACCGGATCTATGGATACGACGATTATCGTATCGGATCGGGGCTTGGCTTTGCTGCTCGTCCCGCGCGAATCGCCGCCAAGCAGCAAAATGTTGATCCGCTCGTCTCCGAACCGGTCAGGCGGTTCGATGGACGCGATCGGAGTCGGCTCGCTTCCGTCGAGCGGGAGGCTCGCGCTCGGCGGAGGGTCCGCGGGCGGCTGATAGATGCGGTCCGCGAAAGAATAAATCGAATACGCATAGTACGCCGCAATTAATGCGATGGCAAGAAAGACGCCGAGGCTGCCGTAGAGCAGCTTTTTTTTACCGCTCAGGCGTTTCCTGGGCGCCGGCGATCCGGCGAGGTCCGTTTCTGCCGTTTCCCGCTCCATAACGTCGTCCATCCTTTCCGTAGGTTCTTCAACAATAATACGAGAGAAAGGGGAGGAAAGTTGTTCCAGTGCGCCGATCGTTCTCCAAAATGCATATAAAGAAGACAAAAACTCCTATCGTGAGAACGCATTCGCGCGCCTATAATAGAGATGAACAGGCATACAAGGCGTGCGGGTCTCCGTGCGAACTACCAAACCATAGGACGGTGGAAAATAGAATGAGCAAACCTCAGCTTGGCATTCAACTGTATTCCGTGCGCGACCGCTGCGAGAAGGACTTCCTCGGCACGATCAAGGAGATCGGCGAAATCGGGTACAAGAACGTGGAGCTGGCCGGCTACTACGGTCATGCCGCGAAAGAAGTGAAGCAAGCGCTGGCCGATGCGGGCTTGAACGCGCCTTCGGCGCATGTCGGTCTGACCGTCAACGATCCGGCGATCTGGGATAACTTGAAGAAGCAGGTGGAGTACGCGCAGGAGCTGGGGATTAAGCGGTTTATCGTGCCGTGGTATCCGCTTGGAGACAACCCGACGCTCGAAAACGTGTACAAAATGGCGGATCATCTGGAGCAGGCGGCGAGAATCGTGAAAGAGGCGGGCCTCGAGTTCGGCTACCATAACCATGCGTTCGAGTTCAAGCCGGTCGGCGACAAGCTGGTCATCGATCACATCCTGGAGAGAGTACCGGCCGAGCTGCTGTTCGCTGAGTTCGATCTCGGCTGGGTGCAGGTGGCGGGGCAGAACCCTGCGGCATACGTCAAAAAATACGCGGGACGTCTGCCGGTCGTTCATGCCAAGGATTTCCGAGAGGACGGCAAAGACTCGGAGATCGGCAAAGGAACGGTGGATTGGGATTCGGCGCTGGCCGCTTGCGAGGAAGCCGGCGTGGAGTACGTCATTATCGAGCAGGAGCAGTACGAGGTGTCTTCGATCGTCAGCGCGAAAAACAACTTCGAGTGGTTCAAGGCGCGCGGTTGGAATTAAGGCATGAGCGGAGGGATCGGTCCGAACCCTCCGTTCCTATTGCCGACTGCTGGCGGGGGCCGGACGGAACAAGCGGAAGCGGCAGCGCATTCATCGAACGGAAGCGGCCTTCGTCTCGGCGGGATGAGACGAACGGCCGCTTGTTGGCGTTGAAGGGAGGGGAGGGGCGAGCTTTGCCGCGACTTCCCTGCATTGACTTTCTACATGGAATTCCATACCATTGTCCATAAATTGACGGAGGAACGGCAGAGGGGACGCAAGAATGAACACGTACATCGTCATTGGGGCGGGAATTCTCGGAGCGTCAACCGCCTATCAGCTGGCCCGGAGCGGGGCAGGCGTCACGCTGATCGATCGCATGGACCCGGGACAGGCGACGGACGCCGCGGCGGGCATCATCTGCCCTTGGCTATCGCAGCGGCGCAACCGGGCGTGGTACACGCTGGCCAAGGCGGGGGCGCGTTATTACCCGGAATTGATCGAACAGCTGCGGCAGGACGGGGAGACCGACACGGGGTATGCGCGAGTCGGGGCGCTTAGTATTCATACGGATCCGGAGCAGATCGGCAGGATCGAGGAGCGGGCGCGTCTTCGGAAGGAGGAGGCGCCGGAAATCGGCGAAATCGCGGCGCTGGACGAGCGGGAAACTCGCGAGCGGTTCCCGCTGCTGGCCGAAGGCTACCGGGCCGTTCGGATCGGCGGAGCGGCGAGAGTGGACGGCCGCGCGCTTCGCGACGCGCTCATCCGGGCGGCGGTTCGGCATGGAGCCGTTCTCGTTCGGGGGGATGCCGAATTGACCTGCGAGGGGAAGCGTGCGACCGGGGCGCTTGCCGGCGGGAAGAGCTACCCGGCGGACGCCGTGATCGCCTGCGCCGGAGCGTGGGCGAAGGAGCTTCTGCTGCCGCTGGGCATCCGCTTTAACGTGAGCTTCCAGAAAGCGCAGATTATGCATCTCGAGCTGAGGGAAGATCCGGGCACCGGGAACTGGCCGGTCGTCATTCCGCCCAGCGACCAATACCTGCTCGCATTCGGGCAGGGGAGGATCGTGATCGGAGCGACGCACGAGAACGGCGTCGAAGGCTACGATACGAGGCTGACGGCGGCCGGCATGCAGGAGGTTCTCAATAAAGGCTTGGAGGCTGCGCCGGGTCTGGCCGACGCCGCTTACGCGGAGGCGCGGGTCGGCTTTCGACCGTATACCCCCGGATTTCTGCCGGTCATCGGTCCCGTGCCGGGGTGGAAGGGGCTGCTCGCGGCCAACGGACTCGGAGCATCCGGGCTCACCGTCGGCCCTTATCTGGGCAGCCAGTTGGCGAGGCTGGCTCTCGGGCGGGGGACGGACATCGATCTGAAGGAATACGACATCGGGAGCGCGCTGGAAGTCTGATCGCCACGGCTCCCAGCAGGAAGGAGACAGCTCGCATGCAGATCCAAGGCCGGCATCATCGGAACGGAAGGTTCGTCGGTCAGGTTCATCGGGTGACCGGGTGATCAGCAGGGGCAGGGGTTGTTTTGCTTCGGGGCCGCACTGTCCCATTTGCAATCTGACGGGAATCCCTCCGACATCGTCGTAGTGCCTCCGATCTTCGGAGAGAGCGGTTTCGGCGGAAGCTTCTTTTTGTTAGGATGGAGGGAGGCGTTACGAAAAGAAACGAGGTGGATTCCGTTGGAAATCCGACAGTTGACGACGCAAGATTACGACGAGAGAATGGCGCTGTCCCAGTTCGCCTTCCAGCTCCGCTGGACGGAAGAGCAGTTGGAGCAGCGAAGGCGGACCTATCGCCCCGAGCAGGACTGGGGCGTCTTCGACGGGCAAAATAAGCTGTTGTCGGCGTTGACCGTGCTTCCTCTGGAAGTCTGGGTTCAAGGGAGAAAAATGGCGATGGGCGGCGTGGCCGGCGTCGCGACGTGGCCGGAAGCGAGAAGGCAGGGATGCGTCGGCCGGCTGCTCTCTCAGGCGCTGGAAACGATGAGGAAAGAGGGCCAAAGCTTGAGTATGCTGCATCCGTTCTCTTTCCCGTTCTACAGGAAATACGGGTACGAGCTGACGATCGAGCGCAAGAAGTACGCGATCGAGACCCGCCTGCTGCCGTCCCGCAAGGAAACGCCCGGCGAGGTGCGGCGAATGAAGAAGCCGGACGCGGCCGTTCTGGACGCGGTCTACTCGGCTTACGCCTCCCGGTATAACGGAACGTTGGCGCGTTCCGGCGAATGGTGGACGGAGCGCTCGCTGCGCGAGGAAGGGCCGGCAGCCGTCTACTTCAATGAAGAGGGGACTCCGGAAGGCTACGTGTACTACAACTGCCTCGACGGCAAAATGACGGTGCACGAGATGGCCGCGTTGAGCGAAACGGCCCGGACGGCGCTATGGACGTTTATCGCCAATCACGACTCCATGATCGGCGAAACGACGCTGATCGCTCCGGTCGACGACGGTCTTCCTTACTTGCTGGGCGACCCGAGAATCGGTCAGGAGCTGATTCCGTACTTCATGTCTCGAATCGTCGACGCGGAAGCGTTCGCGAAGCAGTACGCCTGGGAGAAGGGGGCGAGCGCGGAGTCGGCGCTGCTGCAATTGGAGGACCGGCATGCGCCGTGGAACGCCGGAACGTTCCGGCTGTCTTGGAGCGAGGACGGGGAAGGGACGCTGGAGCGGCTTGATTCCGGCACGGGACAGGACTCCGAGAGCGGCAGCGAAGCGATCGTCTGCGACATTCAGACGCTGACGGCTATGCTGCTCGGAGGCCGAAAGCCGACTTGGCTCGCTTCGGTCGGACGTCTCTCCGGCCCGCACGAGAGCCTGCGGCGGCTGGAGCGCCGTATTCCGGAAAGAACGCCGTTCTTGATGGATTTCTTCTGAATACGAACGACAGCCGGACACTCAGCGCTCCCAGGGAGCGACGGTGTCCGGCTGTCGTTCGATCAGGTCAAACGAAGCGATTCGTCAGCCTGCCCAGCTTGTCGATCTCCACGCTGACGACGTCGCCCGGCTTCAGGTAGACGCGCTGTTCGGGCGGAAGCCCGAAGACGACGCCTTCCGGGGTGCCGGTCAGAATCAGATCTCCCGGCTCCAGCGTCATGTGGCGGGAGATGTAGCTGACGATCTCGGCGCAGGAGAAAATCATATCCTTCGTACTCGAGTTTTGCCGCAGTTCTCCGTTCACCCAGGTGCGCAAGCCAAGATTTTGCGGATCGCCAACCTCGTCGGCCGTCACCGTGTAAGGGCCGATCGGGCAGAAGCCGTCCGCCGTCTTGCCGAGCATCCACTGGGACGTGCGCATCTGCCAGTCCCGGGCGGAGACGTCGTTGACGGCGCAGTAGCCGTGCACGTAATCAAGCGCGGAGGCTTCGTCGACGGAGGCGGCCGTGCGGCCGATGACGATGCCAAGCTCGACCTCGTAGTCCACTTCCGCCGTGCCATCCGGGATGCGGACGTCCGCGCCCTGTCCGGCGATCGCGTTGCCGAACTTGCTGAACAGCAGCGGCACGGCCGGATAAGGCAGCTTCGATTCGTCGGCATGCTTGCGGTAATTCAGGCCGACGCAGATGATTTTGCCGGGATTCGGCACGCAGGCCGCCCAGGCGACCTCGTTCTCCTGAAGCAGCTTCGGCAGGCCGCTGCGGCGAAGATCGGCGATATAATCGGCCAGCGCCCGAAGGCCTGAAGCGCCGGAGCGAAGCAGAGCGAGCGGCTCTGCGGGAACGCCCTCCGCCGGGCGAGCGGCCAGCGCCGCCTCGACGTCCAGCACGCCCTCCTCCAATTGTACGCCAAGCCGATAAGCCCCGTTTTTGTTCATCGTTAACCATTTCATCGTGTTAATCTCCTTTCCCGCTGCCGTCCATATGGAAGATTTCCTGCATATCGGCCCACAGGGAGCCCGACGAAGGGGAGAGCGGAAGCTGGCACGGATCGGTCAGCTCCAGCCAGCGGCGCATGAGAGGCTCTTCCGCCAATCGGGCCATATCCCGCTCGTAGTCCTCGCCTACATATTCCTTGTAGCTGAAGAGCAGCTGCTCGTAATGGAAAATCGTGAAGTTGCGGACGCCGTACGTCCGGAACAGCTCCAGCAGCTCCGGCCATACGGCTTCGTGCAGCCTGCGGTACTCCTCCCAGCGCTCCGCGCGGACGCGGACGGCGCTGCCGAAGCGGCGCGGCTGCGGCGATCTCTCTTGACTCATAACGGCTCCTTTCCGCCGGACGTCGTTCGTTCGCCTTCGTTCGCCCGGTAGGCGGACAGACGGCGGCAGCCGGCTATAAACGGTAAAACGCCATGGCCGTTCCTCCAAGGAGAGCGTCCAGATCCTCCCGGGAGAGGTCTCCGGCGGCGCGGACGAGACGATCCAGCGCTTCCCCGTAAGGAAGACCGGAATTGGAGATCGGCCAGTCGCTGCCGAGCATGAGACGGTCGGCTCCGAACAGGCGAAGCGCGGTTTGAACGGCGGTCTCGATCGGACCGGCGGCGTTCAAGCCGGACAGCTTGCAGTAGACGTTAGGGAGGGCGGCGGCGCGAGCCAGCTCCGCTTCCCAGGCGGCCCTCTCCAGTTCGCCGACAGGGGGCTTCGCCAGATGGTCGATGACGATCCGCAAGCCGGGCACGGCCCGGGCGATCGTCTCCACGTGCTGCAGATGCTTCGGGAATTCCGCGCCCGCGTCGAAGGAGAAGCCGGAATCAGCCAGCGCGCGAAGTCCTTCCAGAACGTCGGGGCGGACGAGCCAATCGTTGTCCGGCTCGACCATGATCAGATGACGGACGCCCTTGAACTTCGGATGCCGGCTCAGCGCCTGAAGCTGCAAGGCGGCCCGATCCGCGGAGGTCAGATCGACCCAGCCGACGACGCCGGCGATCCAGGGATACCGATCCGCCAGCTCGAGCAAATACTCGGTCTCGTCCAGGCCGTCCTTCGCCTGCACGACGACGGTGCCTCCGATGCCGGCCTCCTGCAGCAGCGGCTCCAGCTCCGGCGGCTCGATCGTGCGGTACAGCGCTCCGAACGCTTCCGGGCTCAGAATCGGATAGTGCAGCCGCTCGATGTTCCAGAAGTGCTGATGCGCGTCAATACGCATGATCGCAGGTGAACGGGCCCTTGCTCAAAATTTCGCCCGGAATGAACTTGAATTTCTCGATCAGCTCGTCCGTCAGGTTGACGCCGAGGCCCGGAATGCCCTTCGGGTACGTGACGAAGCCGTTCTCGTATTTCAGCGGCTCGACGAGCAGCTCGTCGCGCAGCGGATTGATCGTGCGGTCGTACTCCATAATGATCGCGTTGGGCGAGGAGACGATCAGGTGAAGGTTCGCCATGAGCGACACGCCGGACGTGAAGATGTGCGGCGCCATGCGCATCTGGAACGCGTCCGCGATGGCGGCGATTTTCTTGCATTCCATAATGCCGCCGCTGCGGGTGGCGTCCGGTTGGACGATGTCGACGGCGCGCCGGGCGATCAGCTCCTTGAAGCCGTATTTCGTATATTCGTTCTCTCCGGCAGCGATCGGAATGTCGACCTCGGCCGCGAGGCGGGCGTACCCGTCGATGTCGTCGTTAATAAGCGGCTCCTCCAGCCAGAACAGATCGGCCGGCTCCAGGCCGCGGGCCACCCGCAGCGCCGTGTTGAAGTCCCATGTCGCGTCCACGTAGCTCATGCCTGCGTCGGCCATCAGATCGATGTCCTTGCCGATGGCGTCGCGCACTTTGCGCACTTTCTCCACGTCGCCGCGAGGGCTGCTGCCGATCCGCATTTTCAGCGCCGTATAGCCCTCTTCCTTATGCCGCAGCATTTCTTCGATCAGCTCGTTCTCCTCGTTGCTCATGCCCGCGCTCGCATAGACGCGGATCCGGTCGCGGCAGACGCCGCCGAGCAGCTCGTACACCGGACGGTTCAACGCCTTGCCGACGATGTCCCACAGGGCGATCTCCAGACCGCTGATGATTTTGATCGCGCCGCCCTTGCGGCCCCAGTGCAGGGAGCGGACGAACATTTTGCGCCACAGCTTCTCGATGTCGAAGGGGTTCTCTCCGATCAGCATGCCGCGGAAGTGCTCGTCGATAATCGAGGAGACGGACTGCGGAATGCAGGAATCCTCGCTGACCTCGCCGATGCCGTGAATGCCTTTATTCGTCCAGATGCGTACCAGAGTCGCGTTGCGCTGCAGCGTCGTCCAGCCCGGACATTGCCAGCGCTCTTCCTCGCTATAGCGATAGGACAGGCGAATCGTCTCAATATTCGTAATGACCAGTTCGCTCATATCTGTCACCGTCTTTCGTTAAAATGTCAAAGCTTCTACCGTTCCGTTCCGGAAGGAGCGCCGCACCGCGGCGGCAATCTCCATCGTGCGCAGCGCGTCGGACATCGTCGACAGGGGCGGTTCGCCGCCCAGAATGCAGCGCCGGACGAGATGCTCCGTCTGCCGCTCGAACATCTCCAGATACAGCGGATATTCCCTCTGAACGTCCACGGAGCCGTTCACCTGGTCGCGCCGGGAGAAGTGCATGCCTCCGGTTTCTCCAAGCACCTTAAGCTTGAAGGTCCACGGATCGGCGGTCTCGTCCTCTCCCGCCCAGGATACGTACAGGTGGGCAAGCGCTCCGCTCTCGAACTCGGCGTTGACCGTCACCTGCTCGTCGCCGTCCGGGAACAGCTCGCGCCGGATGGCTCCGGCGAACGACTGAATCCGGCGCGGCGCCCCGAGGAAGGCGACCATCAGATAGATCTGATGGCACAGCACCTCGATGGACGGCCCGTGATAGAGGCGGGCCCGGTCGTCCGGCATGCGGTAGATCTCGCTCATGAACATCGACAGCGGCTGTCCGACGGCGCCTTCTCCGATCAGACGCTTCATGCGCGCCAGCTCCGGCAAGTACAAGTAGCTGTGGCCGGGAACGCACCATTTGCCCTGGCGCTCGGCCAGATCGATCAGCCGGCGGATCCCGTCGAGATCGTAGCTGACCGGCTTCTCGACCAGCACGTGCTTGCCGCGCTGCAGGACGGCCTCGGCCAGCTCAATATGGCTTTCCATGGGGGTCAGCACATAGACGACGTCGATGTCGTCCGCCTGCAGAAGCTGCTCCGTCGCACGCGCGTCCGCTCCCCAGTCGGCGGCCTTCGCGGCGGCCAGCTCGTCGTTGCGGTCGCTGACGGCGACGAGGCGGGCGGCGGAGCAGCGGGCGATCGCCCGGGCATGCAGGTCCGCTACGCCTCCGCATCCGATGAAGCCGATGCGCACGGTCGATAGGTCGCTAACGCTCATCCTTGTCACTTCCTTCCCGAGTTAGGGCATCAGCGGAGCGCCGAAGCGCTCCTTCATCACATCGCTGTAGCGCCGCAGCATCGCCTGCATCGCTTCGTCCGGAACGGCGTTCGGACGGCGGCAGACGTCGTTCTTGACGACGCCGCGGGCTTTCAGAATCGTTTTCTCGAATTGGACGAACAGCTCCGCCGCCTGCGTCGTATGGTTCAGAACCGGAAGCAGGTCGTTGAACAGGCGGAACGCGGACTCGCGATCCCCGCGAACGAAAGCGTCATAGATGGCCAGATACGGGGCGACCATCGCCGCTCCGGGCATCAGCCCAACCGCTCCGCGCTCGAGCGCGTCGTAGGTCTGGACGCCGCCGTTGCCGATAAATACGCCCATCCGGCCTTCGGTCTGCTCGACGATCGCGCTGATCATCGGCCCCGGAGGCACGGATTCGGCTTTTATATACAGCTCGCCGCCCCTCTGGCGCTCGATGTCCAGGAAGGTGGACACCGGAATGGAAACGCCGGTCACGTTCGGGGCATACTGGATGACGACCGGCAGCTTAACGCTGTCCGCGACGGCGTGAATATGCTCGATGATGGCCGCGTTGCCCGGCGGGATGAAGGACGGAGGCACGATCATGACCGCGTCCGCTCCGACTTCCTCCGCATGGCGCGCGTCCTTGACGGCCAGCTCGGTGGCGTTGCGCGTAATATTGACGACGACCGGCACGCGGCCTGCGACGTGCTCGACGGTCGTCTCGATCATCAGCCGTCTCTCGGCGTCGTCGATCTTATAGAACTCGCTGGCGACCCCGAGCAGGGCGACGCCGTGCACGCCTTCGGCGATAACCGTATCGATGATGGAGCGCAGGTCGGCGTAATCGACGCTCGCGCCGTCGTCGGTGAACGGAGCCGGCAGAATCGGAATGACTCCATGAAGCTTCTTCATAGGGGGGAACCTCCTTTAGATGGACAGCAAAATTTTGGCGACGGGGCCCGGATCGGACAGCAGCAGCTCGAAGGAGGCTTTGCCCTCCGACAGCGGGCTGATCTTGAACCAGTCGTCCAGGCCGACGCTGCCGTCGGCCAGCCAATGCAGCGCGGTTTCGAAGTCGCCGTCGGCATAGCAGAAGGCGCCCTTAAGCTTCAGCTCGTTGCGGATGATGACGTTGACCGGCAGCAGGCTGTCCGCCTCGTGCAATCCGGAGAACACGACTCTGCCGCCGAGGCGGGCGCGCATTGCGCTTTGCATCCGGGTGGCGGCCGCGCCGACCGCGTCGGCGACGACGTCGAAGCCGCCTTCCGGCATCGCGGCGTTCAGCTCGTCCTCGCCGGAGACGGCGATCGCGCCAAGCGCCTCCGCGATCTGCCGGCGGTGCGGATTCAGCTCGGCCAGCACGATGCGGCTCAGGCCGAAGCGTCGCGCCGCTTGCAGGAGCAGCAGCCCGATCGGTCCGCCGCCGTAGATGAGCAGCCGATCGGCCGGGTCGAGCTCGGCCAGCCGGGCCGCGTGAATGGCGCAGGCCAGCGGCTCCGCGAGCGTGCCCGCCTCCATGGAGACCGATTCCGGCAGCAGGTAGACGCTCGCCGCCGGGGCCGTCGTATATTCGGCGAACGCGCCGGGACGGTGAACGCCGACGATCTTCCGGCTCTCGCACAGCTGCGGAGCGCCCTCGCGGCAGCTGCGGCAGACGCGGCAGGAGAGGAGCGGATTGACCGTGACGCGGTCGCCGGGTTTGAACCCCTGCACGCCGCGTCCGAGCGCGGCGATCGTGCCGGCAAATTCATGTCCCATGACCAGCGGCGGCTTGCGCAGCGAATTGTGGCCGAGGTAGCCGCTCAGCTCGGAGCCGCAGATGCCGGCTTTGGCGACGCGGATCAGCACCTCGCCGTCGGCCGGCTCGGGGATCGGCGTGCCCCGGACGTTCATTTCTCGCGGGCCCTCGTAGACGAGCGCGCTCATAAGCGTTTTTCCCATTGCGAATCATCCTTTCGGTTATCCTTTGACGGCTCCGTCTGCGAGGCCGGAGACAAAATAGCGCTGCAGCAGCAGGAAGACGATCAGCACCGGCAGCGAGGCGAGCACGACAAGGGCGAAAATCTGATCCCAGTTCGTGCTGTACTGGCCGACGGCCATGTAGATGCCGGTCGTTACGGTGTAGCCCTTCGTGGAGCCGAGCAGCACGAGCGGGTTCAGGAAGTCGTTCCAGACGAACAGGAACAGGAAGATAACGACCGATGCGGTCGGCGGCTTCAGAATCGGGAAGATGATGCGCCAGAAAATCTGAAATCCGTTCGCGCCCTCCATCATGGCCGACTCGTCAAGCTCCTTCGAGATGGTGCGAATAAATCCGGTATAGATAAAGGCCGTAAACGGGATATACCATCCGGTGTTGTACAGAATGAGCCCGGTCTCGGAGAACATTAGGCCCAGCGCCCGCAGCAGCTTGATGATCGGAATGAGAATCACCTGCGGAGGGATCATCATTCCGGCCAGAAGCAGCAAGTAAGCGAAGGTGAAGAAGCGATGCTTCGTTCTCGCCAGCACGTAGGACATCATCGAGCCTAACGCGACGAGGCAGACGATGGAGGCGATCGTAATGAGCGCAGTGGTCCCGTACGCCTTAAAGATGTTGAAGGTCGGCGTGAACGCCGCCTCGGCGAAGTTCCGCAGCGTCAGCTGCGCGAACGGAATGCCCATCGGATCGGCGACGATCGCGTCCTTCGGCTTAAAGGCGTTAACGACGGCGATATAGAACGGAACGAGCAGCACGAGGCAGAGCAAAATCAGAAAGACGTGCCGCAGCCGGTTGGCCAAGCGTTCGCTCATAGGATCCGCTCCTCTCTCTTGCGCAAATAAAGGGTCATGACGATGGAAATGAAGGCGACGAGCGCCATCAGAATGACGGCCAGCGAAGCGGCGTAGCTGAACCGGTTCGTGTTGATGCCGAGCTTGACGATCGTGAAGGCGGCCGTCTCCGTCGCCCCGCCCGGTCCGCCGTTCGTCAGCACGGCAATCCGGTCGTACTCCCGCGCCAGCGTCGTGAAGATGAAGATCATGCACATCGTCATGCTGGGCGCCAGCATCGGGAAGGTGACGCTGCGGAACGTCTGCAGCCGTCCGGCTCCGTCGATCTTGGCCGCTTCGTACAGGTCGTTCGGAATGCCCTGCAGGCCGGCGAGATAGAGGACGATGACGCCCCCGACGTTCTGCCAGACGATCAGAATCGTGATGGTCAGGATGGCGGTGCTCGGGACGCCGAAAATCTCCAGCTTCTCGAAGCCGAGCTGCTCCAGCACGCCGTTCAGAATGCCGTTGTAGTTCAGAATCGCCTTCCAGAGGAAGCCGACGACGACGGCGCTCAGCAGCAGCGGGAAAAAGAAGACGGAGCGGTACAGGTTGATCATGCGGCCCGGCTTGTTGAGCAGCACGGCGAACAGCAGGCCAAGCGCGTTAATCGCGATCGTGCCCGCGATCGTGATGACGGCGGTCACGCGCAGGGCGCGCTGAAAGTCGGTGTCGGACAAAGCCGAGATAAAGTTGTCCAGCCCGATGAAGGCGTAGGCCGGACTAAGGCCGTCCCAATCGTGCAGACTGTAGTAGACGCACATGCCGATCGGAATCATCATGAAGACCAGGTAGACGAGGAAGCCGGGGCCGAACAGCAATCCCCGCGTCCAAACGTCTTTTCTCATAATCGGTTCACTCCCTTGCTTGCGGTCCGGAGGGAAAAAGCAAGGGTACAGGCGACGGTCGCGTGTACCCTTGGCTTTCGGTTCGGGACTGCGGTGTGGGCGATCCGGACCGGAGTCCGGCGCCTGTTACTTGTTTTTCTCCCAGTATTCGTCGAGGCTCTTCATTTCCTTGGCGAGGTCGCTGTTGTCGAGCAGCAGATTCTGGCCGACCTTGGCCAGCTGGTTGCCGAGCCCGTTCACCGGGAAATCTCCGGCGCGCTGCGTCTCGTAGCCCGACATCGTGCCCGCTTCCTTCAGCAGATCCGCAATCTCCTGCTGCAGCGGGGAGAACTCGTCGTTCACCGGCTCGACGAGACCGGAGAACATGCCGTCGCTGGCGGCGAACGCCTTGTGGAAATCGGGATCGAGCGCCAAGTACTTGGCGAACTTCAGCGCCGCCTCCGGATGCGCGGTCGTATTCGATACGGCGAAGCTCGTTCCGCGGGAGCCCGACATGTACGTCTTCTCTCCGTCCAGCGTCGGCGGTGCGAATACGCCGGCCTCGAAGTCCGGATTAGCCGCCGCGTAGGCGGCCGTGAACCAGGAGCCCATCGGATACATCGCGCCGTTGCCCTTGAGGAATTCCTGCTCGACCTGCTCGTAGCCGATGCTGAGCGCGCCTTTGTTGAAGTAGCCTTTGGACGCGAAATCCTTGTAGCGGCTGGCGACGGTCATCCAGTTCTCGTCCTGGTAGCTTACCGTTCCGGCGTTCTTGTCCGCGTACCAGCTCGGATTTTTGCCGAAAATCTCCGGACCGGTCAGAATGGAAAACGTCAGCGTCGTCATCCAGTCTCCGGCGGTGAGCAGCGGCGTGATGCCGGCCTGCTTCAGCTTCTCGGCGACCGCTTCGAGCTCGTCCCACGTGCGGGGCAGCTGTTCGATGCCGGCTTGGGCGAACAGATCCTTGTTGTAGAAAATTTGCGTGTGCGGCTGCAGGTAGGCTTGCAGCGTGTAGAGCTTGCCGTCCAGCAGCAGCGATTCGTAATCGTTGATCTTCTTGATGTCGTCGTCGATCGGAATGTCCATCAGAGCGCCGGCCTTGGCGAAATCCTGATAGGAGATGTTGCTCAGCACGTCGGGGAAATCGCCGGAGGTCAGCAGCGTCTTGGCGTAGTTGTCGTTCAAGCCTTCAAGAGAAGGCGCCTGAATCCGCTTGACTTTGATGCCGGGATTTTTCGTCTCGAAGTCGGCGATCCACTTGTCCCAGAACTGCTCGGTCAGGTTGGTCGTGATCAGGGACAGGAAGGAGATTTCCACCGTTTCCCCGTTCGCCGGGGACGGAGACTGGCCCGGGGAGGCCGAAGGGCTGCCGGAAGCGGCCGGCTCGCTGCTGTTGCCGCAAGCCGCAGTCAGAGCCAAGGACAGAACAAGCGTCGAAGCAGCGGCCAAGCGCGGCCATTTTCTAGTTTTCATCTAATGATCCCCTTTCGAATCTTGTTGAGATTTGCTACAGTTCTAGTATATTTCGGAGCGGAAAACGCTCTCTACAGGAATAAGTTGCGATTCGCTGGACGAATTAAACGATTTGCCGCTGCACGGCCGGGAGGGTTCCATGTTAGTCAGAATCTATCGCAACTTGATCGGACGGTTCGTCTTCCGCAAGCTGACGCTCGGAATCGGCGCGGCTCAGCTGCTCGTGTTCGTGCTGATCGGACTGCTGACGTATTACCGTTTTTACGGCTTGCTGGAGGAACGGGAGAACGATTTGCTTAAAATTCGCACCGATCTGCTTCGGGAGGAGCTGGCCGATCTGATTACGCAGTTCAAGCGGGAAACGATCGCCGTCTACCCGCTGAGCGGAGATACGCCCGGCTATTATTCCCGCTTTCTGCCGGAAGGCGTGCCGCACACGGAGGAGGAAGCGATCGCCGAACGCAAGTACTTCACCGGGCTGCAGTCTTATATGCTGGAGCGCAATGCGAATGTTATGTCGGTGCTGATGTACCGGAGCGCGGACGGGGAATTGTTCCACAAGAGCCGTTATCCGTCGGCGGCGCTCGATCGCGAGTTCGAGCTGGCGGGCCTGCTCGCTTCGATGCCCCGCACGTTCGAGTATCCGTTTATCGGGCGCGCCGACGGGCTGTACGGCAACATCGACCGTCCGCTGCTTTATTTGACCAATCCGCTCTTCGATTTCTCGGATATTCGCAACGACAACGTGACAGGTTATTTTATGACGATCATCGATTCCCGCACGCTGTTCGCGAAATTCATGCCAGAGGGGAATCGGGACGGCCGGGTCGTCATCCTTCAGTCCGGCGTCACGCTGCTGGACAGCCGGGAGGGGGAGGCGCTCCGGGAAGAAGGCATGCTGCGGGCTTCCGCGGATATTCCCCAATACGGGCTGAGCGTCGTCGGCATGGTCAGCAAGGCGAGCATTCAGGGCAGATTGTCGGAGATCGGGCTGCTGATCATCGGCGGCCTGTTCGCGATCTGGATCGTCTGCATGCTGCTGATGCACTACATTCTCGGCTTCGTCATCAAGCGGCTCCGAAGCATGACCCAGCACTTCAAGCGCGTTCAGGCCAATCCTTTCGCCGAGCCGATGGAGCGGAGCGGGAACGACGAGATCGGGGATTTGATCGACCGCTTCAACCGGATGACCCGGGAGCTGCAGGATTATATTAACCGGGTGTACGTGGCGGACGTTCAGAAGAGCAATGCGGAGTATTTGGCGCTGAAAATGCAGATCAATCCCCATTTTCTGTACAATACGCTGGAATCGCTGCGCATGCAGGCCGTCGTCGGCAAGCAGCCGGAGATGGCGAACAAGCTGTTCTACCTCGGCCGGCTGTACCGCTGGCTGCTCAAGACGGAGAGCGAAGAGATTCCGGTCGAGGAGGAGCTTCGGTATACGCAGTATTATCTCGATCTGCTGCTCATGGGCAAGACGAAGCAGATTGAACTGGAGGCGGAGAGCCAGGAGGACCTGCGAGACTGTCTGATGCCGAAGTTCAGCCTGCAGCCGATCGTCGAGAACGCGATTTTGCACGGAGAGCTGGAGAAGGCGGACCATCCGGTCATTCGCCTGAAGATCGGGCGGGAGGAAGAAACGGGAGCCCGGTTAATCGAGATTTGGAACAACGGCAAGGGCGCGACGCTCTCCGAGCAGGCCAAGCTGAACGATTGGCTGACCGCCAAGCACGTCATTCCGACGGAGCATCTCGGTCTTAAAAACATTCACGAGAGAATCCGGTCCTATTACGGGGACCCTTACGGTCTATTCGTCAACCCGCTGCCCCCGGAGAAGGGCTTCGCCTTGACGATGAAGCTGCCGGCCGATTCGACACCTAGGGGGACGCAAGAGCATGCCTAAGCTGCTGATCGTCGATGACGACGAATATATCCGCAACGGACTGAAGCATCTGATCGACTGGGAAAATCTCGGCATCGAGATCGTGGGCGAGGCCGAGGGCGGGAACGAGGGCTACGCGATGTTTCTGAGCAAGGCGCCGCAGCTCGTTCTCACCGACATTCGCATGCCCGACGGCAACGGGCTGGAGCTGATGGAGAGAATTCGCGAGAAAAACTGGAATACGCATCTGATCGTGCTGAGCGGCTACGACGATTTCTCCTATGTCCGACAGGCCATGAAATACCAGGTGGAGGATTATCTGCTCAAGCCGGTCGATCCGGGGGAGCTGGAGGAGATCGCCAAATCCTGCGTGGCGCAGATCGAGAGCCGTTGGATGGACGAGCAGATTCGCCGGGAGACGTTCCAGCTGCTGCGCAACAACGTGCTGAACCGCTGGGTGGAAAACCGGATCGAGGACGAGCAGCTGCGGGAGAAGCTCGATTTTCTGAAAATCCGGGTGGCGCATACGCGTCTCGTTCAAGCTGCGGTAATCGGATGGAAGGACGCGAGAGAAGGCGAGCTGACGGAAGCGGAAAGCAACTTCCGGTCGTTCGCGATCTACAACGCGATGGACGAGCTGCTCGCGGAAACCGGCAGGGGAGCCGCATTCCTTAATGCCAGCCAGCAGATCGTCTGCCTCATGTTCGGCGAGGGGAAGGACGCGGAGGCGTTCGCGGACGCGAATCTGGCCTGGATGCGAAGCGCTTCGGACAGATGCGCAGCGCTGCTGAAGACGCCATGGTACTGCGCGCTCGGGAAGCCCTCGGATCGGCTGCATCTGGCTCATGTATCCTACAATGACGCGCTGCGGCTGCTGGACGGCATGGAGCAGACGGGACCGGTGCAATGCTCGGACCGCCGTTCGCTGGCCGCCGCCTCGCCTGGAGCCGGAAGCGCGGCCGGCGATCGCGAAAGCCTCGCGCCGGCGTTGGCAGGCGGCCGCCGGGAGGAATGGGAGGCGGCGCTGGAGCGGGATTTCGCCGCCGCTCTGGAGCAGGCCGATCCGCTCGCTGCGGCGAAGTACGCCGCCTCGGAATGGATCGCGGCCGTGAAGGAGACGCTGCGTCTGCTGCGGGCCGAGGAAGCGCGGAGGCGCCTGCCGGAGGAGCTGTTCGCCAGACCTTTCGCGTCCGCGTCGATTCCGGCGATCCGGCAGGACGTGCTGCGGCTGCTGGAGGAGGTCGACGCGATCGTCCGGGAGCTGTCCGCGCACGAGAAAAACCGGCTGACGGTGGAGACGGAGCGCTATTTGCTCGAGCACTATCGCGAGGAGCTGACACTGCAGATGGTCGCCGGCGAACTGCACGTAAGCCCGATCTATCTGGGACGTCTCTTCAAGGCGGAGACGGGGGAGTTTTTCAGCGACTACCTGAACCGGCTTCGCCTCGAGGAGGCCAAGCGGCAGCTCGTTCAAACCTCGCTGAAGGCTTCGGAGATCGCGTCGCTGTGCGGGTTCTCCGACTCGAACTATTTTTTTCGCAAGTTTAAGCAGAAGGTCGGGCTTTCTCCGACGGAATACCGGGCGGCGGCCGGGGCCGGGGAACGGCTGCGGGAATAAGGGGCGCGCGTGCGGAGCGGCTTCGCAGCCTGTCGAACGGGGGAAAGCGGGCGGCGGCAAGGTTATGATCTCAAGGTTGTCAACCTGCCTGCGGTTGTGTTAGAATAAAAATACTGTTTTTGTAACGGGGTTTAGGGGGTGTAAGCGATGGACGTCGTACTTAAAATTATTTTGATCATCTTCTCGATCGGATTGATTGCGGTCGTGCTGCTGCAGCGCGGGAAGAGCGCAGGCTTGTCGGGAGCGATCTCCGGAGGCGCTGAGCACTTGTTCGGAAAGCAGAAGGCTCGCGGGATCGACCTGTTCCTGCAGCGCTTGACGATCGGGTTGGCGGTTGGTTTCTTCATCCTTTCTTTGGTGGTTGCTTATTTCGTGAAAAACTAATGCGGGATGAGATCAGGCAGGGAGCGAGAGCTTCCTGCCTTTTTGCGCATAGAGGGCGCGCAGACGGATATTCGTCCGATTGCCGAGGCCGTAAACTGTGTATACTATAATGGGACGAGGTGATTTCGGATGCCGCTGTGCACGGAGCAGGAACTGCTCGATTTTATGCGGGAGACCGCTTATAAACCATTGACTTACAAAGAGTTGGAAAAGCATTTCGGCATTGAGGACGCGGCGGAATTCAAGGAGTTTCTCCGTCTGCTGACCGAGCTGGAGCAGGAGGGCAAGGTGCTGCTGACGCGCTCGAACCGTTACGGCGTTCCGGAACGGATGAATTTGCTGCGCGGACGCATTCAGACGCATCCCAAGGGCTTCGCATTCCTCATCCCGGAGGATAAAGAGCATCCCGACTTATATATTCATGCCAACGACATGAAGGGAACGATGAACGGAGATATCGTGCTGGCGCGGGTATCCTCGAAGAACGAGAACGGCAAGCTTGAGGGCGAGATCGTCCGTATCGTCAAGCGGGCGGTGACCCAGGTCGTCGGCCTGTTCCACAACCACGACAGCTTCGGGTTCGTCGAGCCGGACGACAAGCGGATTACGAAGGATATCTTCATCCGCGCCGAGAACTTCAAGGGAGCGGTAACCGGCCAGAAGGTCGTCGTGAACATCTTGACGTATCCGGAAGGCCGTACGGCGGCCGAAGGCGAGATCGTCGAAATTCTCGGCCACAAGGACGATCCGGGCGTCGATATTCTGAGCATCATCCGCAAGCACGGCTTGCCGGAGAGCTTCCCGGAAGAGGTGCTGGCCGAGGCCGAGGCTGCGCCCGACACGATCTCGGAGGAGGAGATCGTGCAGCAGGGGCGGCGCGATCTGAGACATAAGGTGATCGTGACGATCGACGGCGAAGACGCCAAGGATCTGGACGACGCGGTGAACGTGGAGCGGCTGCCGAACGGCAATCTGCTGCTCGGCGTGCATATCGCGGACGTCAGCTATTACGTGCGCGAGAAGTCGAAGCTGGACGAGGAAGCCTACAATCGGGGCTGCAGCGTCTATCTGGTCGACCGCGTCATTCCGATGCTGCCGCACCGGCTGTCGAACGGAATCTGCTCGCTGAATCCGCAAGTGGACCGGCTGACGATGTCCTGCGAGATGGAATTCGAGCCGGCGACGATGAAGCGGGTTCGCTACGACCTGTTCACGAGCGTCATTCGGACGAAGGAGAGAATGACGTACACGAACGTGCGGAAAATTGTGAACGAAGAAGACCCGGAAGTGGCCGAGCGTTACTCGGAGCTTGCGGATACGTTTAAGCTGATGAAAGAGATGGCGTTGGGGCTGCGGGCGATGCGGATGCGCCGGGGCGCGATCGACTTCGACTTCCAGGAATCGAAGGTGATCGTCGACGCCGAGGGCAAGCCAATCGATATCGTCAAGCGTGAGCGGTCGATTGCGGAGCAGATTATCGAGGAGTTCATGCTGGCGGCGAACGAGACGGTGGCGGAGCATTTTCACTGGCTGAAGGTGCCGTTCGTCTACCGGATTCACGAGGAGCCGACGAGCGAGAAGCTGATGACGTTCATGCAGTTCGCGGGCAACTTCGGCTACGCGGTTCGGGGCAAGGGCAATACGGTGCATCCTCGGGCGCTGCAGACGCTGCTCGAGGAGATTCGCGGCACGAAGGAAGAGACGGTGCTCAGCACGATGCTGCTGCGTTCGATGAAGCAGGCGAAATACGATGCGGAAAGCGTCGGACACTTCGGGCTGGCGGCGGACTACTATACCCATTTCACGTCGCCGATTCGGCGTTATCCCGATCTGATCGTTCACCGCGTCATGCGCGAGGTGCTGGAGAACGGCGGCGCGCTTCCGGAGCAGCGGTTCGATCCGCTGAATGCCCGCATGCCGGACATCGCGCTGCAATCGTCGGAGCGGGAGCGCGTGGCGGTCGACGCCGAACGAGACACGGAGAAGCTGAAGAAGGCCGAGTATATGCTCGACAAGATCGGCGAGGAGTTCACCGGCATCATCAGCGGCGTCACGAGCTTCGGCATGTTCGTCGAGCTGGAAAACACGGTCGAAGGCCTTATTCGTCTCAGCGATATGACGGACGACTATTACCATTTCCACGAGCTCCATATGGCGCTGATCGGCGAACGTTCGTCGAAAATATACCGGATCGGCGACGAGGTCGAGATTCGCGTGGTCCGGGTGAACATGAGCGAGCACACGATCGATTTCGAGCTGGTCAACATGAAGCCGCGCAGCGCGGAACGCGTCAGCTTCGTCGATGCGCGTGGGCCGGGCGTCGGCCGCAACGCCGCGCGCAAGCGCAAGAAGCTGAACGCCGCGGGCCGCTGGGTCGGCGTCGGCGGAGGCTCCGGCGAGCCGGGCGGACGCCGAGGCGGCAAAGGCGGAGCAGCGCCAGGAAAGAGCCGCGAGCGCGGGGAGCGCCGAGGCGCCGGAGGCCGATCGGGCTCCGGACGCGCCGAGGCGGTGCCGGCGGAGCTGGACGGCGGCTTCTACAGCAGCGTCGTCTCCGGCGGCGGAAAGCGGAAGAAGAAGCGCCCGACAGCCGAGGCGGAGCCTGTCCGCGTCCCGGCCGAGGGAAGCGCCGCGCCGGTACGGGCGACGCTCGCGATTCCGGAAGGCGGCGGCCAGGAGAACGGCAAGGCGGCCAAAGCCGCCAGAGGCAAGAGGCGGGGGCCCGAGCTCGACATGTGGGGGCTGCCCCGTTCCGGCAACTACAAGACGATCGACGACGAGGCGGACGGCGGCAAGCCCCACGGCAAGCGCAAGGGGCGGGGAGAGGGCGGAAGAGCCTCGAAGCCGCTCGTCAAGCCGGCTGCTTCGCTGCCAGACCGGAGCGCCGCAGCCGAGAAGCCTCGCAAGCGCAAGAAAAAGAAGGATTAGCGGCTCGGGAAGATCCGTGCGGCGGGCCGGAAGCTTCCCGGCCGGCCGCCGGATGTCTGACGCGCGGCCGCGTGCATACACTGCCGTCATGGCGCAGGAAACCTCCGTTTGGGAGGTTTTTTTGGTGATTCTGAAAGTATCAAATTCGTTATCCTTATCTGAATCACCTCCGACAACGTTATCCCGCCGATCCTAAGGACGGCGTAAGCCGTTTATGCTTGTCAGGACGGTAAGAAGGGCTCGCTTAACCGAAGCGGTGGCGGCCAGGTAAGCTCGATCCCGATCCGGATCGAGCCGTTTGCATGTGCAAGGGATCGGTGCTAGTGTAATAAAAAGTGTAATCAAACAGGAAGAAACTTGCGGAGGAGGCGCCGTCTAGTGGAGAAGATCGGTCTGGTGCTGGAGGGCGGCGGCATGCGGACGGCTTATACGGCCGGAGTGCTGGAGTATTTTGCGGAGCAGGAGCTGTATTTGCCTTACACGATCGGAGTATCGGCAGGGGCGTGCATCGCGGCAAGCTACCTGTCGAGACAGCGGGGACGCAATAAAATCGTCAACATCGATTGGGTGTCCGATCCCCGGTATTTGTCTTGGAGAAACTGGTTGAAGAGCCGGGAGCTGTTCGGAATGGATTTTATTTTCGACGAAATTCCCAACTCCCTCGTTCCGTTCGACTTCGACGCGTTCGCCGCAAGCCGGGAGGAGCTGGTCGTGGGCTTGACGGATTGCCTGACGGGGGAGTCCGTCTATCGGTACAAAAGCGAGCCCGGCTTCGACGTGCTGAAGGCGCTTCGCGCGTCGAGCTCGCTGCCTTTTATCGCCCCGATCGTCGAATACGAGGGCAGGCCGATGCTGGACGGAGGCATCGCCGATCCGATCCCGCTGCGCAAGGCGGAACAGGACGGCTGCGAACGCAATATTCTGGTGCTGACTCGCAACGACGACTACCGAAAGTCGAGGAACCGATTTTCCTTGTTGGTTCGCGCCGGCTACGGTCAATATCCCGCTTTCGTCCAGACGATGCTGCGCAGGCACGAGATCTATAACGGCACGCTGGCCTACATCGACCGGCGGGAGCGCGAGGGCGCGTCGTTCGTGATTCGGCCCAGCGCGCCGATCGACGTCGGACGGATGGAGAGAAATCCGGCGAAGCTTCTTGCCTTGTACAACCGGGGATACGAGGACGCTCGGTCGCGTCTGCCCGCGCTCCGGCAATGGATGGCCGAAGGGGGCGCGGGGCCCTCCGGGAAGTAGCGGAGAAGGCGGAGCGTGGACGGGGCGCTGCAGTCCGGGGCGGGCGGATTCCCGATTTACATTCTTATCCGTATCCTATAGGATAATACTTGGTGTGCATGGACAGGTCCGGGGAGGATGACAATAGATGAAACAGCTTTATCACGTGCTTGGGGCGAAGCAATTCGAGAGAAGCGAGCTTGAGCTACTGTTTGACGCGGCATTGGATATGGAGAAAGTCGTCGCCCGAGGGGGAGATCGCCGCCACGAGGGGCGGATCATGACGACGCTGTTCTTCGAAGCGAGCACGAGGACGAGGCTGTCCTTCGAATCGGCGATGCACCGGCTGGGCGGGGGCGTTATCGGAACGGAGAACGCCGCGCAGTTCTCCTCCGCGATTAAGGGAGAGACGCTGGAGGATACGATCCGCATCGTGAGCGGCTACAGCGACGTTATCGTCATGCGCCACACCGAGATCGGCGCGGCCAAGCGGGCGGCCAAGGTGGCCGCGATCCCGGTCATCAACGCCGGCGACGGTGCGGGAGAGCACCCGACGCAGGCGCTGCTCGACGCCTATACGATTCGCAAGGAGTTCGGCCGGATCGACGGACTCAAGATTGCGATGGTCGGCGATCTGGCGTACGGGAGGACGGTTCATTCGTTAAGCTACATGCTGGCGAACTACCAGGACGTCATGATCTACTACATCTCGCCGGACAATGTGCGAATTCCGGACAACGTAAAAAATTATATGGACGAGAAGGGCATTCGGTACGCGGAGACCAGCGATCTGAACTCGGTGGCGGGATCGATCGACGTGCTGTATCAGACGCGGATTCAGAAGGAGCGGTTTCCCTCGGCCGAGGAATACGAGAAGGCTTCCGGCCAATATATCGTCGACGCCGAGCTTCTGTCTCGGATGAGCAAGCAGGCTATCGTGCTGCATCCGCTGCCCCGCGCAGGCGAGATTACCGAGGAGGTCGACGAGGATCCTCGAGCCGCGTATTTCCGCCAAGCCGTCAACGGCCTGTACATTCGGATGGCGCTGATCGACAAGTGCATCGTGGAGTCGGGTAGGAAGTAATGCTCAAGAAGGCCAATCGATTAAAAGCCAGGAATGGCGGTGCAGGGATAACCCCTAGCACCGCCATTTCTTCATTTTTGCCGATTTCCTGCAAGCGAGCAGACCTGCTGCTGGGACAGCCTCTTATGATGGATTTGGAGAGGAAGTTAGGGCAGAATAATGCGCTGTCCTGGGAAGATCAGGTGAGGATTGGCCAGCTTGTTCAGCTTGCTGAGCACCTGCCAGGTCGTGCCGTGGCGCTGGGCGATTTTCGAGAGATTGTCTCCCGATACGACCACATAGGACTTCGGCGATTCGCTCGGCGCCGGAGTCGGCTTGGCTTCTGGCTTGGTTTCAGGCTTAGCCTCGGGCTTGGCTTCTGGCTGGGTCTCAGGCTTGGCCTCCGGAGCCGGCTGCGGCTGGGCCGGGGCCGAGCTTGTCGGCTTGATGCGTCCTTCCGTCTGCGGGTTCAGTTCGCCTGCGGAACGAACGTATTGAATGACCGCTTCCTCCAACGACGCAAAGTCGTTTTCGATCGGGTAATCCTTGAACATCGTATAGTTGTCGCCGCCAGCCGCCATAAAGTCGTTGGTAGCCAACAGGTAGGTCTCGTTGCGATCCAGGGGCTTGCCGCCGACGAGAACGGACTGAACGCGCTGCCCGGCAGGCTTGCTTTCGTCGAAGGTGAACGTCATGCCGGCGACGTGCGGGAATCCGCCGAGCGATTCCGGATAGGAGCCTACGCCGAGCTCCAGCGCCGCCAGCAGATCGGAGCCCTTCACGCGTTTCGTTTGGATATAGTTGCCGAACGGAAGAACGGTAATCACTTGACCGACCGTAATGTCGCCGGCCGGAATCGAAGCGCGGATGCCCCCCCCGTTCGTCAGCGCGACGTCGGCGCCGCTCTCCGCGAGCATGGCGTCGGTGATCAGATTGCCGAGATTCGTCTCGGAGGTCCGCACGAACTCTCGCTCGCCTTGAAGATGAACCTTCGTCGAGCCGACGACCTCGGACAGAACGGAGAGCTGGTCGTCTTTGACCTTCTGAATGATCGCAGAGATGGACGCTTCAGCTTCGATGTCGTCGGCGGCCGATCTGGCGATCAGGCGCGCTTCGCGGTTGACGACTTTCTTCGAGTCGTCGATCGTCAGCTCCACGACGCCAAGGTTGTTGCCGTATTCCCCTGTTTGCACGATGAGCGTATCGCCGGCCTTCAGGCCCTGCTCCAACACGGTGTGGCTGTGCCCGTCCACGATCAGATCGATGCCGGGTACGCCTTCGGCGACTTGTCGGCTGGTTTCCAGACTCGATTCGTCCAGCCCCAGGTGGCTGAGCGCGATGATGACATCCGCGCGGGACCGGAGCTCCTCGACCATTTTCCTCGCTTCTTCCACCGGATCGGCGAACGTTAATCCTTTAACATTGTTAGGGTGCGTCTTGAACAGCGTCTCCGGCGTCGCCAGTCCGAAGATCGCTACGCGAATGTCGCCGACCGTCCGAATCGTATACGGCTCCAGCAGCCGGGTTCCGTCCGCTTGGTAGACGTTGGCGGCGAGAATAGGGAAGCTGGCCTTCTCCGCCAGCTCGGACAGTCTCTCGTGTCCATAGTTGAAGTCATGGTTGCCGGCAACCATCGCATCGATTCCGAGAATGTCGAGAATTTCGACGATGCTTTCTCCCTTGACCAGGTTGGCGATCGTCTGCCCGTGGAGCGTATCGCCGGCATCCAGGACAAGCGTATTAGGATTGCTGGCTTTCAACTGCTCGATCAGCGCGGCGATCTTGGCATAGCCGATGCTGGTGTCGCTTTCCTCGACGCGAGAGTGAACGTCGTTAAAGTGGACGATCTGCAGCTTGACCGAAGCCGCCTGCACGCTGGAGATTCCGACCGGAATCAGCAGCATGAGGGCGGTAAGTCCGGCGATCAGCTTCTTCATAAATCTGTTCATTCCATAGCCTCCCAAATAGAGTAATAGATTTAGCTCTACGTTAGCACATATTTGTTTGCGGAAATCGCAGGAATGATGATTGGGAGGTAAATTAGGGAGCGAAGGAGGGGCGGAGGCGAGCGCATAGCCGGATCGCGTCTTCGCGATTTTTTATAAACCTTTAATATAGCGAAGATACTTTGCGAATATTCTCACAGTACATTAGAGGTGTGGGATCGCTCTCACTTACGAAGCGGTTCGCTTGTGGGATCGCTCTCACATGCTTGTGAAGGAGGCGCTTGGCCATGCTGCTTAATATCGAAAATGAAGTGACGCCTGCCGACAGCCGTTCCCATCTTCGCTATCATTTCAAGCTCGATCGCCCGTGCCCCGGTCTTCGGGTCAGATTCGAATATTCTCCCAAAATATTGGAGGAAAGAAAGCTGGCGATAGAGTTGATCCAGCGGAGCATCGAACGTTATGTCGAGCCGGAACGGCAGAAGCCGATGCTGGAGCGAGCGGAACAGTATGCTCCCCTCCGCAATTTGATCACGGTGTCGATAGACGACAGCCGCGGACACCGAGGAGCCTGCCACCGTCATGATCCGGTTCAGGAGCTTTATCTTTCCGAACGGGAAGCTTCACCCGGATTAAAGAGAGGGACAATTCCCGCAGGGACATGGACCGTCACGTTGAGCCTCCATTCCATCGTAACGGAACGCTGCGCCTACCGGTTGAAAGTATGGGCCGCCGAGGCGGAGGAGGGATGCCGATGAAGTGGATCGCCTGCGAGCTTCATACGCACACCTATCATAGCGACGGCAGGCAGTCCTTGCTTGAATTGGCCAAGGGCGCGTCCGAGTTAGGCTTCGATTGCATTGCGCTTACCGATCATAATACGATGTCCGGTCTCGCCGAGCAGGAAGCGGCGGAGGCGGAGACGGGCATTACCGTCATCCCCGGGATGGAGTGGACAACGTTCTATGGACATATGGTTACCGTCGGGCTGCGACAGTTCGTGGATTGGAGGCAGGCGGACATTCGCGGCGCCGGCGCGGGGGCGGCCGAAGTGCGGAGGCATGGCGGGGCGGCCGGAATGGCCCATCCGTTCCGGCTGGGCAGCCCGATCTGTACCGGATGTTACTGGGAGTTTGAAGTCGAGAATGGGCAAGACCTCGATTATGTCGAGGTGTGGTCCGGCACGTTCGCCCCGATCAAAGCCGACAACAGGCGAGCGTTCGCCTTCTGGACGGATCGGCTGAACGAGGGCGTGCGGATCGCGGCGACCTCCGGACGGGACTGGCATGAGCAGAGCGCGACGGACGAGCCGATATCCGTCACGTATCTCGGCCTGGAAGACGAGACGGCTCCCGTCGCGCAGGAGGCTGTCCGGTCGCTCAAGCATGGCCGGGCTTCCGTCACGCTCGGACCGCTCGTGACGCTGGAAGCGGAGAGCGACGGCTTCGTGTATGGAATCGGCGACGCGATTCCGGCTGCGCGGAGCGGGCAGCTCCGGATGCGCGTCACGGTCGATTCCACGGCAAGAGCGGGAAAATGGGAGCTTTCCTCCCGGAACCGCAAGCTGATCTTGACGGGAAGCGCCGGCACGGTGGCGGAGCAAACGCTGGAAGGGCCGAACGGTTCCGCCGTCGCCTGTTCGTTCACTGTTCCGGATCGCGGTTTGCGCTGGATCCGAGCGGAGCTGTGGGGCGAATGCCGGGGCGTACGAACGATGATCGCTTTTACGAATGCCATTTATTTGGACTAAGGAGTTACTTGCCGATGAACGATTTCCCTCTCCTCACCGCCCATACCGGATGTATGGGGACGCCCGACAATTCGGCCGAATCCGCCAGAATGGGCATCGCGCACAGTGCGGACATCGTGGAGGACGATATCCGCGCGACCCGCGACGGCATTCTTGTGCTGAGCCATGATGACGGCGTGACGTTCGCGGACGGGACGGAAGGCCGCATTTCCGGCATGACGCTGGCGGAGCTGAACGCGCGCTTGGACAGGCCGCTGCAGCTGCTCGAACCGGTGCTGAAATTTGTCGCGGACGCCGGCAGAAGAATGAATCTGGACGTCAAGGCGGACGACAGCATCCAGCCGTTGTCCGACCTGATCGAAAGGCTGGGCTTCCTTGACCGGGTATTCCTGACGGGCTGCGAGTTTTCGCGGGCGATTGCGGTTTCGGAGTGCAATCCGCGATTGCGCAAGCTGCTGAATGTCAATATCCGCGCCTTTAACGACGCCTCCTATTCGGATGCGGTCGGCAGGATGTGCGAGCAAGCGCTCGGCGCCGGATGTTTCGGACTTAATCTGCCCTACCAGGCGGTGCAGCCTTCTCTATTGGAGGCAGCAGGAAATGCCGGTCTGGACGTCTACGTATGGACTTTGAACGAAGAGCCGCTGATGAGAACGTTCGCCGGAATGGGCGTCCGCTCCATTACGACTCGGAATGTGGACGCGCTGGCGCGGTTGAAGCGAAATTGGAGCCGGGAGGGCCAGGATGGGTCTTAACATCGAGGGAATTGCCAAGCTCGCCGGCGTGTCGCGATCGACCGTGTCCCGAATCATTTCGGGCAAAGGGTACGCCAGCCCGGAGACGCGCGAGCGCGTGCTGGCGGTTATCGAACAGATGCAATATAAACCGAATGCCGTGGCGAGGGCCATGGTATCGCAGCGCACGAACAGCATCGGAGTCATCGTGTTTCGCGAACGGCAGCCTATCGTCTCTCACCCGTTGTACGGCAAGCTGATCGACGCCATCCTGCCGGCCGCAGAGTCGCTGGGCTACTCCGTTTTCCTGGAGACCGATCAAGAGATGTCGCTGCGTTCCACCGATTTCATGCTGGAGAAGCGGGTCGACGGCCTCATTCTGATCAGCCGGCTGCGCAAAAACGTCATCGATTACGTCAAAAAATTCGACGTTCCCTACGTGATGGTCAACGGTTCGACGGACGATCCGGACGTCATCCATCTGGTCAGCGACGACGAATCCGGCGGAAGGCAGGCGGCAGCCCATCTGTACGGCCTGGGACATCGCAAAATAGGGATTCTCGCGGGCCCTCAGGAGCATCGGAGCCACAACCTGCGTCTGGAGGGCTTCCTCGCCTGGTTCGAGGAGCGGGGCGGTCTGGAAGGATTAACGGTCGTTTATTCTCCGGAGTCCAACTTTGAACAAGGGCGGCGACTGATGGCCGAGCATTGGGAGGATTTCCAGCGTCAAGACTGCACCGCCGTGTTCGCGACCAACGATATGCTGGCGCTGGGAGCGATGCGGGTGCTGTCCGAGCGGTCCGTAGCCGTTCCCGGGCAAGTGGCGGTAATGGGCTTCGACGGCACCGATTATGCCGCCGTTTGCTCGCCGTCGCTCACGACCGTTCAAGTGGATACGCAGCGGATGGGAACAGACGCGGTAGCGATGCTCGACGGCCTCGTGCGCAGAGAAGATGAGCTGCCCCGGCTGAGGGAGTACGAATGCAAGCTGATCGTTCGGCAATCGACGTCCCTTCCTAACGAGGGATAGAGTACGACCGGAAGGTGCGCATGCCAAGCCGATAACGCAGCGAAATGGGGGATAGGAAGATGTTGGTGGAGAAAGCCATTGGTCGCTACGGGGATAAGATAAAAGCTTTTCTTCCGCCGGAGCCATGGGAATATCATCTGGACAAGCTGATGCTCCCACTGATACGCGAAATCGATTTATTCCATTTGGCGCTAGCGGGGGAAGACGGGGAACTGCTCGAGCGGATCGGCGAAAGCTATCATGTCGAAAGGAATCTGATGCTCGCCGGAAGCTATTATCAGAAGGCGATCGCCGCACTGCCGCCTGAGCCGGTCACGAACGAGATGAGAGCGGCCGTGCTGCGTTACGCGCCTCTGCTGCAGCTTACGGAGACGGAATTTTTCCCGCTGAAGGACGTCATCGCCGTTCATCACCCTAACGAACCCGTGATTGCCTACCATTTGTTCTGGGAAGACGACTATGATTTTCCCGACGACTACGATCCGTGCGATCACGAGCAGGTATGGGTCGCTTACGACCGGAGCAGCGAACGGTTAACGGGAGTATGGGCCTTTTATCACGGCAGGATCATCACCACCGCACGCGCCGTTGAGATGGCCAACGATATGGACGGCAGAGCCGTCATCCGCGTGCAATGGGGGAAGCACGGTTCAATACCGGCGGGTGGGGAGCATGTTCGACTGCCCGGAGGCACCGTGCTTGAAGATATGCATGAAGCCTATCACCAGGTTGCTGCGGGGGGACGGGCGAGCCACCATCCGATTAAACAACGAAGCTGGCCGAAAGCCTATCAAGGCACATGGCAGGATTTCATGAATTTTCCGGTCGCCGTCGACAGTCGCAGCTACCTTGAGGACAAAGATTACATCATCTGTTCGCAGCTCTCCAATGCCGTGATCCAACAGTATTTTTTAACCTACAACTTTGCCGCTAAATATGGCTGGCCTTGGCACGCCCCCGTGTATAACGAATCGGGATGGGTTGCGGAAACGGGTGAATCTTCATGAGATGGCTGTCGCCCAAAGGGTTCTATTTCGCGGTCGGACGCAAGAAGTTTATCGAGTTCGTCATTCTGTCCGTATTCCTGTTGTTCTTTTATTTGCCGCTGCTCAATCTGTTTATGCTGGCTTTTGCCAACAAGTACGAGGCGCCGGCCTTGTTCCCTCAGCAATGGGGCTTCAAGTGGTGGGATTACGTTCTGGGCCAGAACAGTCTGGTCAGCTCGATTGCCTTGTCCTTTACGATCGCCATCGTGACTACGATCATCTCGATGTGCATCTGCATTCCCGCTGCCTATGCGCTTGCGCGGTTTTCTTTTCCGGGTCGCAAAGTGTTTTTCTTATCGTTTCTGTTAAGCGACGCTTTCCCTAAGATGGGGCTTTATATCGCGATCGGCATTATCTTTTACAAGCTGAATCTCATCGGAACCTTCTTGGGCGTCGTGATCATCCACGTTCTGAATTCGATCATGTTCATGACCTGGATTCCCGCCAACGCCTTCCGCAGCATTCATAGGCAGCAAGAGGAATCCGCCAGGGACGCGGGCGCCGGTCCGATCCGCACCTTCATTAAAGTGACGTTCCCGCTGGCGCTGCCCGGCATTATCGTCGCTTCTCTGTTTACGTTTCTCGGGTCTCTGGAAGAGGCTCAAGGAACGCTGCTCGTCGGTTTTCCGCAATTTAAGACGATGCCGGTCGAGATGTACGGCATTATTATGCAGTATGCGACGACTGCCGGTCCGGTATTTTCCATCCTCTTAATGATTCCAACCGTGATCGTCTTGTTCCTCATGCGTCGTTATTTGTCTCCAGACACCATTGCCAACGGATTCAAGATGAAATAAGTTCCGGGGAGGATGCTGCAATGAGCCAACGGGCGGTTAAGCTTGAGATCAAAAATATGAGCAAGCAGTTTAAAAATGGCGACGGCGTTAAGGACGTCAATCTGGCCGTGTACGAAGGCGAGTTTCTGACGATGCTGGGGCCTTCCGGCTGCGGAAAGACGACGATACTGCGCGCGATCGGCGGTTTCTCGGACGTGGATCAAGGGGATATTCTGATCGACGATCGTTCCGTGACCCAGCTGCCGCCGGAGAAGCGTCCTACGGCTATGGTGTTCCAAAGCTATAATCTATGGTCGCATATGACGATCTTCGATAATCTGGCATTCGGCTTGCACATTCGCAAAGTGCCGAAGAAGGAGATTCGGAAGCGAACGCAGGAAATGCTGGAAATGGTCAAGATGAGCGGCGTGGAGAAGAAATATCCTGCGCAGCTGTCGGGCGGTCAACAGCAGCGGGTTGCCATCGCGCGAGCGCTGCTGCTGCAGCCGTCCGTGCTGCTGCTGGACGAGCCGTTCTCCGCGCTGGACGCCAAAATTCGTTCGCAGATGAGGGCCGAGCTCAAGAAGATTCAAGAGGACTTGAATATTACGGTCGTCTTCGTTACCCATGACCAGGAAGAGGCGATGGCCATCTCTCACCGGATCGTCGTCATGAACAAAGGCGTATTCGAACAGATAGGCACGCCTACCGAAATCTACGACAAACCGGCTTCCCAATATGTGGCTTCCTTCATTGGGGATATGAACTTTATTCAAGAGCCGGACGGTCAAGTTCTCGCCGTGCGCCCGGAAGCGATCACGTTGTCCAAGGCAGGCGGAGAAGGAAAATGGAGCGGCTTCATTCAAACGATCATGGTATTGGGCCATTATGCGGAAATCGTCGTGCGGGTAGGCGATCAAATGATCAAAGTATTCCAGCCGCGGCTTGTTTCCGATACGTTCAGCCAGAACGACCGGGTGACCCTTAGCTTTGACAAGTATCACGTGTACTGACGGACCAACAATTAGCGTCAAGCTATTGACATAGACGGGGAAAATTCCATTTTAATCCTATTCCTGGGAGGCTAAGGTCAATGAATTTTAAGAAAATGGGTATGATCGCTGCGGTATTGGCATTGGCTGCAACGATGATGGCTGCATGCGGCAATTCAAGCGGCGGGGACAGCAAGAAAATAACGCTATGGGCGGGCGGCTCCGACAACGTTAAGGTGATGTTTGAAAAGCAAATCGAAAACTTCAACAAGTCTAATCCGGACGGCTATCAGGTTCAGCTTGAGTTTATTACCTCCGGTACGGGCGCCCAAAGCTTGTCGGACCGTATTATCGCCGCCAAGAAAGCCGGACAGAAGAATACGGATTTTGACCTGATCGAGCTGGGCGGCGACGAGGTCTTGAAGTATGTCACGGACGGCGGCGAAGACATCTTCGTTCCGCTCGACAAAAGCAAAATTCCCAACATCCAAAATCTGAAGTTCCCGGCCACCTTCCGGGACGATCTGGTCGTTCCTTATCGCGGCACAACGGTTGTTCTGGCGTATAACTCGGACACGGTAGCCGAGCCGCCGACAACGACGCAGGAACTGTATCAATGGATTAAAGACCACCCGGGCCGGTTCGCCTATAATACGCCGGGGTCCGGCGGAGCGGGCGGTTCCTTCGTATTTACTTCCGTATACAACCTCATGCCGGAAGAATCGATGACTTCCGTGGATGCCAAGTGGAAGGATCAGTGGAAATCGGGCTTCGACCTGATGACAGAGCTTCATCCTTATCTGTATAAATCCGGCGGCAAAGTCGTATATCCGAACAAAAACCAAGGCACGATCGATCTGCTTGCCAACAAGGAAGTCGATATGATCCCGGCGTGGGCGGACATGATTATTTCTCAGGTAAGACAAGGAGCCATTCCGGAATCCATCAAAGTGTCGCAGCTGGACCCGGCCTTCACCGGTTCTACGGTGACGCTCGCCATCCCGTCTACGGGCCGCAATCCGGAAGGCGCGTATGCATTCATCAATTACATGTTAAGCCCGGAGGCGCAAAATATTGCGCTGGACAGTATGGCCGCGATTCCGGTGATCGATTTCGCCGACTTGGATCCCGAATTGACCAAGACGATATCGTCTCTCAAAATCGACAGCTTCCGGATCGGCAGCATCGGCTCGCTAAGTTCGGAATTGAACAGCCAATGGGACGAACAAATCGGAACGTTGAAATAAGGTCATAAGATAGACGAAGCCGCCGTGAACCTAACCGGAATCGATTTCCGGTTAGGTTCGATCATATAGGGAGGCCTGGCGAGAATGGCAAGCAGAAATAACGTGCAGCAACGGGTATTGGCTTATTTATTCATAGCACCTGCTCTTCTGATTACCCTTGGCGTGGTCGCTTATCCGATTTTGAATGTGGTGGTCAGGAGTTTTCAGGTAGAGAACGGGTACGGATTAGATCATTATATTTACCTGTTTACGAACCCCATCGCCCTCAACAATTTGTATTATACGTTATATATCGTCGTCATCACGGTCGTTCTTTCAATAACGGCAGCCTACGGGCTTGCCTTATTCATGAGGTTCTCGAATTCCGCGATCAGCAGAACGATTGGCGCTCTGTATCTTATTCCGCGGTTTATCCCCGGATTGGTGGCCGTTAACGCCATGATCACCGTCATCCGCGATTCGGGGCTGCTCAATCGCATTGCGCTCGCGTTCGGATACGATTTCAAGCCAGGTCTGATGTTTAACGAGAAAGGCATTATTTTAATGAACCTCTGGTTTAACATTCCATTCGCGACCATGCTTATCTTAGCGGCATTATCGAATATACCGGATTCCGTGATCGACTCCGCCAGGGATGCAGGGGCCTCGCGTCGGGTTCTCTTCACGAAGATGATTATTCCGCTTACGAAGAAAGACGTCATGATCGCGGCAACATTTATTTTCATGGGCAATGTCGGCTCCTTTACGACCCCGTATCTGATGGATTCCACTTCGCCTCAGATGATCGGGATCACCCTTTTCACCCAATTTAACAATCTGAATTACGAGTACGCTGCGGCGCTCTCCGTGGTCATGTTCTTGCTGTGCTCCGTATCGGCAGCGGTGTACATCTACACGAATATGAAGGATAAGGCATGGGAGAAGCAGGAGTAAGTGCTATTTCTATATTCGCTTGACGGGAAGAGGAAGAGGCTGTTCCAAAGGTTTACTTTTGGGATTGCCTCTCATAATATTGGCTCTGTTCAATTCTAATGGCGATAATTGACCATTATAAAACCGCCTTGGTGAAAAGGCGGTTATTGAGCATCGAGTTCATTTATAGATGATGTCATGACTCTCCACTCTGCCATTCTCATCTAAATGAAGCTGCAATAAAGTAACCTTTACCCCCAATCCTGCACTCCCGATGTAGTACAAAAATTGTCGTGATGGTTCAGTTAACTTTTCCGCTGGTTCTCCAAGCAAGTCAATAATTTCATTCTCTGTCATCCCCTTAAGTTTGTACTTGCTTGTTAAGCTGCTCACCATATCGTATCTCTTTTCCGGCTCCTTTAGCCACGTTTCTTGGTCAAAGCGGCTGCATGAACAAAGAACGAGTACCATCAAAATCGAGATTATAATTTTCTTCATCGGAGCATCCTTTCAGTGAAACCTATTTTTCTTATACGATGAGGTACTCTCATAATCTTTGCTGTCCATATAACGGAACCAAGCCAAACAAAGTTGCAAATATTTGGCTGCGAAACAACATGAAGCGGTTCATCCATTTCTTCAAGTAGTAGTACCTAAGCTTCCGTATTAAAAACGAAAGTCTGGACGCGTTGTTGGCCCAAACTCAGGCTCCACGCACCTGAATCAAAAATGAATCGTTAAAGCCATGTGGGAGTAAGGTTGCGAGGGTATTGTCGAAAATAAAGAAAATCCAAATTTTACTGGCAATTTTGGAGGAGGAAACGGCTTAAA
>NZ_JBHSEP010000025.1:0-104461 GCF_042654645.1 Cohnella hongkongensis | reverse complement strand
TCTACACCACGAATCCAGGGGGCTGGCCCCCATCGATTTATCGTGAAAGAATGCTGTCACAAGCAGCCTAGCAACAGGATTTCTTCATGAGTGTGTTTTCAAACTGCACTTTTCTTGACAACTCCAAATCCTTCCTTTGAAGTTGGTACTTCATTTACCTTAATAATTATCATTAACCCACCGCTTTCTTTCATTATTCTTTATATATTCATTTATATTCTTTTTCTTTGAAAGCGGAATCTTCGGTCAACACTCCTTTACCAAACACGATCTATGTGTGGCGTAAGGATTCTTAGTCTCAATTTTCCGCTATACTTAGGAAAAGTTATCCAAAATTGTCTGAAAAGGAAATTTAAAGGCACCACAAAAGGTGCCTTTAAACTAAAATAATGCATCTATAAGTTCCGGTTTCCACTTAAAGACAAACTTCATATACTTATCCAGTAAATAAAAGCGTTCCGCTCCTTCACCCCCACTATAGCCAAAAACTGGGGGCAACTTTCTCCTCACTAACAAATTCGGTAAATATTTCAGCCCGCTTGTCACTGAATGCTGTTCTATATCATTATGTCCCATAATTCTCAAACGTTGGAGAACTTCCGTGTTTCTTAAACCTTCTTCAGGTATTTCGATATCCCTTACCATTTTTAGGAACCATTTGTATTTTTCGGTAGTGCCATCTGACCTGCCACCTGCTGCCACCTCTGCAACAATCTTCTTGTAAGCAACTTCGTTATCGCTTGCAATAGATTGACATGCTCTATCAACTAGGCTCAAATCAGTATGGCGCTCCTTAATTGCTTTTGTTTGCATTACATCAATTTCAAAACATATTCTAAGACAAATATCTTGTGCTAATGCAGCACTATACATGGACTCATTAACAATTTTCTGTACCATTTCCTCGGAAAAACTAATATTAAGAAGATCAGTTCCTCGTTTTACCATTTCAGTTAATTCACTGGGGGAGAATGCTCCTACTGATATTCCTATAATTCTTCCCATTAAATCAGGATTATACAAAACTAAATCCGTGTTTAATGGCTCCACACTCAGCATTACAACTTGTTGCCGTTCGTCAGAAAAAGCTTTTAAATCCTGGGATAGTTGCTTCTTTACTTCTTCACTTGCATAATGAAAATCCTCAAGAACCACAACTTTACGGCTTGGTTTTAAATATTTTATAACCAAGTTAGGTCCAATGACAGGATTACTTACTAGTACTTCCTTTTCACTCTTGGTACGGTTTGCTTGGACAGAAGCTTGTAACTTAGCATTAAATAACGCAGAAACCTTGGCTTGTAACTCTCCTAACAATGAAGCTGTAATACCAGTAGACTGGCCTTTTTCTGTAGTATAAAAAGCCTGCAACTCCGATAAAATTTCTGAGTAAATGTCATCTGCTGTTTTGTTTGAGTTTACAGGAATTTTAATGATTTCATCTTCGGAAAAATGCTTCCTCCAAAGATTACTCTTACCCATTTTTGATCCACCATAAATAAGTATTTGCTTAGCCTTATTTACCTTACCTAACTTCATCTCTCGTTCTATGTGTTCACGTAATATATATGTATGTTCAGGAAAACCTACTGATACAAATACATCTTCTACATTGTAAAATTCCATTGTTACCCCCGGTCAGTATATTAGTTAGTCTAATTTTACCACCCAGCGCTTAATATTGTAAACGACTGGAATGCTATCCATCGCTTATGCAGGGGTTTCTTGTTTACCACTATAAATTATAAAATTTTTCGCCGTCACTTATGGTATGGTTCCCCCCGAACAATCTTAAACCCCCGATAAACCTGCTCCAGAAGCATCACCCGCATCATCTGATGAGGATACGTCATCCGTCCGAACGACAGCTTCTTGTCGGCGCGGGCCAGTACGGCTGGCGAGAGGCCCAACGAGCCGCCGATGACGAAGGTGACGGAGCCGCCGCCGTAGACGGCCTGCTTGTCGAGATGGGCGGCGAGCTGCTCGCTCGTCCACGGCTCGCCCTCGATGGCCAGAGCGACGACGTGGGCGCCGTCGCGGATCGCCGCGAGAATGCGCTCGCCTTCGCGGACGCGAACCTGCTCCTCCTCTGCCACGCTCATCGAATCCGGCGCTTTCTCGTCCGGCAGCTCGCGAATGTCCAATCGGGCGTAGGCTCCCAGCCTTTTGGCATACTCCTCGACAGCCGCGGTCCAATATTTCTCCTTCAGCCGCCCGACGCAAACGACCTGGATCTGCATTACTCCGTTCCCCCGCCTACAATATGTTTAACGCGGCCCACCTGGCCGTCCTGAAGCCGAACTTTGATCCCGTGAGGGTGCTGAGGCGAGTTCGTCAGCAGTTCCTTCACGATTCCTCGCGTCAGCTTGCCCGTTCTCTGATCCTGCTTCAGCACGATGTCCACTTCCAGCCCCGGTTTCACGTCGCTGCGCAGCCTTCCGTTGCCTGCCATTCCTATCCACTCCTGCCGTTATCGATTTTTTATCCTATCGTACCACAAACCTCCCGCCGTATGCTGACCCGCACATAACGCAGGTACGGCGCAACCGCTGCCTCCCCTGCGGATAGTGGAGGAACTGCTTAAGAAGGGGGCCCAGCCTTGGTGAATATCCCGTCGCCGCGCTTCAAAGGCCTGAAGATATTCTTCAAAATCGCAAAGCTTCCCCACTTGCGCTCGAATGCACTATAATGAGTGAGAATTGGATCAACATGCGGCAAGAACGCCAGAGGAGGAGGATACTTTGTCCTTAATTGATGAGCTCTACCGCCAGCCCGACCTCATTGCGGAACTGAAGCAGCAAGGTCTTATCCACGACAAGTCCTTACTGATCCCGTGGCACTCGAATCAGGCCGTCTTGACGAATCCCGAGACGGGGGCCATCGATACTTTTATTTTCGCCAATCCGATGGGCGGCGTCACCGTTGCCGACGGTTCTACCAACACGATGGGCTTTACGACGGAAGACGCCTACGGCGCGCATCTCTTCTCGGAGACCGGCGAACCTTTAGCGGTACTGGCTCACGACTCTCCCACGGAAGACCTTTTTCGCTTTAACGAAACGATCTATGCGAGCTCGCCCGGCGCCTCTCCGCTGCCGATTCCCGACTTTGAAATCGACAGCCTCGACGCCTTAAATGTCCAGTTCGATTCCAGCTTTTCCGCCGGGGAATGGGAGCTCGCGGATCCCGATCAGTTGTTCGCCTTTTTCGATTTGCTATTTTAATGGAGGAGAGATCGTCTATCAGCCAGCTGCCGCACATTCGAAACGAGCTTGAACGGGAGCTTGAACCCCATCTCCTGCAGACCCTGCAAGCCATGATCAAGGATGAGTCGGCATGGTACGAAAGCTTGATCGCCGACACCTTCTCCAACATGCGCAGCAAGCTCCAGCAGGTCCGCCACAACGTTAAAAACAAAGAGGCGATAAAAGAGTTCTTCGAAGCGGCCTCCCCCGAGGGGCTGCTTGAACTATTAAAGTACATCGCGACGGAAGAGGGCATTTGGGACAACTACGGGCAATTTTGGAAGGACGTCACTCTCGATTACCCGTCCATGCTTCGCCGCTACTGCCTAAAGCCCGAGCAATTCGCCGTTTTCCGGGATCGCTCCGAGCGCGTGGAGGAGCTTGTCCAAGCGATTAAGTCGTTCTCGGACACGCTCGTCGCGTCCCAGCGCAAGCTCTCCGAGGTCATCGCTCAGGAGAAGAAGGCCAAGGAAGCTCAAAGCGGGATCGTAACGACCGTAGCGCTGGGCGCATCCCTGCTGCTTGGCCCGCTGGCCGGCATAGCCGCCAAGATCGCGGGACAGATGAGCAAGGAAGACATTCAGCATGTCTCCGGTCATTTTTCCGAGTTGGCCGCACCGATTAACCGGATGGAAAAAGCCTTTCAAACCTATTTTGACGGCCGGATTGAGACCATCCAGTTCGCTTATTCCGCCGTATACGGGGGACTGTTATTGCGCCTCAAGCGCGACCTCCGACCGCTGGGCTATACGATTCGCCAGCTATTGCGGTCCTCCGAGACGAAGCTGATCGACCGGATCGAGATCGACTTGGCGCAGGACGAGAAGCCGAAGCTGCGAACCTGGTACGAAGGCAACGTCCGCACGGCCTTCGCCTTGCTGCGCGACGGAAAGCCGAGAATGGCCGAGAGCCTGTTGGAGAAGCTGGAGGAGACGGCCAGAGACCATCCGATCTTGGCCAGACAGATGCTTCCGATTCACGGCATCGCCATCGACATGGTCACGGCGACAAGCTATTATAGATACCTCATCGCAGCCAGCGACGTCGAGAAGTCGTATCTCACTCCCGGCGATTCTTCCGTCGCGGTGGCCAAGTATGCGGAAGCGATCGGAGGCTTACGGCCGTACGCCCATTATTTTGCGTTGAAGCATCAGAGCTGTCTGGGCTGCAGCGTTCCCCAGCCGTTGTCCGTCGCCGTCCTCGCGCTGCACGTCCTGGCGGCGCAGCCCCGTTCGAGAAAACGGCAGGAAACGATCCTGACCGTGTTCGACTTCGTGAACCGCACGGCGATTGACCTCGGTCTTCTGCACTCCCATTTCGGCGCCTTCAAGCCTTTCGCCAAGGACTGGGATCTGCAGAGCGCCTACGCCCTTCTCGAGTTTTTCGAGTCGTCCGGCGAGATCCGCGCGGCAGGGCCGCTTCAAACGTTACGCACCCAATACCGCGCTCTTCCCTACCATCGAATCTACAAGCATGCCCGCAAGACCTACCGTTACCGCGAGCTTCAAGGGCATCCTTTCGTGAGATTTTTGAGAAAAAAGCAACTTGCCAGCCGCTTCGTCTGGCCCTTGTACCGCATATGCAATTTCAAAAAGCCGCTAACTCCCGAGATTGCCTCCCATATCTCTCCTCCTATATAGCCGATCTGGCGTCCGTACGATAAACCGCCCGCTGCCGGCTGCTTCGTCGCTTGCGACGCGGCTGGCAGCGCCCTCATAGGCGCCGCGCCGGCTCACCTGGATAACCTCATCGGTGCATGCCCCTGCGGCATGCCTCCTCCCCGCAAAATTCGTCCATCCAAAACCTGAAAAAAGTCCATTGCGCCCCGTAACCGAAGAGAGTAAGATGTAAATCGACCTAAGTGAGAATTATTATCAACACAAGGAGAGATTTCCCCGATGCCTGTCTCATTCCTTAGAAAATCCGTTGCTCCGCTCCTGACGATCCTGCTTGCGGCGATGCTTCTATCCGCTTGCGGGACAAGCGATAACGCCGCCTCTCCGTCGCCGTCCGCCTCCCCGACTCCTTCTCAGACCGAGTCCCCGGCCGCGGCGGAGTCGGCTTCCCCGGCGGCAAGCGAGCCGACGATGCGCGCTTACAAGGACGCGTTCGACAGAACCGTCGACATTCCGGCCGCTCCGCAGCGCATCATCGCCCATTATTACGCGGCCGAGATGAAGGCGCTGGACGTGCCGATCGCCGGAACGAACTTCATTAACGCGAAGCTTGCCTTGACCGAAGAGCAGCTGCAAGGCGTGGAGGACATCGGCGGCGAGGCGCTCGTGCCGAATCTGGAGAAGACGCTCAGCCTCGAGCCCGATCTGATTATCGTTCCGGATTTCCTGCAGCCTGCAGATATCGAGGCGTTGTCCAAGATCGCTCCGACGGTCGTAGTCGCTTACGGAGCTGACGTGTTCACCCGTTTGAAAGTGCTGGCCGATCTGATCGGACAGCCCGAGAAAGCGGACCATTGGGTGGCCGATTATGAGGCCAAAGCCGCAGAGAAGCGTCAGCTCCTGCAGTCTTCCATCGAAGAGGGCGAGACGGCCGCAGCCTTCATCCTGCACTCCGATAAACAGTTCTACGTGTACAACAAGCAGCGGCTCGGTCCGACGCTGTACGACGCGTTCGGATTCGCAGTTCCTCCGAAGGTCGCCGAGCTGTTCGCGGACAAGCCGAATGATTTGTGGGCGCCGATCTCTCTGGAGATGCTATCGGATTATGTCGGGGACCGCGTCTTCCTGGTCGCCCAGAGCAACACCGAAGAAGCCAAGAAGGCAACCGAGGAGCTCATTGAGGGGCCGGTCTGGAAGAACCTCCCCGCCGTCAAGAGCGGCAAAGCCTACGTCGTCAAAAGCCGCTGGGCGATGAACGACCCTCTGACCCTGGATTGGCTGCTGGACGAGATGGTCGCCCTGCTCGCGCCTTAACGAAACTTAGCCCGAAGCCCGTGCGGATTCGCTCCGTTGCGGGCTTCTTTTCCGTTCCTCGAACCTTTATAATGAAGTTATATATTGATAATAATTCTCACTGGAGGCTATACGGCCGTGTCTCAGTCGGAACATCCATCGCACGCTCCCCCGCTTATTCTGCTCGAAGGCATCGAGCATCGCGTTCTGAACGAAGGCGAAGCCTCCTGCTGGCTGGACCGCCATACGCTTCTTTTCGTCGCCGCCGGCAGCGGCGAAGCGACCGTCGACGGCTGCCGCCGGCCCGCCGCTCGCGGCAAGTGCTTCCTGCTCCTCCCGGAGCAAGCGGTGCATCTGCGAGGCGAACCGTCGTCCGCTCTGGCGTATTACCGGGTTTCTTTCTCCGTGGGGCATGACCCCGACGGACTGTTCGCCCGCAACGCCGCGCTCGTCTTCGAGCCCTGCACCCGATTGGAAGACCGGCTGCAGGAGCTGCTGCTTCCCTCCCCCGACCCTGCTGGAGAGGATGGATGGCGCGGACTGGATGGCTTTCAGCGTCATATTCGGTTTCAGACGATGCTCTTCGAGGTTCTCCGCCGGCTGCAGGCCGAGCGCCAAGGCGCCGAGAACGCCCGGCAGGCCGTCGAACGCACGATCGACTATCTTCACCGCTCTTACAGCGAGGAGATCGAGATCGGCAGACTCGCGCAGGAAGCGAGCTTAAGCCGCTGGCAATACGGGAGTCTCTTTAAGTCGCTGACCGGGCAGACGCCGGCGCGCTACCTGAACGCCCTGCGGATCGAGCAGGCCAAGAAGCTGCTGGCGTCCTCCTCCGCCCGGATTCACGACATCGCCGACAGGGTCGGCTTTCGCGACGAATATTACTTTAGTCGTCGATTCAAGCAGACGACCGGGATGTCTCCGACCCAGTTCGCGCAGCGCTGCGGACGTTCTCCGCGAATATTCTCGATCCAATACCTGGGCGAGCTGCTCGCGCTCGGCGTTCGCCCGATCGGGACGAACCGCTCCATGCTGCAGGCGCTGCCCGAGGCGTGCGCGGACGTCAGCCCCGTCGACGAGCCGCTCGACCTCGGACAGCTCTCGAAGCTGGAGCCGGATCTGATCCTCTATCCCAGCTATCTGCCCTCCGAGGTGGCCGGACAATTGTCGCGCGTGGCCACGGCCGTCGAGATCGATTGGGAGGCCGACGTGTATACCCGGCTTCAGGAGATCGGCCGCCTGCTGGGCAGAGCGAAGGAAGCGGAGCGATGGATCGTGCGCTACAAGGAAAAAGCGAGCGAAGCGAAAGCGCGGTTAAGGAACGCCGTCCGCAAGGGCGAGACCGCATCCGCCTTCATCGTCCATATGGACGGGCTATTCGTCTACGCAGGGCATCACTTCGGCCATACGCTGTACGAGGGAGTCGGCTTCGAGCCTTCCCCCGGAATCCGCGCGCTCATGGAGCGGAACCGCAACGCCAAGTGGCAGGAGATTCGCATCGAGGACTTGCCCCAGTACGCCGGGGACCGCGTCTTCCTCGCCCTGCCCGGGCAGGACGAAAACGGCGGACAAGGCCGCGAGGTGCTGCGCCACCCCGTCTGGAGAAGCCTGCCCGCCGTTCGGCAGGGAAGAAGCTACGTAGTTAACGACTCCTGGGCCAATTACAATCCCGTCACCTTGGACAGACATTTGGACGATACGGTGCGACGATTGCTTCGCAGTCGCTGAGAATTCCCGTACGCGGCAGGCGAACGCCTTCGCCTGACCCGGCAAGGGGACGCAAGTCCCCTCTTCCTTCTACCCCCCAAGCCGGCTGCTCTCCCCTTCGGCCGCCGTCCTCGCCTTCTTGACGCCGGAGGCAAGCAGCAGCGCGAGAAATCCGCCCGCCAAGCTCCATAACACAGTCGCGTTCGAGCCGACCGCCGACCAGCCGCCGAAGTACATGACCTCCCGCAGCCCCCCCGACGCGAATCGCAGCGGGGTCCAAGAATAAATCCAGTCGCGCGTCGCCTGCGACAGAAATTCCGGAGCCATGCTCAGCAGCGGCATCGAGAAGAACATCAGCAGCACGAGCAGCGCCATCGCCGGCAGTCCGATCCAATTCAACAGGGAGGACTGGAGCAGGAAGAAAGCCGCGGCCGCCAGCCATAAGAGCATCCACGTCTCTCCCGCGTTCGCCAGCTCCATGCCGTACCAGGACGAGGCCATCCAGACGACGAAGCCCGAGGCGATTCCCGTTATCCCCAGCCCGATCGAGGCCTGCAGCGCGACCGACGCCCATCTCCCCCCTCCTGCCTTCTGTCCGGCCAGGAACAAGCTCATCGCCGTCACCAGACTGCCGATCCACATGATTTGCGTCAGCAATCCCGGCGCATTCCCGTTCGCGTGGTTTGCCCCCGGAGAGTGTACCATTTCCTCCTTCACGACGATCGGCGTCAAGAAAGCTTGGGCCGTACCGGCCGGAATCTGCTCCGAAAGCTGGCCGAGCCGCCCGAGCATCTGACGGGACAGCTCCAGAGCGGCCATCCTCATCGCTTGATCCATCATCTGCCTGACGACCGTCGCGGCCTGCGTATTCAACCCTTCATTCACGAGAATCGTCACCTCCGCCGGCTTCGGCTCGGGAGCCGCCAACGACAGCAGTCCGCGGCTCAGGTCCGCCGGAAGCACCAGCGCTCCGTAATATTCCCGCTCGTCGAGCCCGGCTCGCGCCTGCTCCTCCGAATCGACGACGCTCCAGACGACCGGAAGGGCCGAATTCCCCGTCAGCTTCTCCTTGATCATCTCCCCCGCCGCAAGCGCGCCGCCGTTCGGCTGCTCCGCCGCCTGATCCAGCACGACCAGAGCGACCGGCACGTCCTTCGGCTTCGTCCCGACGACCGCTCCCATCATAGCCGCGCCGAACACCGTCAGGACGACCAGCACGATCGCGATGCTGAGCCAGGTCATTTTCTGTTTAAGTAAAGCCATCTCTCTCCAACTCCCTCTTCATTATAGTGAACATCATGTTGATTAAACGTCGATGCGTTCATTATAATAAGAGGACGTTTTCTCTACAATAATCACATTTTCGCTTATCTGTTCGCTACTCAACACTCCTGCTGCGGACTGTTCATCATTTTCAAAAAAAGAAGAAAGAAGAGGATCAAAATGGCGGAGAAAATGGATCGCAGGCAGATTCGCACGAAGCAGCTTCTTCATCAGGCTCTGCTGGATTGCATCGAGGACAAAGGAATCGATCATGTTACCGTGAAGGATATTGCCGAGCGCGCCAACGTGAATCGCGGTACTTTCTATTTACACTATCGCGACGTGCCCGATATGATGGATAAGGTCAAGAACGATATGTTCGGACGGGTGTTCGAATACGTGAAGCGGCTCGACCCTCGCGAGTTGAACGAGTACGCATATACCGGAGAGCCTTATCCGAAAATCGTCGCCCTTTTCGAGGAAGTGACCCGCCACGCGAATTTCTTCAAGGTGATGCTGGGCCCTAGCGGCGACCTCTCCTATGTCATGCGACTCCGCAACCTGATGGATTCCCATCTGTTCAACAAGCTGGATTACGTCTTGCCGGAAGGAGCCCCGACTCTTGTTCCCAGAGAATACCTGGTCGCTTACATGTCTTCCGCCAATTTCGGCATGTTCCTGCGCTGGGTGCAGAACGGCATGCGGGAGACGCCTTACGAGATGGCTCTTATCGCCACCCGGCTCGTCAATCACGGTCCGATCGTCTCCTCCGGCATTCGACCGCAGCCGAACGTCGAACCTTCCGGCGGCTCCTAACTCGCTCATTCCTTCCGCTACCGTCACCGCGGAAGGCGCAGAGGCGCACAAGCAGCAGGCGTTCCTGCGGGAAACCAACTGCCGCGATATTCAAGGCTTCATCTTCCATCGCCCGCAGCGCGCCAAGCAGATCGCCGAGCCGCTGTCCGGGAGGGCGCGGCCGCAACGCCAACCGCCCGGAGCCGATATCCCGGCTCCGGGCGGTTGGACTCGCGCTTATCGACCTCGCTGGGAACCGCGACCGCCGCGGCCGCCGGACGGCCCGTTCTTCGAGGAGCGCGGGCCGCCGGATCGGCCGCCTCCGCCCTTCGGTCCCGCTGTCGGCCGCCCGCTTCCGAAGCCGCTCCTCGGCTCGGCCTTCCGGCCGCCTCGAGCCGCCGGAGGCCCGCCGCGCCCCGCTTCGCTTCCGCGAGCGGGCTTCTTCTCGCTCCGGGCGCCTCTTGCCGCCGCTCCCGCACCGAACGGAGCGCCGCCGCGCCGACCGCCGGACGGGCCGCTGCCCGTCGAGCGCGATCCGCCGCCGCGCGGGCGATGCTCCCCGCCCGGGCGCCCGAGACCGCCGCCCGCACGCGGCCCTTGCAAGCCTCCGCCGTCCAGCGGGGCGCCTTCCGGGCTTCTGCGCTCCATCGCCATCTGAATGCCGTTCTCGATATCCGCGAACTCCCGGCGATCCTTCGGCGCGATCAGCGTAATCGCCAGCCCCTTCTCCCCGGCGCGGCCCGTCCGGCCGATCCGGTGGATGTAGCTTTCGACGTCCAGCGGAACGTCGTAGTTGAACACGTGAGTGACGCCTTCGACATCGAGACCGCGCGCCGCGACGTCCGTCGCAACCAGCAGCTGCAGCTTCGCGTCGCGGAATCGCTTCATCACCTGCTCCCGCTTTGACTGCGACAAATCCCCGTGCAGCTCGTCCGACGAATAGCCCATCTCCTGCAGCGCAACGTTCAGCGTATTCGCCCGCCGCTTCGTCCGGCAGAAAATAATGCCCAGATAAGGCCTCGTCTCCTCCAGAAGCTTAACCAGCGTCGCCTGCTTGTTCCGATCCGTCGTCTCCACGACCCATTGGCGAATATCCTTCACCGTTACGCGCTCGGCCTTCACTGTCACCTGCTGCGGATTGCGGAGAATGCGTCCCGCCATCTCGCGAATCGCCGGCGGCATCGTCGCCGAGAACAGCATCGTCTGCTTCTTGTACGGCGTCTGCCGCAGGATATCCTCGACCTCCTTCAGGAAGCCCATATGCAGCATCTGATCCGCCTCGTCCAGCACCAGCATCCTCACGCCGTCCAGCGCGATCGTCTCCCGGCGCAGATGATCGAGCAGCCTGCCGGGCGTCGCCACGATCAGATGCATATCTCCCTTCAGCTTATGAAGCTGCGCCTCCACATCCTGTCCGCCGTACACGGCCAGCACGCGGATGCCGTCCTCCGGCTTCAGCAGCTTCTTGACCTCCCCGGTAATCTGTATCGCCAGCTCGCGCGTCGGCGTCAGAATCAGTCCCTGCACCTTCGGCACGTCCGTCTGGATCCGGTCCAGCATCGGCAGCACGAACGCCAGCGTTTTCCCCGTCCCCGTCTGCGCCTGGCTAATGACATCGTGGCCGGCCTTGACGATCGGTATCGTCTCCTCCTGCACCGGCGTCGGCTTCACGATTCCCATCGCCTTCAATATCGCCGCGCGCCCTTCGGACACGCCCAAAGCTGCAAAATCCGCCACCCGATCCACTCCATCCTCTTAGTCCCTCTACCCGCCGCCGAGTCCGCCCGATTTCCCTCGCCAGGACGGCTCCGCATCGCGGCCATTACCCTCTATCCTACCACAACCTGCAGCCCGACATGTAGCCATCTCGAATTCCTTCGGCGATCCGAACCTCTTCCCCATCCGTTGGCCCGCGCCGACTCCGGCGAGCAGCGCTCCGCGAACAGCACAAAGAAGCCCGAAAAGCCTTCCCGTAGGGAAAGTTTGCGGGATCTCGCGTATAAAGCCCTCCGCTTCGACCATCCTAGTGAAAGGAGGTGAGAGAGCAATGGCCAAAGACGTGCTTTGCGAAGTGAATTCCTGCAAATACTGGGCTCCCGGGAACGAATGTCACGCCTCTTCGATCTACGTCGTGAACAATCGCAACAAGCAGGCGTCCCATTCCGAAGAGACCGACTGCAAAACGTTCGAACCGAAAATGTAATTCGTGCGCCTACACGGAAGGACGCGGTTCGAGAGCTGAGGGCCTCCCCCCAACAAGGGAGGCCCTCTTCCGTCCCGAAGGACGGCCTCAGCCGTCTCGCTCCGGCTCCTCAGTATTGTACCCAACAATGAGAACTGTTATCACTTTCGCCCGGGATTTTATTGCAGCGGCCGGGCGCCCGCCCGAGCGGAGCGATTCGGCCCCTGTCGGACGCGGTCCGGGAGCCGCGCCGCTCCGGCTAACGAAGCTTGCGCTGGAACTCCGCAAGCTCGGCGAAGCGGCCCAGCAGCTCGTCCCGCGCCCGCTCGTAGATGCCGAACAGCTCCCGATAGACGGCATGCTTCCGCTCGTCCGGCTGCAGCCGCTCCGCGATCGGGGCCCATTCCTTCGCCCGCCCGAAGTCCATCAGCTCGCCGAGCCCCCGCATCGCCGTCATCGCCGCTCCGAACGCCGAGGCTTCCGTCACGCGGGGAACGCATACCTCCTGCCCGAGCATATCCGCCAGCATCTGCCGCCACAGCGGCGACTTGGCGAACCCGCCCGAGGCGCGAATCTCGGCGGCCGGTCCGGCCAGCTGGCGCAGCGCCTCGGCGACGGACAGCACGGCGAACAGGACGCCCTCCAGTCCCGCGCGGGCGAAGTGACCCTGTCCGTGCCCGAGATTCGCGCCGATGTACGTCCCTCTCGCTTCCGCGTTGTAGATCGGCGCCCGTTCCCCGGACAGAAAGGGAAGGAACAGCAGCCCGTCCGCCCCCGCGGACACGCCGGCCGCCGCCTCGAGCAGCTCCTCGATCGTCTTGTGCCCGCCGAACAGGGAATCCCGCATCCATTGAAGCACGATCGCTCCGTTGTTCGTGGCCCCCCCGATCACATAGGTCGAATCCGCCACGCTATAGCAGAACGTGCGCATTCTCTCGTCCGTCAGCGGTCTGTCCGTCATCATCCGCACCGCCGCGCTCGTTCCGATCGTAACCGCCAGATCTCCCGGTCCGACCGCTCCGACGCCCAGATTGGCCAGCGCTCCGTCGCTGGAGCCGAGGAAAAACGGCGTATCCGGCGGCAGTCCCATGTCCGACGCCAGCTCCCGGTTCATGCCCTCCAGCCGGTACGTGACCGGCTTCAGCTCCGACAGCCTGTCGGCATTCAGCCCGGCCGTCTTCAGCGCCCCCTCGTCCCAGACCAGCGTATCGAGACGAAGCAGCCCGGTCGCCGACGCCAGAGAGGGGTCGACGACCCATTCCCCGAACAAGCGATGAATGACGTACTCCTTGATCGAAACGAACTTATGGGCGGCCGACCAGATGTCCGGTCTGCGCTCGCGAAGCCACATCAGCTTCGGAAGCGGCGACATCGGATGGATGGGCGTGCCGGTTCGTCTGTAGATGTCCATTCCGCCTTCCCGCTCCCGGATCATCCGCACCTGAGGCTCGCTGCGCCCGTCCGCCCAGGTGATGCTTTTCGTGAGCGGCCGGCCGGCCTCGTCCATCGCGATCACGGAATGCATCGCCGAGCTGAAGCCGGCCGCGGCAATCCGGTCGCCACCCAGCCCGCTTTGCTCCACCGCGCCGCGAACGCTCCGGGCAAGCGCCCGCAAAATCGTCTCCGGCTCCTGCTCCGCCCAGCCCGGCTGCTCCTGCAGCAGCGGATACTCGACCGCGAAGCTGCCCAGCTGTCTCCCGTTCTCTCCGAACACTACGCTTTTCGTGCTTGTCGTTCCGATGTCGATGCCGATGATGGCTTTCCCGTTGTGCATCCGTTCCTGCTCCCCTATGCTATGACTTTGAATCCGCTAGTTATACCATACCATCCCGTCCGGTCAATATCCATTGGCCCAACGGGACGGAAAAGCCATCCGCTCATTCCGCGACGGCCCCGTGCGGCTCGCGGATAGCCTTTCTCTCCCGCAGCGTCCTTCTCCCTCCCGGTACGCAAGAAGGCCGCCGGTCCTTCGACCGCGGCAGCCTCATGCAGAACGCACTCCACTATTTCCTATGCATCTTGAACTCCAGGAAAAGCTCGTTATAATGCGACAGCATCCTTTTCCCCAAGTTCTCGTACACTTCAAGCTTGTCGGTCAGCTCCGGAGACGGGTAGAACCGCTCGTCCTGCGAGATCTCCTCCGGCAGCAGCTCCAGCGCCTTCGCGTTCGGCGTCGAGTAGCCGACGTATTCGGCATTCCTCGCGGCGATCTCCGGGTCCAGCATAAAATTGATGAACTTGTGCGCCCCCTCCACGTTGCGGGCGGACGCCGGAATGACCATATTGTCGAACCACACGTTCGAGCCCTCTTTCGGGATGACGTAATCCAGATTTTCGTTCTCCCACATGATCTCCGCGGCATCGCCGGACCAGACGACCCCGACCGCCGCCTCCTCTCCGGCCAGCAGCATCTTGATCTCGTCGCCGACGATCGCCTTGACGTTCGGCGTCAGCAGGGAAAGCTTGCGCTTGGCCTCCTGAAGATGCTCCTCGTTCGTATCGTTCAGCGAGTAGCCCAGACTGTTCAGCCCGAAGCCGATCACCTCCCGGGCGCCGTCCACGAGCAGAATCTGATTGCGCAGCTCCTCGTTCCACAGATCGTCCCAGCTCTCGAACGTCTGGCCGTCCTCCAGCAGCGCCGGGTTGTAAATGATGCCGACCGTCCCCCAGAAATACGGAATCGAATAGGCATTGCCCGGATCGAAGCTTAGATCGAGGAAGCGCTCGTCGATATGCTCCAGATTCGGAACCAGCGAGTGATCGATCGGCTGCAGCAGCCCTTCCTCCTTCATCTTGCTGATGGCGTACTCCGAAGGGATGGCGATGTCGAACGCCGTTCCGCCCTGCTCGATCTTCGTCATCATCGCTTCGTTGGAGTCGAACGTCTGGTAGATGATCTTAAGGCCCGTCTCATCCTCGAACTCCGCGATCAGCTCCGGATCGATATAATCTCCCCAGTTAAAAATGGTAATCGTATTCGCGCCCGAATAACCCTGAGACGAATTCAAGTAAGACGTCCAGTACATCAGAGCGAAAGCCGCGACGAAGACGGCGCCGAACAGCCTCACCAGCTGCTTCATGGCTGCACGACCCCCCAGTCCGGTTTCCGGCTGCCGCGCCGGGTCAGGAAGTAATAGCCGAGCACGAGCGTCATCGTGAACAGGAAGATGAGCGTCGACAGCGCGTTAATCGAAGGCGAGATGCCCTGCCGGGCGCGCGAATAGATTTCCACCGACAGCGTCGTATAGCCGTTGCCCGTCACGAAGAACGTCACCGCGAAGTCGTCCAGCGAATACGTCAGCGCCATGAAGAAGCCCGCGAAGATGCCCGGACGCAGAAATGGCAGTACGACCTTCGTCAGCACGCTCCAGCCGCTCGCGCCGAGATCCTTGGCGGCGTCGATCAGCGTCGGGCTCATCTCCTGCAGCTTCGGCAGCACCATCAGCACGACGATCGGCACGCTGAACGCGATGTGCGACAGCAGCACGGACGTAAAGCCGAGCTGGATGCCGAGCATCGTGAAGAAAATCAGGAACGAGGCGCCGATGATGACGTCCGGACTTACGATGAGCACGTTGTTCATCGCCAGCAGCGAATTACGCCGCCGAATCGTTCTCACCCGCTGGATGGCCAGCGCGCCGACGACGCCGAGAATGGTGGAGATCGCGGACGACAGCAGGGCGATGACGACCGTGTTCAAGACGATAATGAGCAGGCGCGTATCCCGGAACACTTCCTCATACCATTCCAGCGTGAAGCTTTCGAATCCGTGCATCGTTCCCGCGCTGTTGAACGAATAGTACATCAAGTAAAAGATCGGCGCGTACAAAATGAAGAATACAGCCGCGAGATAGACGTTGGCGAGCTTTCCGTTTTTCATTTTCATCGGATCGGATTCCTCGCTCCCCGGGTGCCGGTCGTCAGCATGATGACCGCCATTACGATAATAAGCAGCACGGCGATGGCCGAGCCCATCCCCCAGTCCTGCGTCACGAGAAAATGCTGCTCGATCGCCGTCCCCAGCGTCACGACGCGGTTGCCCGCAATGAGCCGGGTGATCATGAACAGCGACAGCGCCGGGATGAATACCGCCTGACAGCCGGCCTTCACTCCCCCGAGCGTCAGAGGGAACACGACGCGGCGGAACGTCATCCACGAAGAAGCGCCCAAATCTCTGGCGGCGTACAGGAGCGAAGGGTTGATCTCCTCCAGCGCATTATAGATCGGCAGAATCATAAACGGGATAAAAATATAGACCGACACGAATACGAAGCTGAAATCAGTGAACAGAATCTGTCTCGTGCCGACGCCGATCGCCTCCAGCGCCGCATTGACGAAGCCGTACGTGCCGAACAGGCCGAGGAAGGCGTACGTTTTCAGCAGCAGATTGATCCAGCTCGGCACGATAATGAGCAGCAGCCACAGCTGCTTATGCTTCGTTCTCGTCAGCCAGTAGGCGGTCGGATACGCGACCAGCAGCGAGAACGCCGTGATCAGAAACGCGTACCAGAACGAATTGAACGTCATTCGAAGGTAGACCGGGGTCAGAAACTTGGCGAAATTATCCCAGGTAAAACGGCCTTCCACATCGAAGAACGAATAATAGACGATAAGCACAATCGGCGTCGCGACGAACAGCAGCATCCAGGCCGCATACGGAATAAGGTAGAGATTCCGCGTTCTCGTCATCGGCCCGCACCCGCCGACACAGGGCCGGAATAAGATTCGAGCCGCTTGTCGAACTCCTCCTCCGTCTCGCCGAACCGCATGACGTGGATCGCTTCCGGAACGAAACGCAGTCCGATGCTGCTTCCGACCTCCGCCTTCCTCGTCGAATGGACGAGCCATTCGTTGCCCGCCTTGTCGTAGCCGCTGATCTCGTAATGAACTCCGCGGAACAGCTGGCTGTCAACCTTAATCTCCAGATCGCCCTGCTCCGGCTCGGTGATCTCCAGATCCTCCGGACGGATCATAATTTCCACCGGCTCGTCCGGAGAGAAGCCCCGGTCCACGCACTCGAACCGCTTCCCGGCGAATTCCGCCAGGAAGTCCTCGATCATCCGTCCCGGGACGATATTCGATTCGCCGATGAAGTCGGCGACGAACCGGTTGATCGGCTCGTCGTAGATGTCCGTCGGGGTGCCGCTCTGCTGAATCTCCCCTTCGTTCAGGACGAAGATCTCGTCGGACATCGCGAGCGCCTCCTCCTGATCGTGCGTGACGAACACGAACGTAATGCCGAGTCTCCGCTGCAGCTCCCGCAGCTCGTACTGCATCTCGGTCCGCAGCTTCAGATCGAGCGCCGACAAGGGCTCGTCCAGCAGCAGAATTTCCGGCTCGTTCACGATCGCCCGAGCGATCGCCACCCGCTGCCGCTGTCCTCCCGACATCTCCGAGATTTCGCGCTCCTCGTAGCCTTCCAGGTTCACGAAGCGCAGCGCCTCCTTCACCTTCTCGGCGATGACGGCGTTTTTCAGCTTCTTGATTCGCAGGCCGAAGGCGACGTTCTCGAACACGTTCAGATGCGGAAACAGCGCGTAGTCCTGGAACACCGTGTTCACCTGACGCTTGTCCGCCGGAACGTCGTTGATCACTTTGCCGTGGAAGTAGATGTTCCCTTCCGTCGGCTGAATAAAGCCGGCGATCAGCCGCAGAATCGTCGTCTTGCCGCAGCCCGAAGGTCCGAGCAGCGTGTAAAACTTGCCTCGCTCAATCTCGAAGCTGACCCGGTTAAGGACCATGTCGCGATCGTATTTCTGCGTCACGTCCTCGAATCGAATGATCGTCTTGTCTGTCATTTCCAGTTATCGTCCTCTTTCCGGGCTTTCGCCCCTGATCATTGACTTCATTATACAAAATTAGACCCGGACAACCAACGGTCGGAACGTAAAGGATAGCCGGTCGAGAGCATCGCCTCAGCCGGCTTTCTTCTATTATATAGGCGCGCGGTCACCCGCCGGCGAAATCGATTTTGACCGCCGTCTTGTCGTCGGCGACCTTGAGCCGCGTATACTTGCCCTGCTGCGACTCGTCGTATTCGTTCGCGATCAGCCAGTCGGCGTAACCGGTCAGGCCTTTCTCGCCGATCAGCGCCGCCATGTCGGCCATCTGAGGGGCCGGCTCCCCTGCTTTGCGGGGGAGGAACAACCCGTCGGTCAGCAGCAGAATGGAGGCAATCCGGATGCGGTTGACGAATCCGTGCTCGACGTAACGCTCCAGGGCCGGATCTCCGTTCAGAATGGCGTAGCCTTCCGGCGTATTCGTCTTCTGCCGGTTCTCCCGGATCGTCTCGTATACGCGAGCGCGAATCTCGGCCGGCGCCAGCCCCTCCCTGGCGTACTGCTCCCATAGCAGCCGCGACTTCTCGTCGAAATGATCGACCTGATCGTGCGTCACCGTTCGTACCGTTCCGTCCATATAGACCGCGATCAGCATACAGTCGCCCGTCTGCGCGTACTCGATCTGATGCTCGCCGATGCGGACGACGGCGATTCCCGCCGCCCATACCGCGTTTTTGTCTTCAGTGTCGACGCCCTTCTCGAGCATTCCCGCCCTTATCCGTTCATTGGCTCTCAGCACCAGCTCCCTCAGGAAAGCCGCCCCGTCCGATTCGCGATACGACTCGAACGCTTCCTTGGCGATCCGAGAGGCCAGATAGCCTCCCGTTTCGACTCCCTCGAGGCTGACGAGCGAGGTCGCTCCGTCCAGCACGCCGTAGATGCGCTCCCGCTCGTTCAGTATAAGCGCGTCCTCGTTCCATTGGTTGCAGCCCTGTACGGTGAGATGCTCGATTTTCATTCGTTATTCCTCCCCCGTCTCGGCAAGGTTTGCCAAGATAGACCGACTCATTATTTTGAAGTCGCTATCGTAGCGGTGCTTGCACCCGCCTCCGTCACGATCTCCATTCGAAAAAGAAGGAAGCCCGCCGGCCGCCGCGCCGAACAGGTCCTTCCCTCTTTCCTTCATTACGCCACGCCCTCGGCCGCGCCTTGCTGCAGCTGGTACATCGCGAAATATTTGCCGCCCTGCTGCATCAGCTCGTCGTGGTTGCCGCGTTCGACGATCCTGCCGCGGTCAAGAACGAGGATCTGGTCGGCCGCGCGGATCGTCGACAGCCGGTGCGCGATGACGAACGTCGTGCGGCCGCGCTTCAGCACCTCGAGCGCCGCCTGGATGATCGCCTCCGTCTCGGTGTCGATGCTGGCCGTCGCTTCGTCCAGAATGAGAATCGCCGGATCGAACGCCAGCGCCCGGGCGAAGGAGATGAGCTGCCGCTGGCCCGCGGACAGCGTGCTGCCCTTCTCGATCACCGGCTCGTCGAGACCTCCCGGCAGCTGCATGAACATCTCGTACGCGCCGACGTCGCGAAGCGCCTGCTCGACCTTCTCCCGGGAGATCGACGGATCGCCCAGACTGACGTTCGAAGCGATCGTTCCGGTGAACAGGAACGGGTCCTGCAGCACGATGCCCATATGCTGCCGAAGCTCCTGCTTCGACAGCTCCCGGACGTCGACGCCGTCGATCGAGATCGATCCCCGTTCCACGTCGTAGAAGCGGAACAACAGGTTCAGAATCGAGCTCTTGCCCGAGCCCGTGTGCCCGACAAGGGCGACCGTTTCCCCTTGGCGCGCCGAGAACGAAATATTTTTCAGCACATCCTCTCCCGGCTTGTAAGCGAACGTCACGTCCTTGAACTCGACGTTTCCTTGGTAACGCTCGATCCGGCTGTCGGACACCTCGACGCCCGGCTCGTCGAGCAGCATGAACACGCGCTCCGCCGACACCCGCGCGACCTCCAGGTTGGACAGCTGGTTGACGATTCCGACGATCGGCTGCATCATCCGGTTCATATAGTCGATGAACGCGTACAGCACGCCGACCGTAACGGCTACCCCCAGCCATGAGCCCGCGAACATCCAGACGACGACGATGAACAGAACGTTCCGGAAGACGTTGACCAGGTTGTGCGAGGTGACAGCGTTCAGCGACAGCATCTTGTTCTGGTACTTGAAGTACTCGTCGTTCATTACGCGGAACTCGCCCATCGTCTCCTTTTCCTTGCGGAAAGCCTGGATGATCGGCATCCCCTGGATCGACTCGTTGATCATGCCGTTAATGTCGCTGAGGCGCGAGCGGATGACATGGTTGTATTTGGCCGCGAACTTGCGGTAAATCACGATCCAGACGTACAGAATCGGGATGAACGGCAGGGCGATGAGGCCCAGGTTCACGTCCAGGAAGAAAACCGCTCCGAGAATGGCCGCGATGTTGATAATGCCGGAGAAAAAGTTCGCCAGCACCGAAACGTACAGCTCCCGGATCGCCTCCGTGTCGTTCGTAATTCGGGAGACGACCTTGCCCGCCGGCAGGTTGTCGAAGTATTGCACCGGCAGCCGTTGAATGTGCCGGAAGACGTCGTTGCGCATTTTCCGGACGATGCGGTTCGCGGTCACCTGCAGCAGCAGCCTTTGCCAGTAGACGAGTACGGCGCCGACGAGCAGCAGCCCGACGTAGCTGATCGCCAGCAGGAAGATGCTGCGAAACTCCGGACGGTAAAATTCATAGACTTCGCCTTTCGAGAGCGGCACCGCCGGATAGTGCAGCGTCGAGCCGTCGTCGGCCGTCACCATCAGTTCGCCGCCCTCGAACGTCCGCTTCCCGTTGTCCGGAACGTCCGCCGCATCGACGAAGTAATAGCTCCTCCCGGACTGCAGCACCCGAACCTCGCGGCCTTTGGCCTCGCCAGGGGAGAAATGATCCTCCCGCTTATACCAGCCGTTCCCGTATTGGACCGCATTCTTCCCGTTCGCCTGCGTCTCGTACCACGGCTTCTCGATGCCCATAATGTTCGTATCGATCAGCCGCTTGGCGAGGAAGGGACCGACCAGGTCGACCGCGACCGCCAGCAAGAGGAGGACGAGCGCGATCAATATCGGCTTCTTGAATCCCCAGGCGTATTGGAATAATCGTTTGCCCGTATTGCCCATTGGTTTCGTTCACCCACGTTTCTTCGTTAACTTGATCTATCCGTCTCTATTCTTTCACGTTCGTACTGTGCCGGAGCAGCGCCGCATCAACTCTCCACGATCGCCGCGAGCTGCTGCCGGTCGTACTGCTCCTTATACCACCCTCCGAGCTTAAGCAGCTGCTCGTGCGTGCCCTCCTCGGTGATTCGGCCCTCGTCGAGCACGACGATCCAGTCCGCATGCTGTACCGCGGACAGCCGGTGCGTCGTTATAATCGTCGTCTTGCCCGCGCGTTCGGTGCGGATTCCTTCCAGAATTTCCGTCTCCGTCTTGGCGTCGACCGCCGACAAAGAGTCGTCGAGGATGAGGATTTCCGGGTCCGCGATGACCGCCCGCGCGATGCTGACCCGCTGCTTCTGTCCGCCGGACAGCGCGACGCCCTTCTCGCCGACGAGCGTCTCCAGCCCTTCCGGCAGGAAGGCCACGTCCTTGCGGAAGGAGGCCAGCTCCAGCGCCCGATTGAGACGCTCCTCGTCGCCCGCTTCTTCCGTCGTGCCGAACCAGATGTTCTCCCGGATCGACTTGCTGAACAGAATCGGCTGCTGCGGGACGTAACCGATCCAGGCGCGCAGACGATTCAGCTCGATTTCGTCGATCGGTACGCCTCCGAGCGTCAGCCGGCCTTCGCCCGTCGGATACTCGCGGAGCAGCTGCTTCAGCAGCGTCGTCTTCCCGCTGCCGGTCCGACCGACGACGCCAAGCGTCTGCCCCCTCCGCAGCGTGAGCGAGACGTCGACCAGATTGTCGATCGACGAGGAGGGGTAACGGAACGTCACGCGATCGAACGCGATCGTCTCCGGCACCTCTAGCGCGACCGGAGCTTCCGTCTCGGTCACGTCCGGCTTCGACCCGAGCGTTTCGTTAATCCGGTCGAGCGAGGCATTGCCGCGCTGCATAATATTGATCAGCTCGCCGATGGCGAACATCGGCCAGATCAGCATGCCGAGAAACATATTGAAGGAGACCATCTCGCCGAGCGTAATTTCTCCCCGGAAGACGAGCGCCGCTCCGTAACACAGACCGATCAGGTAGCTGCAGCCCACCAATATTTTCACCGTCGGCTCGAACAGGGCGTCGATCTTGGCGACGCGGATATTTTTATCGAACACGTTGTCCGTCGAATCGCTGAATCGCTTGCGGTCCGCCTGCTCCTGCACGAACGCCCGGATGACGCGCACGCCCGACACCGACTCCAGCACCTGGTCGTTCAAGCTGCCGAAAGCGTCCTGCGCCTTCATGAAGCGATCGTGAATCTTCCCGCCGAAGTGCTGCATGAGCAGCGCCATAATCGGCAGCGGCAGCAGCGCGGCCAGCGTCAGCTTCCAGCTGATCAGACCGGCCATCATGACGAGCACCGTCAGCATGAACAGCGTCGAATCAATCAGCGTCATAATGCCGAAGCCGGCCGTCACCGACACCGCCCCGAGGTCGTTCGTCGCCCGGGCCATCAAGTCTCCCGTGCGGTTGCGCTCGTAGAACGTCGGGCTCATCTTCATCAAATGCCGCATCAGCCTCGAGCGCATTGTCCGCTCCAGCACGAACGAGCTGCCGAACAGCTTGACGAACCAGACGTAGCTCAGCAGATAGCTCGCAACGGTCAGCCCTACCCAGAACAACAGCAATTGGGCGAGACCGGGCCCCGTCATCGTCCCGTCGTAGATGCCGTCGATGGCGATTCCGATGAGACGGGGCGGGAGGACGTCGATCACGCCGACGATCGCCAGCAGCACGAGCGCGATCGCATATCTCTTCCAATGCAATTTGAAAAACCAGCTTAACTTCTTCAACACGCTAAACATCTATGCTTTCACACCCCTCTGCATGAAGAACAAAAAAGGCCTACCGCCGCAAGCGATACGCCTTCAGGGAAGAGTCCTTCCCCCGCCGCTTACGGAGCTTATGCCGACTGTCCCAGACTGCCGCAACTGCTCCGGAAGCGATAAAAAAGGCGCACGATTACGTCGCGTAACCATGCGCCCCGCCGCCTATGATCAGAAGAATCCGCCATTCTTCCGACTTCAGCGGTCGTTCGCGAGAGGGTTACGGGAATGAAATTCAACAGCTCCGCCCAGATCGGCGAGCAAGATTTCCATGTGATGATTTCTCATTTCCGCAACCCCCTTTCCGTTCATTCAAAGTATATTTGTCACTTTACCATCGCCCCCGAACACTGTCAACGGGCTATGGAAAAATAATTTCAATTTTTTAACTGTCTTGCCGGAACGACACAGCCGCTACTCTCGCATATTCCGCTATAATTAAGAGAGAAAAGAAAAGCGGGAGAGAGCGGAACTTGACGAACTTGACGAACTTGACGAATCCTCAGCACCACTTGACCGCGGAGCTCTGTCTGTTAGCGGGAAAAATCATCATGAAAAGCGGCGGGGAAACGCAGCGCGTGGAGGAGACGATGAATCGGATCGCCGCCGCGTGCGGCTATTCCGATTCGCAGAGCTTCGTGACGCCGACCGGCATTTTTTTCTCCGTCGGGGGAGCGAATCCCGTCACGCGGCTCGCGGGCATCTCCGAGCGTTCCACCGATCTGCACAAGGTCGCCCAAGTGAACGACGTCTCCCGGCGGATCGGCGCCGGCGAGCTGACCCCGGCCGAAGCGCTGGCTCAGCTTAAAGCCATCGAGACGGCGCGCGTCGTCTATCCCGACTGGCTGCAGATCGTCTCGGCCGCCGTAGCCAGCGGCTGCTTCCTGATCATGTTTAAGGGCGGCTGGAACGATTTCGTCCCCGCCATGCTGGCCGGAGGCGTCGGATTTGCGTTATTGCTCGTTCTGCACCGCTGGGTGCCGGTTCGGTTTTTCGCCGAGTTTCTGTCCGCGACGACGATCGGGGGGCTGTCGATTCTGTTCGTCCGCGCGGGCTTCGGCCATGATCTCGACCTGATGATTATCGGCTCGGTGATGCCGCTCGTGCCCGGGCTGCTCATTACGAACGCCGTGCGCGATTTAATGGCCGGCCATCTGGTCTCGGGGCTGTCCAAGGGCGCGGAAGCGCTGCTGACCGCGTCGGCGATCGGCGCGGGCATTGCGGTCGCCCTGTCCGTGTGGAGCTATGGAGGAGGCGCCTTATGACGATCGTTCTCGAACAGCTGGCGACAAGCTTTATCGCCTCTGCGGCCTTCGGCCTGATCTTCAACGTGCCGAAGCGCGCCCTCGTCCAATGCGGCGCCGTCGGCATGCTGGGCTGGATTCTCTACGCCGTTCTGACCGATCAGGCGATCAACGCCGCGTTCGCCGCCTTGATCTCCGCGGGGTGGGTCGCGGTGCTGAGTCAGATCATGGCCAAGCTGTTCCGGATGCCGGTGATCGTCTTCACCGTATCGGGCATCATTCCGCTCGTTCCCGGCGGACTGGCCTATAACGCGATGCGCAGCGCGGTGGAGAGCGAATTCGACGCCGCGCTGCAGCTGGGGATGCAGGCTTTCATGATCTCCGGCGCGATCGCGATGGGGCTCGTGCTGTCCGAGGTAATTAACCGGGCGATCAGCCGCGCCCGTCTGTAAATCAGCTCGAGTGCCGGCTCCGGTACAGCAGATAGATAAAATACGGGGCGCCGACCGCTGCGGTAAAGACGCCGACGGGAATGTCCAGCGGCAGGAACGCCGTACGCCCGATCGTGTCGGCGACGAGCACCATCAGACTGCCGATCAGCGCCGCCGCCGGCACCAGCCCGCCGAACGAAGGTCCGACCAGCTTCCGGGCGATATGCGGCGCGATCAGGCCGACGAAGCCGACCGCCCCGGCGACCGCGACCGCCGCTCCGGCCAGCGCCACGCTGATCATCAGCAGCATGAACCGGTGGGCCTGCACCGGAGATCCGAGCCCGGTCGCCACCTCGTCGCCGAGCTCCTGAACGTTAAGATGCCGGTACAAATAAAACGCCAGAGGAATCAGCACGAGCACCCAGGGCAGCACGGAATAGACGTCCCCCCAGGAGGAGCCGTAGACGCTCCCCGTCATCCAGACGTAGGCCTGACCGGCCGCCTTGACCGGACTCAGCACGATCATCAGCATCGTCAGCGAGCCGGTGATCGCCGATATGCCGACCCCGATCAGCACGAGTCGGGTCGGGCTTACGCCTCGGCTCCAGGCCAGCGCGTAGATGACGATCGAGATCGCCGCGGCTCCCAGGAAGGCGGCTGCGGGAAGCCACTTGATGCTGACCGTTCCTCCGAGATAGGTAATAAACGCCACTGCCGCGAACGACGCGCCTCCGGTAATCCCGATGATGTCGGGGGAGGCCATCGGATTGCGAATAATTCCCTGGAGAATGGCGCCCGCTACGCTAAGAGCGGCTCCGGCCAGCACGGCGACCAGCGCTCTGGGCAGCCTGAGCGTGTTCAGGACGAGAGCCTGCTCCGGCATTCCGTAGCCGAACATCGTGCGGACAACCTCGGGAAAGCCCGTATTCTGGTTCCCGAGCCCGATGCCGATGAAGAAGACGAGGACAGCGGCGACGGCCAGCGCGAGAAGGCGGCTCAGCGTCATTGCTCGAGGGGAGCGAGCCTGCCCGTCCGGCAGGCTCGCCGTTTTCTTCCACCGGTTCATGTCCTTCCCCCTTTCGCTCGAAGCCCTCTGCGGGCGATATACACGAAGAACGGCCCTCCGACCAGCCCCGTCATGACGCCAAGCGGAATTTCTCCGGGCATCACCAGGAAGCGGGCGGCGATGTCCGCCAGCAGCAGCAGAATGCCGCCCAGCGCCGCGCTGTACGGAAGCACCCAGCGGTAATCGACGCCGACCAGATAGCGGGCGATATGCGGAATGACGAGACCGACGAAGCCGATCGCCCCGGCGACCGCAACCGAGCTTCCCGCCAGCAGGACGACCGCAATCGCGATCCCGCCCTTGACGAGCGCCGTCCGCTGGCCCAGTCCCTTCGCCAGCTCCTCTCCGGAGGCAATGAGATTGACGGAGTGCGCCATCGCCAGCGCGGCGGCGCCGGCGCCCAGCATGTAGGGCAGCACGGGATACAGCCCGTCGAGCTCCTTGCCGGCGACGGAGCCGGCCAGCCAGAACAGCACGCTCTGCAAGCCCGACTCGTTCAGCACAAGCATGCCTTGGGTGATCGAGGTAAACAGCGCCGTCATCGCGGCCCCGGCCAGCACAACCTTCATCGGCGTCAATCCCTCTCTTCCCAGCGACCCGAGAACGTAGACGGTCAGGGAAGCGATCGCCGCGCCCAGAAAGGCGAACCCTACGAGCTGGCTCATCGAGGAGATCGGCAGGAACGTCAGCGCAAGCACGACGCAGGCCACCGCCCCGGCGTTGACTCCGAAGATGCCCGGGGACGCCAGCGGATTGCGCGTCAGCGCCTGCATCAGCGCTCCGGCGATGGCCAGACTCCCTCCGATCAGCGTCCCGTACACGGCGCGGGGCAATCGCGTCGTCCGGATGATCACGTGCTCGGTGGAGCTCGGATCGTAGCGCAGGAACGACTCTAAGGCGGCCTGCAGGCCGATCTTCGTCGTGCCGAGAACGACGCTCAGAGCGAAGCAAAACAGCAGCAGCAGCATAACGGCGATAAGGCCCAGAGCTTTCGAAGAGCCCCGAGATAGCAGCGATACCAAGGGAAACCTCCTTCTTGCTTCGTTTCGGATGGCCTCAGGGGCCTGTCCGGGAGACAAGGAAAGGAGACTGCCGACGAATGAGCGGTCGGCAGCCTCTCCAGCTAGATCTCTATTTCAATTCATAGATTTCGTACAGATCCTCCAGCATCTCCAGCGCCGCCAGCGGGCCGGACCCGTTGTTCCACACCGCCGTGTCCACTTCGAAGACGCGATCGTTCTTCACCGCGCGCAGGTTCTGCCATAACGGATGGCTGCTCCATTCCTTCCTCAGGTCCAGCCTTCCGTCGTCCCGCGACGTGCTCGTCTGATCGAAGATCAGATCGGCGTCCATCTGCGGAATGTTTTCCTTCGACGTCAGCTGCACGCCCCAGTCCTCGCCCGTCTGATTCGCCGGACGAGCGATGCCCAGCTCCTCCAGCACCAGCGCGGAGTAGCCCGTGAACACGATTCTCGCATGGTCGACGCGGAAATCGACGATTCCCGCTTCCAGCTTCAGCTTGTCGCCCATCTTCTCCTTGAACTCGGCGACTCTGGCGTTCCAGTCCTCCAGAAACTTGGCCTCCTCGTCCTTCTTGTTGAGCGCGGCGGCCGTCAGCGCCAGCGAATCCTTCCAGATATGCACTTCCTCCGTCATAACGGTAGGCGCAATCGCCGACAGCTGCTCATAGATTTTCTCGTGCCGGGTCTTGGATGCGACGATAACATCCGGCTTAAGCGCGATGAGCTGCTCCAGGTCCGGCTGATTCTCCGAGCCCAGATTCGCGGCTCCTTCCATCCGATCGCGGATATAGTTGTACCACGGCTGCTCGATCCAGGCCTCCACCGCTCCGATCGGCTTGACGCCGAGCGCAAGAGCGGCGTCCGTCGCGCCCTGGAACAGCGTAGCCACCTTCTCGGGGGTTCCCTTCACCTCGGTTGTCCCCATGGCGTGCTCGATCGTTCTGACCTCTTCGCCTGCCGCCGTCTCCGAAGCCGAGGGCGTCGGCGCCTCCTCCGACGACGCCGGCGACGCCTGCTCGGACTGCGCGGGCGGGGACGCCGCCCCTTCGTTTTGTTTTCCGCCGCATCCGGCTATCGCCAACGCCATCAACACCGCCGCCATCAGCAGCGGAAGCTTTCCAAATCTGACCACTCCCGGTTCCTCCCTCATGATGCGTCTTTCAATTGATATTGATTCTCATTACTAATTATAAAAAAAGGCGCTCCGGTGAACATGGAATATTCCGTTCACTTTTTTGCACAATTCCGGTGCGGGCGGTCTCCTTGCGGATTCAGCCGCTCGAAGGCGGCCTGCGCAGCTGGAGCGCGTACGTTCTGGGCGAGCAGCCGATCTCGGCCTTGAACTTGCGGCTGAAGTAGAATTCGTCGCTGAACCCGACGCGCTGGGCGATCGAACGCAGCGATTCTCCGGATTGCGCGAGCAGCCGTTTCGCCTGAGCGATGCGAATGTCCGTCAAATACTCGATCGGGCTTTTGTTAAGCCGTTTCTTGAACGCCTTGGAGTAGTAGTCGGCGCTTACGCCCGCCATATCGGCCAGCTTCTCTCGCGTGATATAGAGCGGGTAATGGTTCTTCATGTAGTCCAGCGTCCTCTGGATTGCGTCCCCAAGATCCTCCGCGCGTTCCCGGCCCGCGTCCTGGAACAGCTCCGCAATCAGCTCCTGAAACAAAATGTTCGCCTTCATATCGTTCCATGGCCCGCCGCTGCCTCGCATCTTCTCCATCTCTTCGACTCTGTCGAAAGCGACGTACGCCGCCTCGTATTCTACCGGGCAGTCGAGCTCCGCGGGGACGAAATGTCCGTCGCCGGTCGGCTGCAGCGCGCGGAACCGGATGTCGTAGCCTTCCGTCCGTTCGTTCGGCGGAACGGACCAGCGGACGTCGGCGCCCGGCGGCAGCAGGAAAATTTGGCTTCGTCGCAGAGAATAGCTTTGCCCGCCGATCGAGACGCTCCCTTGCGCTTCCCGGAACAGCAGCAGGCCGTACATCTCGGCTTCGCGAAGCGGACGAACGCCGCCTGGCGCGATGCGCTGCACCTCTTCCAGCTTGTACAGATAACCGGCAAGCCGCGACATGAATTCGGATCGGCCCGTCATGGACGCTTCCTCCTTTCGAACTCATCGCGATTCGATTCTTGGCGATGGGTCATGCTTGAGAACGGTAGCTTTCATCCAGATCGCATTCATAAGCAGCAGGAAGGCCGACCCGATGAAGATCATCGGCAGGCCGAACAGCGACGAGACGGCGCCCATGCCGACGGACCCGATCATACCGCCGAGAAACAGCGCGCAGTTCAGATAGCTGTAGCTGCGGCTCTCCATGCCGGCCGGCGCGTAATGGCGCATGAGCGCATTCACGGACGGCATCATGCCGCCCAGGCAGGCTCCCGTCAGCGCGCGCAGCGCGACGAACGGCCACAGCTCTTGAACGAACGCTTGCGGGACGAGGAAGACGACCGCCCCGGCGACGGACCCGAACAGGACGTAGCGGGAGCCGATGCGGTCCCCCAGCTTGCCGAGCCGCGGAGCCGAGATCATATTGCCCAGGCCCATCGCCGCGGCTGTAACCCCGGCCATCAGCACGAGATGGTCCGCGTCCGGCCCTGCCAGCTGCTGCACATAAAGCGGGATGAACGGGAGCGTGCCTACCGCGGCCATACGGATCGCCGCGCCCGATACGAGCAGCGAAGGAATCGGCTTGCGTCCGGCGATCGTTCGGAGATCCCGCAGAAACGAGCCCCCCTTCTTCGCTTCCGGCTTCCGGAAGGTCTCGCGTACGAAGAAGATGACGATCAGCGAGGCAACGAAGATGCCCGAACCGATGAACAGAAAGACGGCGGCGAATCCCCATCGATCCGCCATCGCCCCTCCGAGCAAAGGGCCGAACATCGTACCGGCCACCGCGCCCGAGTGCAGAACGCCCAGCGAGTACCCGCTGTGCTCCTTGGGCGTCTGAGCCGCCGTCAAGGCGACGGCGGCGGGACTGAAGCCCGCGATCGCTCCGTTGGCCAGTCTCAGCAGCAGCAGATGAACGGGATCCGTTGCGAAGCCCATGAGCGTTATCGTGACCGCCATCCCGAGACCGGAGCGGATCAGCATCGGCTTGCGTCCGAAGCGGTCGGCCAGCCGGCCCCAGATCGGCGAGAACAGGAACGCGGTCAGCAGGTTCCCGCCGTAGATCATTCCGGTCCACCAACGCACTTGCCCCGGGTCGGTCAGCCCCATTTCCTGCAAATAGAGCGGGAGGAACGGAGCGACGCAGCTGGTGGAAGCCATGGCCAGAAACTGGCCCGCGTACAGGATGAACAGATTGCGTTTCCACATTTCCAACGGGACGGCACGTTCCTTTCCGCCGAATGCCGGTCTTGGGCCGCCGGATCCGAAGCTAGCGCGGGGACGGAACGCCGGGGGAGCCGAGCTTCGGACATGTCGTGCAGTATTCCGCATCCGGGGACGCCCGATAGTACAAGCAGCACGTTCGGCGGATGCGAACGCCACCGGCTTCCCCGGCCGGAAAAGGCCGGCCCTCCTCTCCGAAGAACCGCCCCAGCGGATTGACCCGCTCCCCGAACGAGCTTCCCGGCGCGCGGCGAACCAGGTAGTCGTAATCCTCCGTCCGCCGAAGCTGCGTTCGGGCGTCCGCCGTAGCCGCCATACGCTTCTCGTACAACGAGTACACCCGGACCGCGGCGTTCTCCCACAGAATCGGAAGCGGGATCTTCGCGACCTTCGACACGGTGCGCCAGATCGGCGCGATATGTCCGGCGAACAGCGTCTCGACCAGCGTCTTGCGCCAAGCCTCGCGCGTCCCCGCCTCCGGCTCGGTTACCCGAGCCTCCGGAGCCAGCAGCCGGATTCGTCCGATTCGTCCCGGCGACGCGTCCAGGCTGCAGCTTCCGATCTCCAGGCTCACTCCCTTCCCGTAGGCCGTCATCGCATACAGCACCGGGGCCGCCGCGACAAAAGCGTATCTCTTGGCGAACTGCGAGGCGGCGATCCGCCGGGACGGCGACGGCAGCGTCGCCGCCAGCCGATCCAGGTAGGCGGCGCATCGCGCCTCGTCGAGCAAGTCCAGACACGGCCAGCGCTCCGGAGAGTCCGGCGGAAGCCCGGCCAGCAGACCGAAGCTTCCCGATAGCGCCTCCGCTTCCGCAGAGGTCAGTTCAGTGTGGGCCGTCATGTATCCGTCTCCCCCTTGATGGAATCGGTTCCGGCTTCCGCGCGCGTTCGCGTCATGCCCAAAAAGGAGGCAGCGTCCCGTCCCCGTCGCCTCCTTGCCGTTATTCGCGCATCCGCTATGTCGCCGGTCTGAGCAGCGCCGCGGCGACCTCGTCCAGCACCCGATCGACGGCGATCGGTCCGTAATAGCCGACCCACAACGTCGTGTTCGCCGTATACACCCGGTTCTCGCGCACCGCGTCCAGCGCTCGCCAGACCGGCGTGCTTCGGAACTCGTCGGCCAGCCCCAGATTGGAGTCGTCCTCCAGCACGAACAGATGGTCCGCGCGCAGCTCAGGCAGCGCCTCCAGCGAGATCGCGAGGCTTGTGTCGCGCGCCCTGACGGTCATCCCCGGCGCGGTCAAGCCCAGATCGCGGTAGAGCAGCTCCGCGGTCCGATGGGCCGTCGTGTGCAGCCGGATCATCCGGTCGCGAGGCCGCACCAGCGCGACGGTTCTGCCCGCCAGAAGGTCGGCCAGCGCCGCCTGCAGCTTCTCGAGCTTCTTCCGGTGCCGCTCGATCAGCGCTCTGGCTTCTCCCGTCCTGCCCACGATTCGGCCGATCTTCAGCAGCGCGAAGCGCCAGTCCTCGTTCCGGTCGAACATCAGCGTCGGCGCCACCAAGGACAGTCTGTCGTACAGATCCTCCTGGAACCTCGTGCACACGATCAGATCCGGCTGCAGGGCGAGGATCGCTTCCAGATCGGGATTTTCCTTCGTGCCGAGCACCCGGATGCCGGACGTCCGGTCGGCGAGATAAGCAGGGAACGAAGCGCGATCGCTCGTCCCGATAACGCTGCCGACCGGAGCTTCCCCAAGCGCGGTCAGGTGATCGAGATATTGGTAGTCCAAAACGACGATTCGTTCCGGCTTCCGAGCCGGGATCCAATCTCCTCTCAGATGCGGAATTGACCGGTCCTTGCCGGCGAAGCTTCCAAGGCTACTATAGCTCCGCTGCTCGGAGCCGGCAATGGCGGATCGCGACGAGCGGGATGGAAGATAGCGACGCCGCTCCCCTTCTTGCTCTCCGGCTTGCTCTCTGTACAGACCCGGCGATATTCCCGCGTACTTCTTGAACAGGCGGCTGAAGTGGTAGCCGTCCTCGTATCCGACGGACTCCGCGATTTGCTTCAGCGGGGCGTCCGTCTGACGGAGCAGCGTCTTCGCCTTGTCCACCCTCAGCTGGATCAAATATTCGATCGGTCCGATCCGCAGCCGTTCCTTGAACAGCCGCTGCAGCTGCCGTCCGGTGCAGTTCAGCAGCGAGGAGATCGACTCGAGCGTCAGCGGCTCGGCATAGTGGGCTCCGATATGGCGAACGGCTCGAACGACGGGGTCGTCCGTCTCGGCTCCTTCCTCCCTGGCCAGCAGCTCGCCGAGCAACTCATAGACGAATTGATGAAAGATCGCCTTGGCGCGAAACCGCTCCAGCGCCCCGTCCTGCTGCCAGTGCTGGTGCATCCGCTCGGCCTGGAGGCGCAGCGGGATCGGATTGCGCGGCTGGAAGCCGTACGGCGTCCGGAACGGATCGCCGGGCAGGCGCATCGGAGACGGCTGACCGGCGGACGGCTCGGCCCGGTACGCTTGATAGCCGATCAGGTAGTACTCCAGCCTTCCTTCCGGCCGCCCGATCTGAAGATCGGCGCCGCAGCCGGCATGGCAGACGAAGCCGCTTTGCGCCGCGAACGACGCCCCGCCCAGCCGGATCCTCGCGCTGCCGCGAGCTACGTACAGGAACGCCCCTGCGGGCAGGCGGTAGCCGTTCAGACGCTCCCCCGGACGGAGAACGTACTTGCCGACGCTGTGCAGCTGGAGAGCCGCATCGTTCCAAAACATGACGTGACCGTGCAGATTCATGCTCCTGCCTCCCTCAGCCCTGGCTTCGCGCCTAGCGGCCTGTTTTATGACCAGTTTAGCACAATGATAACGATTATCAATGTCGGCGGCGGACATGTAAAAAAACGGCGACTGACCCATTCTCGCACCTCAGCGTTACGCGAGCAGCTTCGACGGGCAGGTCATGACGAATAAAAACAACCGCTATTTTCGTACACTCTTTACTCCGAGAGACTCCAGTCATCTGAAGTAGGCCAATAGGTCAACCGCAGAAAAAAAGGAACGCCTCTGCCGCTGCAGCGCGTTCCTTCCGTTCCTTCCGGCCGATGCGATCTACACGACCAATATTTCCGCCGGATGCTCGCACCACTCGCAACAATCGGGCGGCGTCCAGGCGGAGAACGTCGTCGTCCCGAGATTTACCAGATCCGGGGCGTCCTCATATTCGTCCACGAATTTATCGATGGCCAGTTCCACATGTTCACGACATACGCAGTACATTCCGTTAGTCCCTTCCCGCACGCAGCTTCTGCTTCTTCATTCTCTCCGGCTACTCCTGCTCTTCCTTTTTCTCCGAGAGCTTCAGGTCAAGCGTCTGTTTCTTTCCGTCCCGATAGAAGGTTACCTTCATCGATTCCCCAATCTTCTTGGAGTTATACAAATATTTGCGAAGATCCAGCGTGCTGCCGATCGCCGTACCGTCCAGCGCCACGATAATATCGTTGAACTCCAATCCGGCCTCCAGCGACGGCCCGACCGACTCGAGCACGATCACGCCCTTGGTCACCCCGTCCGGAACGACCGGCTCCGCCGGCACGAACGCCTCGCCGTCCGTCTCGCCCTCGTCCTCCTGCCAGCTCTCCTCCGGATCGTCCAGTCCTCTCATCTCCAGACTGTCCAGATACAGAGCGAGGTTCATCGTATAGACGCCCATGTAGGGCCGCGACACCTTGCCCTTCTCCATCAGCGCGTTCAGCACGGGAAGGGCCTGATCGATCGGGATGGCGAAGCCGATGCCCTCGACGCCTCGCTCGGCCACCTTCATGCTGTTGATTCCGACCAGCCTCCCGTTCAGGTCGACGAGCGCTCCGCCGCTGTTGCCCTGATTGATCGCGGCGTCCGTCTGAATCACCTCTTGCTCCCAATCGTAGTTGCCGTCCTGATTGATCGATACCGGAATGACCCGTTTCGTCGAGGAGACGATTCCCTGTGTCAAGGAATCTCCGAAGCCGAGCGGATTGCCGACCGCAATGACCATCTCTCCGACGCGCAGCTGCTCCGAACGGCCCAGCTCCACGACCGAATCGATCCCGTCCGCGCTCACTTCCAGCACGGCCAGATCGGTAACGACGTCCTGTCCGACGATCTTCGCTTTCTTCTGTTCTCCGCTCACGAGCACCGCCCGAACCTCTCCGGCATCCTGGACGACGTGCGCATTCGTGAAGATGTACGCTTTGCCGTCCTTCTTCTGGAAAATGACGCCCGAACCCATGCTCGTGTTGTAAGGCAGCTCGCCTTCCTCGAAATCTCCCGCTTCCTGCAGCTCCAGCGCCTGCGTCGTCAAGTTGATAATGCTGACGACGGCCGGACGCACCTTCTCGGAAGCCGAGATGATTCTCTCCGACGTCTCCATGTACGCCGGCCCCTCGACGATCGCCGGTCTCGCCGCCGGCTCGGGGCTTCCCCCTCCTCCGCCGAACGCAAGAAACAGCGCCGCAACGAGGACGGAGCTGGAGAGCGAGGAGATCATCGCAATCTTCATCGTCGACCCCGCGCGGAATCTGGCCGGCTTCGATCCGGAGCCTGGCCAAGAACGCGAGCGCCGCCTGACTCGCGTGGAATAGAAATCGTCATCGAACAAACCCATGGCCCAGCACCGTCCTTCTCTTGGGAAGCGCTCGCTCCCTCTCTCGGCTGCAAACTGTCTCTTCTCTATTCTAGCTAATTGCGGCAAATCTAATCCTGTCGTTGCGAATTCATAGGAATGTTTCTTACGGTTTTGACTAGAATAGTAATAGAATCGAAGAGGACAAGCAAGTGATTTCCTCTCATCTATCACATGTAAAGAAAGGAAGATGATCCAATGAAAACGGCCGAATTCGGCTGGCGGTTCCTCGATCTGGCTTCCCAGGTGTCCGAGATGAAGCAGGATAACTACAAGCAGCTGCTTGCCCTCAGCACGCTGATCGAGCTGCTTGTCGAGAAAGGGCTTCTGACCGCGGAGGAGATCCGCGAGAAATCCTCGGAGATGGAGGCCGAGCTGAACCGTCAGCTGTTGTTATAGCTTCTCATCCGACCGTGTCCCATGGCGTAGGCCGGTCGTAATAAGTATCGCAAAGCGCGAATTCGTGCTTATGATAGAAAAACCCATTGTTCTCTAATACTGTATTCACGGTAAGTTTGGCCAAATCCATCAAGTTGTGCTCCTGGCTCAGGTGGGCCAAGTAGACCCGCTTCAGCCTCCCGGTCAGCAGACGGCATAGCGCCTCGCCGGCCGCCTCGTTGGAGAGATGCCCCATGTCGCCCAGTATGCGCCGCTTCGTATTCCACGGATACCGGCCCATTCGAAGCATATCGACATCATGGTTCGATTCCAGCACCATCACGTCCGAATCGTGCAGCTGTCTCATCACCTTGTCGCTCACGTATCCGAGATCCGTCGCCAGGCTCAGCTTCGCGCCGCCGGATTCGAAGCAGTATCCGACCGGCTCAGCCGCATCGTGGGATATGGCGTACGATTCGATTCTCAGATCGGCGATCTCCATGACGCTGTCGGTCGGCAGAATTCTCCGGTCCTCTTCGGGAATTTCGCCCACCGCCTTCCGCATCGCTCCCCACGTTTTCTCGTTGGCGTAGATCGGCAGCCGATGCTTGCGGGCGAAAGCTCCCAGCCCGCGAATATGATCGGAATGCTCGTGCGTCACAAGGATCGCGTCGAGCTCCTGTCCCGAGATTTCTCTTTCCCTCATCAGCTCTTCTATTTTTTTGCCGCTCAGTCCGACGTCGACCAGTACGCTCGCCGCATCGGTAGTTACGACGGTCGCATTGCCGGTCGACCCGCTGGCCAGCACGGTGAATCGAAGTCCCATATTCGCTTTCTGTTCCTCTCCCCGGCTTCCGCCGTTTCTCCTCGGTTAGCGCGTCACGGATTAACGAACGCGTCGTTCTTCTCTACCGTAACTTCGGCGCTGATCGCATTCACGTAATACACTTCTTCGCCATTTTCCAGCAAAACCCTCCAGGACGGCGTCGAAACTTGCTCGTCCAGCTCGTCGAATATTTCCCCATGATACCCGAGCCGGATTTCCTTAATGACCGACCCCGAAGGCAGGTTCCGCTCGATCACCTTGGCGAGCGCCTTGGCCGCCGGAAGCACCTGCTGCTCCTTGGCGCCGGCCAGCGGCTTGATCTCGATCAGATCCTGCGTGTAGGCCCGGATTCGCTGATCGCTATAATAGAGGCGAAGGTGGATGTCGAACATCGGCCAGCCCTCCTCTATCCGGTTAAAAACGAAGTAAGAGCCCTCCCGGCTGCCCTGCTGGTCGAGCGCGTACTTGTCCAGCTCCGGGATGACGCCCCCCAGCACCTTCACCAGCTCCTCGTCAAACACGATGCGCGTCTCCGGCGGCGATACGATCTCCTTGCGTCCGCCGATGCCGTGATCCGAGCGCTGCTTGAACGTGTAGCTGATCTCCCGCATATTCGGGGTCTCCGTCGGAATTTTGGCGTTGTCATCCACCTGTATGTTGTTCTCGCGCATGAACTGGATCGTCTCCGGAGGAAGGGACGTCCAGTTCACCGTCGTGTTCAGCCGCTCGCGCCACTCGATCCACAGCTGATAGCCCAAGACGATATTCAGCACCAAAAAGGATACGATCAGCACGCTCTTGGCCCGTCTCCAGTCCATCCCGCTCCTCCTTCCACAAATTGAATCCCCATCCCGTCAGCTCTGCGGCGGCTTCTCCTCAACCGCGGCCGAATCGGCGGCGATGACCACCTCGCCGCTTGCCAGCCGGGCCGCCCATACCGGTCTGAGGACGATTTTGTCCTCTTTCAGCTCCGGCCGGAAGGCCGGGAACAGCGCCTCGATTCTCCCGCCGGTCGCTTCGACGCTCTTCAGAACCGCGCGCAGCTCGCTGCCGGCGGGAAGCTGCCGGGGCGTCTTGTTCGACACTTCCTGATTCATCAGAATGAGCGACCGCGCATACGAGGTGACGAGCCCCTGCTGAAGCGTCATCTGCATGTAGCCGAAGTTCATCGCGGCTCCCGATACGACCGGTATGTCCCGATAATATTGCTGGAACCGGATATTCGCGCTGTCCTTGACCGGGTCCGTCCCCTTCACCAGCGCATGCTTGGAATTCCAGCCGCCGTGCTGATTCACGAATCCGACGGCGGCGATCACGTTGTCCACGAGCTCGTCGGCGCCCTCGGTCGGAGCGACCGGGTCGTTATAGGACAGCCAGTTCCCTTCCTGCTCGATCTTCAGCGAGCGCTTGTTGTCCGTATAGAACGTTCCGTTCGGAATCGCCCGCGCGCTGCTGGAATCGAAGAACAGATTGTCCTGCATCTGCTCGGTCGTATACCGGTCGAACGACGCTTCCATCGCCAGCATCCGGGTGATCGGCTTCTCGGGAATGTAGAGATCCTCCCCGTAGATCGTGTACGGATCCCAATACTGACCGAAGCCGACATAGCCCTCGACGTCGCCCACGGTCAGGTCGGCCTTCTGCGCTTCGTAGACGCTGCGTCCGTCGGAGCTGAAGAAGTAGGTTCGGACTTCGTCCCGAAGCTTGCTCGTATAGATCCAGATCCGGTCGATCGAATCGCGATAGAACAGGAAGTCTCCGTCGATCTTGAACACCCGCTGCAGCAGCTCGAACGGAATCGCCCGGCCGAACCTCAGCTCGATGCCCTGGTTTTCCCGCGCGATCTGATCCCAGTCGACCGAATTCACCGAATCCCGCTGCAGGCTCTTGAATTCGCGGCTCCGCAGCTTGTCCAGAATCAGGTTGTAATACGGAACGGTACTCGGGTAGAACACCGTGTGCTTGTCCTCGCCCAGATGAACGACGAGCTGCTCCGGGAAGATCAAGTCTTTGGCCTGCAGCTCCGTTCCGAGAGGCTCCGTCTTCACGTAGCTCAGCTCGGTCTTTACTTTTGCCTCCATGAAGGGCTTGCTGTACGCCAGCAGATAGCTCTGGTATAAACTCATGATCACCAGCAGGAACAGCAGCACCGATTTCCCTTTTTCGATCATGGGCCCTCACTTCCTTCCGGCACGATCGGCAGCTGTACCGTGACGACGGTTCCGACGTTGATCTCGGAGTCGATCGCGATCGTGCCGCCGTGCGCGCGAACGATTTCCCGGGCAATCGACAGTCCCAATCCCGTACCTCCCATATTCCGGGAGCGCGCTTTGTCGACTCGGTAGAACCGTTCGAAGATACGATGAAGATCCTTCTTCGGAATGCCGATCCCGGTATCCTTGATCGCGATCGCCAGCTGTCCCGCCTCGCTCGTGCTGGCCGTAATATCGATCGAGCCGCCGTCCAGCGTGTACTTGATCGCATTGGACACGAGATTGTCGAGCACCTGGTCGATGCCGTCCCGGTCGAGCCAAACCTTCTTCTGCGTTTCCTCGACCTTGACCGATACGGTGATCGCCTTCTGCCTCAGCTGGAACGAGAACCGGTCGACGACCTCCTCCAGCATGTCAAGCAGGTCGATATGCTGCCGAATCAGCTGGTTGCGGCGGGAATCGAACCGGGACAGATGCAGCAAATCGGTCACGAGGCGGATCATTCGCTCCGTCTCGCTGCGGATGACCCCGACGAACCGGTCGGCCAGAGGCGGCTCGTCCAGCGCCCCGTCGTCCAGCGCCTCGGCGTAGCTCTTGATCGTCGTCAGCGGCGTTCGCAGCTCGTGCGAGACGTTCGCGACGAACTCCCTGCGCGACTGCTCCAGCTTCTCCGCCTCCGTGACGTCCTGAAGCACCGCGATCGCCCCGGACACGCCTTTGTCCCTGCGCCGAATCGGGGTAAGCGTCACCCGGTAAATCTGGCTCTGCTCGTCCGACTCCAGATTCAGCAGCAGCGAAGACTCCTTCCCCTGCAGCGTCTCCGCGATCGGCTCCTTGCCGATACCGAGGGCGGCCGACAGCGTCATGCCGTCCTTCGGCTCCTTCAGGCCGAGCATCGCCAGCGCCCGGCGATTGGTGACGATGACGCTGCCTACCTCGTCGGTAGCCAGCACCCCGTCGCTCATGTTGGAGAGAATCGAAGCGAGCTTCTCCTTCTCTTCCTCGTTAACCGCCAGCGCATCGCTCAGCCGGTCGGTCATCTCGTTAAACGCGACGCTGAGCTGTCCGATCTCGTCTTTGCCGAACACCGGCACCCGCTCGTCGAACCGGCCCTCCGCCACCGCTCCCGCCTGCCGGGTCAGCGCCTTGATCGGGGAAGTAATCGTTCCCGCGAGCAATACTCCCAGCACCGCCGTAAGTCCCAGCGCGATCAGCGTCGCCGACACGAAGATGCGGTTAATATTCTCCATCGTCTGGTACAGCTCGTTCATCGAGGCGACGATGTAGACCGCGCCTACGATTTTATCTCCGCTGAAGATCGGCTTGGCGATCACCTTGTTGCGGATGTTGTTCTCGTCGATAATCTCTTCCTCGTTGTCCCGCACCCCCTGGAGCGCCCTGCTGACGAGGAGAGACGTATTTTTGCGTCCGATATAGGATTGTTGATTGCTTGAGGTGGCCAGCACCTTGCCGCCGGCGTCCAGCACCTGCACCTCGGCGCCGCTGTTCGTAAAAAAGTTGCTGACCAACGCGCTCAGCGTCCCTTCCGCCCCCGCCTGCAGGCTGACCTCGCTGTTCGGGTTCGAGGTGGACAGCATCGTCGTCAGCAGATTCGCCTGGTTGTTCAGATTGCTGGTGAAGGAGTTGATCAGCGAAGTTTTCATCGTGCTGATGAAGTACACCCCGATGAGCTGTACGGCGATCAGGATGAGCAGCAGCACCATCATAATCAGCTTAATCTGAATGCTGCGGAACAAGCGAACGCCTCTCATCCGTAATAACCGCCCGCCATCTTCGGATTTCTCACCAGATATCCGAGTCCGCGGCGAGTCAGAATGATCTCAGGGCGGCTCGGATCGTCCTCGAGCTTCTCTCTCAAACGGCGAATCGTTACGTCCACCGTGCGCACGTCGCCGAAATATTCAAAGCCCCACACTGCCTGGAGCAGATGCTCGCGCGTCATCACCTTGCCGTTGTTCTTGGCCAGATAGTGAACCAGCTCGAACTCCCGATGCGTCAGGTCGAGCGGCTGATTGTTCTTGTAGACGACGTACATGTCCGTATCGATGAACAGATTGAACAGCCTGATGCCCTGTCTCTCGGCCTCCGGCTGGGCTTCCTCGTCCGAGCGGGCCGCCTCCATCTTGCGCTGGCGCCGCAGATGAGCCTTCACCCTGGCGAGCAGCTCTCGCGTCCCGAACGGCTTCGTCACGTAGTCGTCCGCGCCGAGCTCCAGCCCGAGCACCTTGTCGATCTCGTTATCCTTGGCCGTCAGCATAATGATCGGCGTGGACAGCCGCGTGCGCACTTCCCGGCACACGTCCATGCCGTCCTTGACCGGCAGCATCAGATCGAGCAGGATCAGATCCGGCTCCTCCTCGAACGCCAGCTGCACCGCCGCTTCTCCGTCGAAGGCGCAGACGACCTCGTATCCTTCCTTCTCCAGGTTGAATTTCAGAATATCCGCAATCGGCCGTTCATCGTCGACGACCAGAATTTTACCCAGCATGCGTCACCGCCTCCCGCTTCTCGGAAGCTATTCCTTCCTATTATCTTACCATAACGCGGGCAAGACCCCAATGGCGGATGTCGGGGGAGTGCGCGTCTCGCGGAAGTCAGTTTATGGCAGCGCGAGGTCGACGTCGTCCCCGGACAAGCTCCGTTCCCCGCGGCGAAGGCTTCGCCGCACGAATCGGCGATTCTGCCGGACTGTCGCCATATAGAAAACAGCCCCGAGCGGATCGCCGCTGACGGAGCTGCTTAGAACGTTATAAGTAGCTGGTCGGATTTTTGATCTTGCCGTTCAGATGAATCTCAAAATGAAGATGAGTGCCGGTCGAGCGTCCCGTACTGCCCATGATGCCGATAACGTCGCCCTTCTCCACGATCTGTCCCTTTTTCACCTTGACGCTTTTCAGATGGCCGTAGACGGTCTTAAACCCGTTATTATGGTCGATGATGACCGCGTTGCCGAGCCCGCCGGACTTGTAGCCGGCAAATTCGACGACGCCTTCGTCAGCCGCCATAATGTTGCTCTTGCCGATCATATCGATGCCATTGTGCATTCGTCCCCACCGGGTTCCCATGTAGCTCGTAATCTTGGCCCCGGAGACCGGCCAGGCGAATTTGCCGGAGCCTTCGCCGCGAATGACTTTGGTGCCTTTCATGATGATCGTCGGAACCGGCTCCTTCAGCACCTTGCGGGCGATCTGCTCCTCTTCGATCAGCGCGCCGTTGCGCTTCAGCAGACGGTAGGTAACCTGCTGGCTGCCCTCCGTGCCTTCCCTGATCACCTTCTGCTGGCCAAGCTTCATCGAATCGCTCTTCTGATACTCGATCGGCGGCTCGATCACCTCGATCTCGGTGACCTCTTCCTCGGAGTTGACGTTCAGAATCGGCGGCTCTTCCTCGGACAGATCGAGCACGTCGCCGACCTTAATGAAATCGTTCTTGATCCACGTGTTGTTCTTATAGATCAATTCCTCGGAAATATTCAGCTTCGCCGCGATGCAGCCGATGCAGTCGCCCTTCTTCACCGTATACTTCCGGGGGATCGGCTCGCCCTCGGTCAGCGTCTTGAACAATTCCTCCGGATCCGACAGCTGCGACTCGTCGATTCGCTCCTCGACCGTCTCGACCTTCTCGGCGAAGGATACGGCGGTCACGATCCGCTTCGGCTTGTCGTCGGCTTCCGCCTCCGTCTCGGGCTCCGCCGCGGCGGCGCTCATCGACAGCGAGCGCACTTCCGTATCGCCCTGCTTGGCTACGAGCCTGGCGGGAACATACTTGTTCTTCACCCGCTGCAGCAGCTTCTTGGCGGCTTCCTCGTCGCGGACGATGCCGACCACCTCGCCGTCCACGACGACCTTCACGCCGACGGCGTGCGTCTGAAGCATGCCTTCGAGACGATTCAGCGTCGCTTCGTCGTCGGTCTTCTTCTTGTAAGCCCTTTCAGCCGTGTAGGTGACCTGATTGTCGTTCAGCACCAGCTGTGCGGGGGTGTCGGCTCGAGCCAGCGCTTCGGCCTTCGCCGCGATCCGCTCCTCGACCTTATCCGGACTGCTGACCTCTCCCGCCAGCTCTCCGTTGACCAGAACCTTATAGTAATCTACCTTGTTCGCTTCCACGTAATTGAATCCTAGAGCGCCGGCCGCGAGGACGAAGGTCAGGCTGCATGCGGCGATGATGATCGGCTTGCGGTATTTGCGTATGGGTGAAGTCCCGAGTATCGTTGATTTCGTCCCTGTCTTCCCATTCCTGTGCGCGAATCGAACGAACCGGAAGGTTTGCCGCATTGCGGCAAGGATTTTCCGGATCCGATCTGTTCCCCTAAAATCGGCCATGATCTTCCCCTTTTCCTTGCTTTCGGTGTTCATCTTCCCGGTTATGGCAATTGCATGTACCTCACTTTAGCATAGGTCTTAGGACTCTATCAACCGTTTGGGCGGATTAGAATTATGAAAAATGGAAATAGCCGCCGGTTGACAGCGGCGGCTCCCCATGCTTCCGTAAGCGTTTTATCCCCGAATGCAGAGCCTATTCGGCCTGCGCCGGCTCCCCCTGCAGCAGCGTCATCATTTGCGCATACTCCTCTTCCGTCAGCGCCGACTGCAGCATAGCCTGCATGTCCGCCAGCTCGTCCGCCGTCAAACCGTCCTGCAGACTATTCGACAATTGCCGCAGCTGCTCCGGGTTCAGCTTCGAGACGACCAGCGCATACAGAGACTGCCTCTGGCTATCCGTCAGCTGCTGTCCCAGCGACGAATCGCCGCCGAATACCGGCACCGAATCGCCGGGCACCTCCCCTTCCTCCCCGAGCGGCTCGCCTCCGGCGGGCTCCGGAGGCGGACTCGGCTCGTCGGTGGCCCCGTCTTCCTCCGTCCCGTCCGCGTCCGTCCCGCTTCCCGCGGCGTCCTCTCCGCCGTTGGGGGTCGGCTGCGGAGAGAAGTTCCCGCCGAGGGCTTCCTCGGACGCCCTCGGCATCGCCTCGGCGGCCTCCTTCTCCGGCGGTCGTTCCGCTCCCCACAGCGTGCCCCAGACGCCCGACAGGGCGAGCGGCTGCACCTCCAGCGGCAATTGAAGCTGCTTGAGCACCGATTCCATATAGCTGTTCACGATGTATCCCGTCGTCCATATGCACAAGAAGCTGAGCAGCAAGGCCGTCACGACCGTGCGAACGGCCCAGCTTATCCATTTGAACATTCCCGTACCTCCTATGCGACCTGCTTCGAGTTTCATAGTTTTTAGTATGGGCAAACCTCTTTGCAAACATTCATAGCTCCCGGCCATAATCGCCCCCCGCCCCCTCGCAATCCGCGATCTTCCCGAATCTATAGAAAAAAGAAGACCGACGGAAAGCATGCGCCTTCCAATCGGTCCTCTTGATATGAAACGGATATTAGATTCCTTCCAGCCACTTGCTCACCTTGTCCTCGTTGGCCTCGACCCATTTGCGGGCAGCTTCCTCTTCGCTCGTGCCGTTGAAGATGTCGATCATGACCGCTTCCATGTCGGCCGGGGTCCATTCGAACTGGTCCAGGAAGGTATAAGCGTCCGGCTGGTCGTCCTTCAGGCCCAGGCGAACGAGAGTATGAATCTGCTCGTCTCCGCCGTATACGTTCTTCGGATCCTCCAGATATTTCAGATCCATCTCGGCGAACATCCAGTGAGGCGTCCATCCCGTCACCACGATCGGCTCCTGCTTCGCGTAAGCGTCCTGAAGCACTTTGGCCATCGCCGCTGAGGAGCTCTCCAGCAGCTTCCAGTCCTTCAGCTCATACTCCTCGATCGCTTTGCTCGTCGCCGTCATAATGCCCGCGCCCGGCTCGATGCCGGTAATCGTATAATTCAATGATTGCGCAATCTCGCCGTTCAGGTCCTCGATCGAGGAGATATCCATGTAGGACGGAACGGTCAGTCCGACCTTCGTGCCATCCAGGTTGACGCCGAGGTCCTCGAACTTGTCCTTGTTCGGCTCGTAATAGTTCTCTCCGTGCGTGCTGGGCAGCCATGCCGCCACCATCGCGTCTGCGCTTCCGTCGGCGATGCCCAGGTACATCGGACCGGCATCGACCTGCAGCATGTTGACTTTATAGCCCAGCCTGCTCTGCAGCACTTCCTTCACGACGTTCGTGCTGGCGATCTCCGAGTCCCAGGCGACGTAAGCGAGCGTAATCTCTTTATTCGCGTTCGAGGAGCCCGAAGCGGACGGCGAGCCCGAAGCAGCCGGAGAACCGGAAGCTCCGCCCCCGTTGCTCTCTTTGGAGCATCCTGCGAGCACCAGCGCGAAGACCATTACAGCCGCCAATAACAGATTTACACTTTTCTTCAATTCGATCACGATCCTTTTCTTTTATTCTTCACCAGATTTTGCGTGATGCGATCGAGAATGATCGCAAGCACGACTACGGCCAAGCCCGCTTCGAAGCCGACTCCCGTCTTGGCCTGGGTGACGGCGCGGTACACGTCCGCCCCTACGCCCTGAGCCCCGATCATGGAAGCGATGACGACCATCGACAGCGACAGCATGATCGTCTGATTGACCCCCGCCATGATCGTCGGCGCGGCGATCGGCAGCTGCAGCTTGAACAGCTTCTGCATCGGCGTCGAGCCGAAGGCGTCGGCCGCCTCGACCAGATCGGCGGGAACCTGGCGGATGCCGAGGTTCGTCAGGCGAATCGTCGGCGGAATGCCGAAGATGACCGATGCGATGACGCCCGGCACGACGCCGAGAGAGAAGAAGGCGACCGCAGGCAGCAGATAGACGAACGCCGGCATCGTCTGCATGAAATCGAGCACCGGCGTCACGATCTTCTGCACGTTGTCGCTGCGGGCGCAGGCGATCCCTAGCGGAATTCCGATCAAGACGGAGATGAGCGATGCGGTCAATACGAGCGCAAGCGTCTCCATCGTATTCGCCCAATAGCCGAGGTTGTAGACGAGAAGCAAGCCGAGCAAGGTGAACAGCGCGATTCTCGTCCGGCCGATCCAGAACGCCAGGCCGGTGAACAGAACGATCAGAAGCAGCGGAGGCACGGCGTTAAACCCGTCGGCCATGCCGTTTACGGTCGTTCCGATGAACGCCTTAATGCCCTGGAATACCGGTCCGGCGTTGCCCTCCAGCCAGGATTCGATCGCTTCGACCCACTTGCCGATCGGAATTTTGGGCACCTCGAGGCTTAATAGACTAAGCGCCTTCATGTCGCCTCACCCGCTTCCATCCGATCGCCGCTGCCGCTTAATGCGGAGAGCACCGCTCCGCGGATAATGATGCCCAGCAATCTCCCTCGGTCGTCGACGACGGCGACCGGAATTTTCGCGACGCTGACCGCATCGAACAGCTCGCTGAGGTGAACGTCCGGCGACACCGTCGTCAGCTCCCGCACCAGAATATCCTCCAACCCTTTGCCCGCCTTTACCGCCTCCGCCGATGCTTCGGCGGTCACCGCGCCGATCAGCTGGCGGCCGTTGTCCACGACGTACAGGTTGGAGATGCCGCGGTCGCGCATCAGCTGCAGCGCCACCCGGGGTCCGCGGTCCAGCGCGATCGTCTCGGCGCGAACCATCACGTGGGACGCCGTCAGCACCTTGGACAGATCGACGTCCTCGACGAAGCGCTCTACGTACTCGTTCGCGGGATCGGTCAGAATCTGTTCCGGCGTGCCGATCTGGACGACGGCGCCATCCTTCATGAGGGCGATCCGGTCGCCGATGCGAAGCGCTTCGTCCAGATCGTGCGTAATGAAGACGATCGTTTTCTTCATCGACGCTTGAAGCTCCAGCAGCTCGTCCTGCATCTCCTTGCGAATGAGCGGATCGAGCGCGCTGAACGCTTCGTCCATCAGCAGAATTTCCGGATCGTTCGCCAGTCCGCGAGCCAGCCCTACGCGCTGCTGCATCCCGCCGCTTAACTCGTCCGGCCGCTTCTGCTCCCAGCCCGCCAGACCGACAAGCTCGAGCGTCTCCAGCGCCTTTTTCCTGCGCTCCTCCTTCGGAACGCCCTGAATCTCCAAGCCGTATTCCACATTCTCAAGCACGGTTCGATGAGGGAATAAGGCAAATTTCTGGAACACCATGCCGATCGTCTTGCGCCGAACCTGACGAAGCTGCTCCGCACTCAACTCTACAATGTCCGTTCCGTTGACGAGTACTTTGCCCGATGTCGGTTCGATCAGACGGTTAAGCAGGCGAACCAACGTCGATTTGCCGCTTCCCGAGAGCCCCATAATGACGAAAATCTCGCCGCGCTCGATCGTAAAGCTGACCCGGTTGACCCCGACGGTCAGCTTCGTTTCTTTGGCGATCCGATCCTTGGTCCAGCCTTGGTCCAGAAGCTTGATCGCCCGTTTCGGATCGCTGCCGAAAACTTTCGTCAGCGTTTGTACTTCTATAATCGCCGCCACCGCATACGCCCCTTTCCGTTTCTCATCTTTCTCATACAGCCGCTGTAACAAGTGTAGACAAACGGTCTTCCAGGGGTCAAAACGGATATCCCGCCGTGTAGTATGTACAGTTTTAACTTTACACACTTTATTTACTGTATGCTCCCATTTCCTTAAAGATCCTCCCTAACCGGATTCTTTACTTACGATCGACTCTTTTCTACAATAGTATTCAGGCATCATCGGACCGCTCGAGAGAGTCGGGGATAGGAGTGTACGGCATGGCGACTTTCGAGGGATTATCGGAAGAGCAAGTTAAAATCATAGAGAAATCGCGCCGACGCGTCGTGGATTCGATCGGCAACAATATGGATCTATACGGGGTTACGACTTCGATCGGTCATCTGTACGGGATGATGTATTTCCATGACGGACCTGTCACGCTGGACGAGATGGGCGAGGAGATGGGCCTTAGCAAGACGAGCATCAGCACGGGCATGCGCACGCTCGTCGACCTGAAGATGATCAGCAAGATCTGGGGCAAAGGCTCCCGGAAGGATCTGTACGAGGTCGAGGAGGACTGGCATCAAAATTTCGTCGATTACTTCTCCATCAAGTGGCGCAAGTCGATGGAAATGAACATATCGGCATTGAACAAATCGTTGACGGAGCTTCGCAAGCTGAGGGAGCAATATCCGGACGACGACAAGCTCGGCCGGTTGATCGAATTCGATATCGCGAAAATGACGCATGCGCTCCAGTATTATAGATGGCTGGACCGGTTCATCGAGGCTTTGGAGTCGGGGGATATTTTCAACTGGGTGCCGAAGGAAGAGAATTAAGCGGAGCCGCCGTCTATTTCTTCTTCTCTTCCTTTGCCACCTTCTCGAGTCGAAGGAACCGCTTCAGATCCGCTTTGCGGATCGGGAGCGGTTCTTTCCGCAGGAGCTTCGCGATCGACAAGCCGAGCAGCAGAAGCAGCAGGGTAAAGGGCAGAGCCGAAATGAGCGACGCGGTCTGCAGGGCGTTCAGGCCCCCGGCGTAGAGCAGGACGCCCGCGATCGCTGACATGAGGACTCCCCACACCAGCTTGGGCACCCGAGGCGGATTGGGACTCCCCTTCGACGTCATGCTGGACATGATGTAGGTCGCGGAATCGGCCGACGTCACCAGGAAAGTCAAAATGAGAAGGATCGACAGAATCGAGACGACCATCGTGAACGGCATTTGCTCGAACGTCTTGAACAGCGCCGAGGAGACGTCCGCCTGCACGGCGTCCGCGATGCCGGCGTTTCTATTCGCATCGTTCCACAGCGCCGTTCCTCCGAATGCGGCGATCCAGAAGCAGGCAATCGCCGGAGGAACGGTCATGACGCCCATAATGAATTCCCGGATCGTCCTCCCCTTGGACACTCTGGCGACGAAAGCGCCGACGAACGGCGACCAGGATATCGCCCATGCCCAGTAGAAGATCGTCCAGTCCCGAACCCAGGTTCCGCCCTGATAAGGCTGCAGGCGCAAGCTGTAGCCGATAAAGTTGGAAATATAGTCCCCGATCGCCAGCGTAAACGTTTCGAGAATGAACAAGGTCGGCCCCGTGACGAATACGAAAAGCAGCAGAACGATCGCAAAAATCAGGTTCAGATTGCTTAAGTAGCGGATGCCTTTATTCAGCCCGGTCGTCGAGGAAAGCATATACGCCGCGAACACGACGGCAATGACGGCGAGCTGGATCCAGAAGGAGGTGCCGGTGCCGAATACGGCGTTTAATCCGCCGTTCATTTGCAGCGCGCCCAGCCCGATCGACGTGGCGACGCCCATTACTGTGGCGATCACTGCGAAGGAATCGATCGTATTTTTCATGCCCGGCCTATGCCCCGCGATGGGCTCGAGCGCCGTCGAGATCAGTCCGTCCTTCTGCTTCCGGTACTGCATAAAACCGATGATTAAACCGACCAGAGCGTACACGGACCACTGGCTGATTCCCCAATGGAAAAAGGAATAGCCCATCGCGACTCTGGCCGCCTCGACCGTCCGTCCTTCCAGTCCGGCGAATGGCGTATCCACGTAATGGCTCATCGGCTCGGCCACCCCCCAGAAGACGAGCCCTACGCCGAATCCGGCGGAAAACAGCATGCCGATCCAGGTGAAGAAGGGAAATTCGGGCCTCTCCTCTTCCCCGCCCAGACGGATCCCTCCAGCCTTGCTGAGCGCTAATCCGGCCAGGAAAAGAATGATGATAAAAACCGACAGCAAATAAAACCAGCCGAAATTAATCGTCGTAAAGTCAAACAGCACGCCGGCCACCCGGCCGAACGATTCAGGCAGGAGCCCCCCCAACAGCACCAGTACGACCAATATCGATGCCGACACCCAAAACACCGGATTGTTCCAAGTCTTGTTTTTCATATCTGCTCCGCCCTTATCGTGATTTGCGGGCTTATTGTTCCCGGATGCGGACAGAATTGATACGCCGCGACTGCCAGAATAGGAAAATCGGTCTCCCTTCACGGTTCAGGAGGAGCCGTTCCGGAAGCCGCGGCAAAAAAACCTCAAATCCTTACGCTTGGCGGCTCGCCAGGCAGGATCTGAGGCTCATCATCTTGCAAAACGACTGTCGAATGGCTGGTTTGCCCTTTATTCTCCGTAAATTCCCGCGACCTGATTCGTCTGATCGCGGTTGCGGCCCACTGAGAAGATCGCGATCGGAATTCCCGTCAGCTCGGCGATCCGCTCGATAAACCGCTGCGTCGTCTCCGGCAGATCGCTGATCCGCTTCGCGCCGGAGATGTCCTCATGCCAGCCCGGAAGCTCCTCGTACACCGCCTCGCACTCCTCCAGCAGCTTGAGGTTGGCCGGGTAATGCTCCATCAGCTCGCCGCGGAATCTGTAGGCCGTGCAGATCTTGACGGTATCCAGCCCGGTCAGCACGTCCAGGGAATTCAGGCTAAGCCCGGTAATGCCGCTGACGCGGCGGGCGTGCCGGACGACGACCGAATCGAACCAGCCGACACGGCGAGGACGTCCCGTTACGGTGCCGTACTCGTGCCCCTTGTCGCGAATCCGCTGCCCGATCTCGTTGTTCAGCTCCGTCGGGAACGGACCGTCTCCGACGCGGGTCGTGTACGCCTTCGCCACGCCGATCACTTCCTTGATCTTGGAAGGGCCGACTCCCGAGCCGATGCAGACGCCGCCTGCCGACGGGTTGGAGCTGGTGACGTACGGATACGTCCCTTGGTCGATGTCGAGCATAACCCCTTGCGCACCTTCGAAGAGCACCTTCTTGCCGGCGTCGATGGCGTCGTTCAGGACGACGGACGTGTCGACCACGTAAGGCCGGAGCTTCTCGGCCAGCTCCAGATACGTCCGGATAATGCCTTCCGCCTCCAGCGGCTCTCCGCCGTACATTTGGGTGATGACCTGATTTTTGTCCGCGATAATGGCGCGAGCCTTCTCCGCGAACGCTTTCGGCACCATGAGATCGGCGATGCGAATCCCGTTGCGTGCCGCTTTATCCATATAGCAAGGACCGATGCCTTTACGCGTCGTGCCGATCTTATTGTCCGCCTTGCGGTCTTCCTCCAGGGCGTCAAGCACCAGGTGGTAAGGCATGATGACGTGAGCGCGGTCGCTAATCTTCAGATTGTCGGTGGAAAATCCGTTGTCTTGAATATATTGAATCTCTTCCACGAGAGCGGCGGGATTGATAACCATCCCGTTGCCGATGACGCATATTTTGTTCTGATTGAAAATGCCGGATGGAACCATTGTTAACTTGTACTTCTTGTTATCTATAAGGATAGTATGTCCGGCGTTATTCCCGCCTTGATAACGAGCGACGACATCCGCCTTCTCGGCCAGATAATCGGTAATTTTCCCCTTGCCCTCGTCTCCCCATTGCGTACCTACGACAACGACTGTTGACAATGCAATCCCTCCATCCGAATGCGTCGCGCATGCCGGCATGATAATGCCGCCCGACATCGCATATCGCGATCAGGCAGCAAGATTAGTGTATCAACTGAGCTCGGGGAAGTCAACGGAATAACGAACATTTATACGTATGTCCACATAAATGTTCGGAATTCGACCTTATTCCAACGCTTTAGGCCGTGCCGGCATAGGCTTCGCTATGCGAACGGTCCAAACTGACGAACTTGTTGAAGTTTTTCAGAAACACCAGCTCTACGGTCCCGACCGGGCCGTTCCGCTGCTTGGCGATAATAATCTCGATGATGTTCTTCTTCTCGGATTCCTTGTCGTAGTAATCGTCCCGATACAGGAACGCGACGATGTCGGCATCCTGCTCGATCGAGCCCGATTCCCGCAAGTCGGACATCATCGGACGCTTGTCCTGCCGCTGCTCGACTCCGCGGGACAGCTGGGAGAGCGCGATCACCGGAACCTCCAGCTCGCGGGCGATCTGCTTCAGCGTTCGGGAGATTTCCGAAACCTCCTGCTGCCGGTTCTCGCCGGCTTTGCCCCGGCCCTGAATAAGCTGCAGGTAGTCGATCAGAATCATGCCCAGCCCTTTTTCCTTCTTCAGGCGCCGGCATTTGGCCCGAATGTCGGACACGGTAATGCCCGGCGTATCGTCGATGTAGATCTGGGCCTCCGACAGGGAGCCGATCGCCATCGACAGCTTCTCCCAGTCGTCGCCCTCGAGATGGCCGGTTCTCATTCGCTGGGCGTCTACGTTCGATTCGGCGCAAATAATCCGCTGCACCAGCTGCGCCGCGGACATCTCCAGACTGAAGATCGCCACCGTCTCCGACGAGCGCACGGCTACGTTCTGGGCGATGTTCAGCGCGAAAGCCGTCTTCCCCACGGAAGGACGGGCGGCCACGATGATCAGATCGTTCGGCTGGAACCCGGACGTCATGCGGTCCAAGTCGACGAATCCGGACGGAATGCCGGTCACTCCGCCGCGGTTGTTGTACAGAAACTCGACCCGCTCGAACACCTCGAGAAGGACGTCGCGAATGCTGATGAACCCGGTGGAGGTGCGGCGGTTGGAGATTTCCATAATGCGCGCCTCGGCGTCGTTCAGAAGCGCGCCCACGTCGTCCTCCGTCGCGTACCCGCTGGAGACGATCTGCGTCGCCGTGCGGATGAGACGGCGGAGAATCGCCTTCTCCTCGACGATCGCTGCATAGTATTCCACATTAGCCGCCGTCGGAACCGCGTTGGCGAGCTTGGTCAAATAAATAATTCCTCCGACCTCTTCCATCTGCCCCAGGTCCTGAAGACGGGAGGCCAGCGTCACGAGGTCGATCGGCTGGTTGTCGTCGTTCAAGGAAACCATCGCGTCGAATATGCGCTGATGGGCGACGCTGTAGAAGTCTTCGGACTTCAGTCTTTCCATGGAGGCGACTAGAGCTTCCGCTTCAAGCAGAATCGCGCCGAGCACGGCCTGCTCCGCTTCCAGATTTTGCGGCGGGACGCGGTCGTACAGCATCGGCTGCTCCACGTTTCCGTTCATCGGATCATTCCTCCACGACTTTTACGCTTAAGGTGCCCTTTACGTCAGGGTACAGTTTGACCGCGACCTTCGTCACGCCGAGCACGCGAATCGGTTCCTCCAGCTCGATTTTACGCTTGTCTACGGAGATTTTTTCCTTCTCCAGCGCCTCCGAGATCTGCTTGCTTGTAATCGCTCCGAACAGACGGCCCCCTTCGCCCGCCTTCGCCGGGATGACAATCGTCATCTCGTTCAGGCGCGCAGCCAGCTCCTGAGCTTCCTTCTTCTCGTTCTCCTTCTTCTTCTGCGCCGATGCCGCTTGCTGGCTCAGCGTCTTCTTGGCGCCCTCGGTGGCAATCTGAACGACGCCTCTGGGCAGCAAGTAATTGCGCGCGTAGCCTTCCGACACTTCCTTGATTTCGCCCTTTTTCCCTTGGCCCTTTACGTCCTGCAAGAAAATGACCTTCATTCGAACAACCCCTCTTCCTTTTCGAGTTCTTCCAACACCTGCTTCAGCTTTCCGGCGACTTCCGCAACCGTACCTTGCAGCTGCGCCGCGGCATTCGTGAAATGGCCGCCGCCGCCCAGCCTCTCCATGACGACCTGAACGTTGATCTGGCCCAAAGACCGGGCGCTGATGCCGATCAGCCCGTCCGGTCTTGAGCCGATGACGAAGGAGGCTTTAATCCCCGTCATATTCAGAAGCGTGTCGGCGGCCTGCGCGATAAGCAGCTGCGGCACCTGCCTGCCGTTATCGGCCGAAGCGATCGCGATGCAGTCGCGGAAGGTCTCCGCGTGGCGGATCAGCTCGGCCTTGCGGATGTACTCCTCCAGATTCTCCTTCAGCATTCGCTGAATCAGCGCCGAATCGGCCCCGTTGCGGCGAAGGAAGGAGGCGGCCTCGAACGTTCGCGACCCTGTGCGGAAGGCGAAGCTCTTCGTATCGACCGTGATGCCCGCCAGCAGCGCTGTCGCCTCCCGCATGTCGAGCACGACGCGTTCGTGAATATATTGCAGAAGCTCCGTCACCAGCTCGCAGGTCGACGAGGCGTAAGGCTCCATGTAGACGAGCACCGCTTCGTCGATGAACTCCTCGCTCCGTCGATGGTGATCCACGATGACGATCCGCTCCGTCGCCTGAAGCAGCCGGGGTTCGGCGACCATCGTTGCCCGGTGCGTGTCGAGGACGACGGCCAGGGAGCGCTTGTTCGTCAAGCTCAGCGCCTGCTCCGGAGTGACGAACCTCTTCGCCAGCTTCTCGTCCTCCTTCAGCATATCCATCATTCGCTGGATCGACGGGTTGACGCCCTCGAGCACGATGTAGGCTTCCTTGCCGTACAGCTGCGCCGCCTTCACGACTCCGATCGCCGCGCCGATCGCATCCATATCCGGCTGCTTGTGCCCCATGACCACAATATGATCGCTTTCCTTCATCAAGTCCCGAAGCGCGTGCGCGATCACCCTGGCCCGGACTCTCGTCCGTTTCTCCACCGCGTTGCTCTTGCCGCCATAGAAGCTCTGACGCTGCCCGAACTTGACGACCGCCTGATCGCCTCCCCGGCCGAGGGCGATGTCCAGACTGCCCTGCACGAGGTGACCCAGCTCGACCACGTCGTCCGATCCGGAGGCGAAGCCGATGCTCAGCGTCATCGGAAGCTTCTGATCGATCGTAATCTCGCGCACGTCGTCCAGCAGCTCGAACCGCGACTGCTCCAGCGCCTTCAGCGCGCCTTGCTTCGTAATGACCATATAGCGGTCCGACGACAACCGGCGCAGAAGCAAGCCGTATTTCTGCGCCCACTCGTTGATTTCACCCGTCACCTTGGACAGCATAAGCGCCCTCTGCTGCTCGTCCATGCCCTGGGCGACCTCTTCGAGATTGTCCATCATGACGATGCCGAGAGCCAGCTTGTCTTCGTCGTACCGCTTCTTCAGCGTCCAGCGCTCGGTAATGTCCACGACATACAGCACGCGTTCGCTCGGCCGAAGCTGCAGCTCGTACACCCGGTCGCCGATCGTAATCTCGTGGCCCGGCTCCTTGTCCTTGCCGGCAGGCTGCAATACGGGAAAATGCGCATACAGCGATTCCCCGACGATCGAGGGTTTGCCGGCCACCGTCGCGATAAAGCCGTTATGCCACTGGATTTCGTAATCCTCGTTATAGATCGCGATGCCGATCGGGAGATGGCCGATGACGTCGTTGCCGACGCTCTTGATCCGATAGGACAGCGTCAGCACGTAATCGTCCAGCTCTCTCCGGAACGCTTTCTCGGCCAAAATTCCGTACACGGCGACGATCCCGCCCAGCACCAGACCCAGCAAGCCGAGCAGCCATTGGTACCAAGCGAGAACGACGGTCATGATGAAGATCAATACGAGCGCCCACACAATATGCATGCCATGCCAGCGCTGCACGAGAAACTTGGGCATATCCGTTCCGCTCCCGTCTCATGTTTATCGAACGGCGCCGCTTGGAGGACGGCGCGTCCGACGAACGCCTTATTTCTCGAAATATTTCCGCAGAGGAAAAGCCGTGTCCAGTAGCCCGAGGATAAACGCGTAAGGGATGAACAGTATCGGCAAACACAGCGCCAGAGAGATCACCCTCGGCCATTTCTTTAAGTCCGAGATGTAGAAGACGAAGCCGATCGCCTGAATCGTGAACACGAGCTGCAGAATCGGAATCAGGTTCATGATGGCGATCCACCAGTACCCGCCCGCTTCCTCCGACACCGCATAGCTCGCGATAATCGCGATTGCGAAATACAGCACCATGCTTCTCGGCAGCTTCCATGTCTTCGCCTGCGGCAGCGCCGGCGCTTCGAACGGCACGCTGCGAAGAGCAAGCCTGGACAGGCCGTGCGTAATGATGGTGAAGAGGAAGGTCGTGACCAGCAGCAGCATCGGGAGCATCGAGAGAATCGAGCGGCTGAACTCTTCGGCCGCTCGCGCCGCCCACCCGGCTTCGAACATGTTGGCCGCCTCGAGCTGCTTGAAGTTCTCCGCCAGCATAGCGGTCAATTCCGCCCTCAGATCGATGTCGAACAAGGCGGAGAACAGCGCAAGCTCGAGCAGAAGCTGGGCCAGCACGATAACGAACCCTGCGGTGACCGCTGCCCTTGCCGAGTTGCCCCGTTTGTACAGATGCCCCATGGCGATCGCCGGCACGAGGAAAAACAAGGCCAGCGTAACCAGCATCGGTCCCATCCCTCCCGACAGCAGGAACACGACGATGCCGACCGGGATAAGATGAAGCACGAACGACTTCAGATCCAACATCGTATATAGAACGACGAAGGGCGTCATCATCAGAAACAAGGTTATGAAATTCAAAGGCGTTGCCAGCGTCAGCAACAGCAGGATCGCCGCTGCGCTCCATGCCAGCGACTTCCAGTTCATCTTCAACCGATTCACCTCTTGCGGATATGTTCGGACAGCTCGGACAGATCCTTGTAATGATCCTCCAGCTGATGTCCTTCTTGTCTCAATTTGGCTAGCTTGTCCGCAATGGCGCTGTCCAGATCCCGGTAGGGAATGCCCAGCCGCCGGCCCAATATGTAGGAGCTGGCGATCAGCCCCGCCAGGCTGTCGATCACCCGGGACGCGCTGCCGTCCCAGATCGCTTTGAACAATCGGGAGGTTTGATCCACGACTTCGGTTTTCAGCCATTCGATCATCCGCGTTCGGGTCGCTACGTCCAAGTCTCGTTCCATCGCTATTCCTCCTATGCTTCGGCTGATCCCTAGATGCATAAGCCCGGAAAGCTGCAACCTTCATTATAGCATAATTCCGCAGGCTCTCGGCAAGCCATAGACAGAGAAACCCGGCAGCGGCAATCGCAACCGGGTTCTCTCAATATGTCCGCCGACCGTCGGACTAGACTGTCGTTAATCGGAAGGAATCGCCTTCCGCCGTCAGCTTCCAGCCATGGTCCTCCAGAGCGGTCAGCGGCAAATAATGGCGGTCGCCGACCGACAGCAGCTCGGTGCGGCTTCCATCGTCCCAGACGAGCTGATGACCCCGCTCCAGCATCAGTTCTCCGACAGCCGGCGCGGGAACGTTCTCCTGCAGCCGGGCCGCGCCGGACGACAGCGAGGCCGCCCGGCCGGCCTTGTCCCATTGGACCGCGTAGCCTTGAGCTTGCAGAGCGGCCAGGTCGACATAGTTCAAGCCGCGGTAGTCGAGCAGCGTCAGCTCGAGCTCTTCCCAGACGAGCTTCGGCCCCCCGGCCTTCACGCGCACGAACTCGCTCTTGATCGGCTGCCCGGCGCGAATGTCCTTATGAAGCCCCTCTTCGTCCAACGCAACTTGACCGTTCACGAGCACGTATTCGATTCCTTCCGAGACGAGCTCCGGCTTGGCCACTGTGGAACGGTCGCTGATCTTGTCGTAGTCGAATATGACGATGTCGGCGTCCATTCCTTTGGCGATTCGGCCTTTTTTCTTCAAGGCGGGCGCCTGCTTCTCCAGCCGCTGCGCAGGCAGCAGGGACATCTTGGCGATCGCGTCCGACAGAGAGATGACCTGCTCCTCGCGAACGTAGAGGCCGACCGTTCTGGCGAACGTTCCCGAAGCGCGCGGATGGTTGTTGAAGCCCGGCTCGAGAATCGCGTCGCTGCCGATCATGACGAACGGCGCCTTCAGCGAATCGACGACGTCCTGCTTCGGAATCGCATAGGCGACCGCCAGCTTGCCTTCCTTCTGGTACTTGCGGAACGTGTCCTTCGTCAGCCGCTCCTCGGTGCCGGCGATCTGAAGGTCCTCATACGAGATTCGGAAGCGCTCCTGCCAGCCTTCGTCGAATCTCGCCGAATTCAAGTACGTTCCCCAATAGTCGTAAGGGTAGATGCAGGCCGTAATATCGAGCCCTTCCTCGATCGCATCTGCGACCATCCGCAGCGACTGCTGCATCGAGAACGTGCCGCCGGTGCTGTTGATATGATCGATATGCACGGCCGCGCCCGAAGCGCGGGCGTAGCCGATCAGCTCGTTCAGCGCGTCGATGTTCGTGCCCGGCTCCTCCATGTCCGAATATCGGGCATGGAAATAGACCGGGACGTTGTACTGGTGCGCCAGCTCCATAAGCGGCAGAATTTCCTTGTCGTTCACGCCGGGCACGTACTCCAGGCTGAACGAAATGCCGAGCACGCCGTCGTTCAGCGCTTTCTCGGCCTGGTCCACCAGCTTCTGCGTCTGCTCCGGCTTCGCCGTGTCGTAGCGGCTCAGCTTGAACTGATTGCGCGCTTGCGTATAGAAGAACGAAGCCCCGAAGTGCACCGGCGTCCGGTTGCGCTCATAGTAGGGATACCACTTCTCCGGGCTGGCCGTTCCGCCGTGCATCGCGATATTCGCCGTCACGCCGTCGGCGATCTTGTTCCAGACGCCGATCGGGTTCGGATCGTAGGACAGATTGTCGATGAAGCCGGGCGCCACGATAAGCCCCGTCGCATCGATCACCCGCTTGCCCTTGAGCTTCTGATCGGTGACCAGCGCGATCTGGCCGTCCAGAACGGCGACGTTCAGCCCTTCCCGGTCGAGCTTCGTCTCCGGATTGATGACGCGGCCGCCCTCGATGACGACATCGTACGTTCGATCCAGCTCCTCCGCTGTCGGCGTATCGATCCCGGCATCGGGCTCTTCGGCAGCGGCCGGCGTGGAGGCCTGCGGATCGGGCTCGCCCTCGGCAGGCCCCTCGTGCCCTGCAGAAGGGGCTTCGCTTTCCGCGGCGGACACTTGCGGCGAAGGCGACGCATCTCCGCCCCCTTCCGAGAACAAAGAAGCAGCCGCCCATATGCCGCCCGCGATAACGAGCATGGAAAGCGCGATTAAGATCGTATAAAGCGTGCGTTTGCGTGAATTTCTCCGACTATTCGCCATCGTTCCTCCGTCGATTCAACCTATTTTTCTAAGCTTCCCTTATTAACCCATTCTCATTCAGATTGGCGGTCAGCAGCAGCTTCTCGGAGTAGTCAATGATGTCGCTGCGGCGCACGATCCCGATGAAATGGTTCATGTCGTCCACTACGGGGACGAAATTTTGCGTCTTGGCCAGCGAGATCAGGTCGATCATATTCGCGTCGATTCTCACCGGCAAGTTATTCGTTCTGAGCGGAACCTCGCTAAGAGGCACGCGGTGAAGCTGGTCGAAGCTCAGTTCCGGATTCGCCTTCAAGTACCAGAGCAAATCCCCCTCCGTCACCGTCGCCTTGTACTTGCCCGATTCCCCGATTACGGGGACGGCCGTATACCGATGGCGCTCCATCCGCTCCAGCGTCTGTCGCAAGGTCGCTTCTTCGCTCACGCTGATGACTTCCTGCTTAGGCAATAGAAAAAAAGCGATATTCATAAGTTCCTCCTTCGCATCCACGAATTCGCCTTCCCGAGAGACTGCGAACTCCGCGCAGGTACAACCATTATATCACGGCCAACCGCCGCTCTACCATCGAACCGGTCATTTTGTCGCCTTATAGCGAACGGTCGGCGGAAGGCGCGGACGGCTCCTCCCCGCTCCCTTCGCCCGGGACGGTCAGCCGCTCCTTGGGCGTCTCCGGGTCGAGCCATGCCCCGATGGTTGCGCGAACCTCGGCCAGATCCTCCTCGTCGCTGACGAAATACCACAGGTTCTGGGCGCCCATTCGCTGGCCTTCGCCCTTCAGCGTATAGCTCTGAATCTCGTGACCCGTCTGCAGAAATTTTTTAACCAGGTCGTTGATCGCGGACGGGGGCAGATCGGTCTGGAAGTTGTCCCCCACAATGTCGAGCACTTCGGGAATTTTGTTCCACTGCTTCAACGACGACGCCTTATGAATCAACTCCTCGAGAAATACCCGGTTGCGGTTGGCGCGCGCCATATCCCCTCCGGCATCCTCGCGGTAACGGACATAGTTCAGAGCTTCAACGCCGGTATAGCTGGACTTGTTCGCCTTGACCGTAAATTTCTCGTGATTCGCGCCCTTGTTCACGATATCCTTCCCGATCGGCAGATGAATGCCCCCGAGCGTATCGACAACCTGCACGAAGCCTTGAAAATTGATCGACGCATAGTGGTCCACCTTCGCGTCGAGCAGCTTCTCGACGCTGTTAACGGCCATCTCCGGCCCTCCGAAGGCATAGGCGTGCGTAATTTTATCCATCCTATCCTTGCCTACAATATCCGTATACGTGTCCCGAGGGATGGAAACCATCAGCACGTTGCCGTCGCCCGGGCGCACGACCGTATAGATCAGCGTGTCGGAGCGGCCCCGCTCCTTCGCTCTGGCGTCGACCCCCATTAACAGCACGCTGAAGGGCTCCTCGACTTCCGGCTTCTCCACGACCGGACGATCGGTTAACGGCTGATAGGAATCCGCGAAGCTCGACTCCACTTGATCCGACAGAAGCAGATCGTACCCGAGCGACGACAAAGCCCCCCGGTTCGCATAGCCGATGCCGGCCAGAACGATCAGCAGCGCCACCGATGAAGCGACGATTTTATGCCAACGACGCAACTTTCTCATACTCTTTCTCTCCTTCTCCTTACAATTTTCCGTCTATATGTGTTCGGAATCTCTCTTTTTCGACCAGACTTTTAATATACGATCCTCGAATAGGGATTGTTACATAAAAACCTTAAAGTTTCATGAAAGCAATAGAATCGATTGCTGCCGAACCCCTATCCTCCTCTCTTCCCGGCGGGCACCGGCCTCGACCAAAGTCGGGAGCCGAACTCTTCGGAAGGCCGTTCCTCGAATCGGTCTGTCCCCGGTATACTTCAACTCAGCGCAACATTTAGAGGAGGATGAAAGGATATGCAAGAAGCCGTTCTGCAGCTTCGGAACGTGACGAAGACGATCGGCAGGCGCACGATTGTGAGCGATCTGTCATTCGATATCCCCGCAGGAGAGGTGTTCGGGTTCCTCGGGCCTAACGGAGCGGGCAAAACGACGACGATCCGCATGATCGTCGGTCTCATTTCGATGACCAAAGGCGAAATTACCGTTAAAGGCGTGTCCGTGCGCAAGCAGTTCGAACAGGCCATGACCCATATCGGGGCGATTGTGGAAAATCCGGAGATGTACAAGTTTCTGACCGGCTACCAGAACCTCGTGCACTTCGCGCGGCGCCATTCCGGCGTCACGAAGCAGCGAATCGACGAGGTCGTGCAGCTGCTCGGCCTGCAAAATCGCATCCACGAGAAAGTGAAGCGCTATTCCCTCGGCATGCGGCAGCGGCTGGGCGTGGCGCAAGCGATTCTGCACAAGCCGTCCGTGCTCATTCTCGACGAGCCGACGAACGGTCTGGACCCCGCCGGCATTCGCGAGCTGCGGGACTATCTGCGCAAGCTGACGCACGAGGAAGGGCTCTCGGTCATCGTCTCCTCGCACCTGCTGTCCGAGATGGAGCTCATGTGCGATCGGGTGGCAATCATTCAGGGAGGCAAGCTGATCGACGTGCGCTCCTTGCAGGAGTCGAAGAACTCGATGCGGACGAAGATCGTCGTCGAAACGAGCGACATCGAAGCGGCTCATCGTCTTCTGTCCGGCGCGTTCGACCACCAAGGCGTCGAGCTCGTCGGAGATCGCGTCGAGATTGCCGCCGATCGAAGCCTCGTTCCGGATATTGCGAGACTGCTGGTGAAGGCGGGTCTGGACGTCTACGGCATTCATGCGGCGCAGCGTTCGCTGGAAGATCAGTTCTTGGAGATTACCGGAGGTGAGATGGTTGTCTAGCTTGGGGAATTTGATACGAAACGAAAACATGAAAATTTATCGGCGTCCCCGCACCTGGCTGATGATCGGCTTCCTCCTGCTTGCGCTGGGCTTGATGAGCGGTTTGATGAAATGGGACGAAAGCCGCATCCCGCAAGCCGACTGGCAGCAAAGCTTAACGGTCCAGAACAGCCATTATCAGAAGCAGCTTTCGAACCTGACGGATCTGGATGCCGAGTCCAGGCAGTATTTCGAGAACGAAATCATTCTTAACGAATACTACCTGGCTCATAATCTGAACCCCTACAAGCTGTCGCTCTGGGATTATGTCAACAACTCGGCTTCGCTCGTCATGCTGATCACCATTCTGACCGTCATCGTCGCGGCCGACATGATCGCGGCCGAATTCACTTGGGGAACGATCAAGCTGCTGCTCGTCGGTCCGGCATCGCGTTCGAAGATTATGCTGAGCAAGTACATCTCGACGATGATGTTCGCCCTGCTTCTGCTTGTGATCTCGTTCGCGGCCGCCTTCGGAGCCGGAGCCGCGCTGCAAGGCCTCGACGGCCTCAGTCATCCGGATTTGACCGTAGACGCCAACGGTCTCGTTCAAGAGAGCTCCATGATCGTCAATTCCCTGCAGAAATATGGTTATGCCGTTATCTCTCTGCTGATGTATGTCACGCTGGCGTTCATGATCTCGGCGGCTTTCCGCAGCTCGTCGATGGCGATCGCGTTCTCGCTGCTGTTTATGCTGGTCGGCCATACGGTCACGATGATTCTGAGCAGCTACAGCTGGTCGAAATATCTGTTGTTCGCCAATATCGATCTGACCCAGTATTTGCCGGGCTCGAGCCCGCTCCGGCCGGAGATGACGCTCGGCTTCTCGATCACGGTGCTCGTCGCTTACTACGTCGTGTTTCAGCTTGTCGCCTGGACGCTGTTCACCAAGCGCGACGTGGCGGCATAAGGTTCGGAATCGACTGCTTGCCAAGCAAAAACGCGCGATTCTGCGTCCTCCAGACGCAGAATCGCGTTTTTGTCGGAGGGGATTCAGAGAAGGATAGCGAATTTTATATTTCTGAATCACCAAAAAAAGGCCGTCCGCAATCATCCTAGGATGACCGGGACGGCCTTTTTTTTCTTATAAGCCTATTCCGTCGTGTAAGGCAGAAGAGCCATTTGACGAGCGCGCTTGATCGCGACCGTCAGCATGCGCTGGTATTTCGCTTTCGTGCCTGTCACGCGGCGAGGCAGAATTTTGCCGCGCTCGCTGATGAACTTGCGAAGAAGATCCAGCTCTTTATAGTCGACGTACGTGATTTTATTAACGGTGAAGTAGCAAACCTTCTTGCGCTTGTTGCGTCCGCCGCGGCGGAACTTGCGAGGCTCGCGCTGCTCTCCGCCTTCGCGAGGGCCGCGCGGTCCGCGCTCTTCGCGCGCTTGAGGCTGCGCCTGTGCTTGTGGCTGTGCTTGTTGTTCGCTCATTTGTTCTCCGTCCTTTCCAGTTAAAATGGCAGATCATCGTCCGATATGTCTATCGGTCGCCCGTCATCGGCGAAGGGATCGCTATTGTTGCCGCTGCTGCGCGTTCCGGCGCCGCTGCTGCGATTGCCGCCGCCGCCGTATCCGCCTCCTGACGAGCCTGCTCCCGCAGCGCCGCCGAATGCATCGTCTCTTCCTTGCCCGCCGCCGCCTTCGCGGTTGGGCGATTCCAGGAATCGAACGTTGTCGGCTATAACTTCGGTCACATAGACGCGTCGGCCTTCGTTATTCTCGTAGTTGCGAACTTGAATCCGGCCCTCCACGGCGGCCAAACGCCCTTTGCGGAGGTAATTGGCGCACGTCTCGGCAAGCTGCCTCCAAGTTACGATCGGGATAAAATCCGCTTCCCGTTCCTCCCGGTTCCCGGAGAACGGACGGTCTACCGCCAGCGTAAATTGGGTAACGGCTACCCCGGCAGGCGTATAGCGCAATTCAGGGTCCCTGGTCAAGCGTCCTATGAGAATCACTCGGTTCAGCATCGCGGTCTCCCTCCACTAGACATGGCATTGTCAATCTCACGGCGGTTGTCCGCCCGGCGTTGTGCGGTTATTAAGCGGTTTGGTCTCTGACGACGATATGACGAATGACTTCGTCCGTAATCTTCAGAACGCGCTCGAGCTCCGTCACGACTTCCGACGGTCCCTTGAAATGAACCAACACATACGTCCCTTCGCGGTGCTTGTTGATCTCGTAAGCAAGACGACGTTTACCCCAGTTGTCGTGCTTTACGATTTCTCCGCCGTTCCCGATGATGCCCTGGAATTTCTCCGTGACAGCTTGAACGGTTTCTTGTTCCACGTCCGGACGGATGATGTACATCAACTCATAGTTGCGCATCTTCCGTTCACCTCCTTCAGGTCTTGTGGCCTCCCACTTGGCATACCGACAGCTTGGCAATCGGCTGGGAAGCAAGGAGTATGCACTCTATAGCATACCTAAATACTTTATCACAATGACCCGAATACCGCAAGGAATTTCGCGCTACACTAACCCTTACGACAGGGGGTGAGGGCAATGGGCGAACAGACGCAGTTCGAACCGGGACAACGAGCTCCGAACGACGGAGAATATATGGAGATCGGCGAAGACTCCTTCCACATGGGGGTCAACGACCCGCAGCACGTGCATCTGCACAAAGGGGAGAGATTTCCGGAAACGACAAACCATAACCGCAAGTGGAAAAAAGTCAAACGCCGCCGACAGCTTTAATTCATGCGTATAACGTCACGTTAAACCGGACATTCTATATTTCGGCGACGGTAAACGAGAGGTGTGGTTCCGTTGAACGAATTCGGGCAACAACCAGTTGAGGCGTTCCTGTCGGAGTAGGGAAAGCGAGGGGTTGTGCTAAAGACAGTCATCGGCATGATGAGGTTGTAGGCCATTCCTGAAGCCCCGAAGGGCTGAGTTGACATCAGCAACGTAGGTTACGAAACTCGAGCACTCACTAAACGTCGCCCGAAGAACCCCGTGAATGGGGTTCTTCGTCATGTCAGAATATCGCCGGATTTGATCGCCAGATGAAGCAGCAGCTTCGTCTCGGGATCGTCGAGCCGAAGACCGAGCTCGTTCTTGATTCGCTCCAGCCGGTAATTGATCGTATTATAATGAACGAACATTCTCTCCGCCGTCTCCTTGGCGTTGCAGTTGCACTCGAAGTAGCTGCGCAGCGTATGAAGCAGAGAGCCTTGCTGCTTGCGATCCAGCTCGAGAAGCGGCTGCAGATACAATCTCTGATATTCCTCCAGCTCTTCCGTGCCTTGGAGCCGATAGAGCAGCAGATACACGCCCAGCTCGCCGTAGCGGACCGTCTCGTCCTGCAGGCCGCAGACGCTCCGGATTTCGGCGGCGCGCTTCGCGTCGCGGTAGCTCCCCGCCACCTCGCTCTGCTGTTCCGCCTCCCTGCCGACGCATAACGAGACGGATCTGTCGCGGAGCAGCGGCCGGATATAGGACCAGGCATGCTCCGGCCCGTCCTCCCCGGACGTCGCGCCGTGAACATCGGCCCGCATCGTGAGCAGCGCGACAAGCTCGCCTTCCAGCACCGTCCACTTGGCCCCCGACTTGCGCGAATCGCTTTCCCAATTCAGCTTTTTGGCGAGCTCCTGCAGCTCCTTGATTCCAGGCTTGCGGTCCCGGAACGACAAGACGCCGGCGACATACCGATCCTCTTCCGTCAGCGGCCAGCCGCAGGCCTCCGCCCGCAAGCGCAGATCGTCCGCCGAGACGATGCGGCCCGCCAGCCAGTCCTGCAGAAATTGATCGAAATATTTCGATTCGATGTTCTTGCGCGCCAGCAGATTGCTGATCTCGAAGCCGAGCAGCCGTCCCGCCCAGTTGATCGTAAGCGTGTCCACCGTTCCGTAATCCGCCGAATATTCCAGAATCAGCATGAGATACGGGCGGATTTGCCCGTCCGGCACGGCCGCGATATGAACGCGCACGCTGCGGCTTCCGATCTGGAGCACGTTCGTCTCGAGCGGTTGCTCGGTCCGGAACTTGGCCCATTCCTCTTCCGCGACCTCCGCGCACAACGTCTCCGCGTCCGAGGAAGCCGCAATCCGGTTATGCGGGTCGAGCAGCACGACCGGATTGCAAATCATCGTCTGCAGATGATTCAAATACGCATGAAGCCCGTCGCCATGCAGCAGCACATGGGACAGGCGTTGGACGCGTCCTTGCAGAACCATCAGATCCTTGGATTCGGACACGAGCACCCTTTCCATCACTTCGCGAACGACATCCGAGAACGTCGTGCTCGGCGGCAGCTCGATGAGCGGCATTCCGTGCCTCTCCGCCGCCTCGATCGCCGACTTCGGAACCTCGTCGAAAAACCTTCTCGTCTTGACGCCCAGCGCGACGACGCCCTTGCCGGCCAATTGCGCGATAAGCGTGACCAACACTTCCGGATCGTCCTTGAACGGGTACCCCGTCGTCATTAGCAGCTCTCCCGGCCGAACCCAATCGACGACGTCGGGCACTTCCATCACGTTAATCCGGCTGATCGGCCGATCCAGTCCCGCCTCTCCGCCCAGGAGGACGGCATCCTTCAGTTGGGGAACGTCGAACAGCGCCCTTACCGTAAAAGCTTCTTCTTTCATCGTCCCCTTCACGGGCGTCCCTCCTTCCGGCCCTTGCCGGGCGCTCGTTCTACCGCTGCAGCGCCCCCGCCACCTCGTCCGCGAATGCGGTCCATCCGAAGATGCCTCCCTGCTGCCGGATCATGCGGATCCCCGCTTCCTGGTCGGCCGGGTCGAACGCGGCCGTCGCGTCCTCCGGCACGAGGCAGCGGTAGCCGCGATCGTTCGCTTCGCGGACGGTCGTATGGACGCAGACGTGCGTCGTCACTCCGCATACGATCAGCGAGTCGACGCCCCGATTCGCCAGCAGACGATCCAGCTCCGTCCTGTAGAACGCGCCTTTCCCGGGCTTGTCGATCACGAACTCCCCGTCCAGCGGCGCCAGCTCCGGAACGATCTCATGCCCCGGCTCCCCGCGAACGAGAAGTCTGCCCATCGGACCTTCGTCTCCGATGCCCGCGCCCTGTCTGCGGCTGCGTTCCAGCTTCGAGGGCGGACAGTCGGACAAGTCCGGCAGATGGCCCTCCCGCGTATGCACGATCGTCATCCCGGCTTCCCTGGCCGCCAGAAGCAGCTTCCGAATGACCGGGATAATCGCGCGGGTCGGTTCAATATTGTTGCCGAGCCTCTCTCCGAAGCCCCCCGGCGAGCAGAAATCGTTCTGCATGTCGACTACGACCAGCGCCGTGCGCCCCGGATCGAACTCGAACGCATACGGCAGCGCTTCCCTCACCTTGAGCACCGCGTTGTCCCTCCTTTCCCTCCGCTAATCCCGAAGCTCCCGCTCCAGCGGAATCGGCACCTTCGTCGTTTCGAAAAACCGGTTTCCCGGCGCCCCCTCCTCGACCGGAAGAAAAATGCTGATCTGCTCCGTCGGGGCCGCATCGTCGTTGGCCACCGAGTGGACGACGCCGGCCGGCACGTGAAACGTGTCTCCGGCCTTGTATGATTTCCACTCTCCGTTGCAGAGAAGACGAACTCTTCCAACCGTAATGTGGATGATCTCCGCCACGTTATGGTAGTGGGGCAGAACGGCGCCTCCGACGCCGATCCTCTCCCACAGCACCGAGCTGGCTCTTACGCCTAGTCCGTCGGCTTCGGCGGCCGAGACGATCTCCCGATGATAAAGCTCGATATGATCGGGCATCAGCCCCCACGCCAGCTCGTCGGCCGTCTTGACCGCCGTCCGCTTCTCCGTCATCGTTCTTCCGCCCTTCCCGCATAGCGCCGCGTCGGCTTCGGGAAGCCTTCCGACGTTCCGTCCTTAACCGCGATCTCGTCCTCCCATGGAAGCCGATAACGTCCGTTCGCGAGATCTTCCATATACGTATAGGGGCAATCCCCGGCTCCGCCGTCAACCGCCACATAGCCGCGATGGCCGAGCTGGTAGATGTTGTTCTCCACGCCCCAGAGTCGGCGAGCTTCGCGAACGAGCGACGGGCGAACCTCTCCGGCGACGATCTCGTCCGGCCGCCCTCCACCAGTGACGAGAGGCACGCCGTCGAAGCCGACGATCATCGCCTCTCCCATCGAATCGAACGTACCGTCGCTTCCGCACATGCACACCGATGCGGTATACATCAGATTGCAGAACGCGTTCGCTTGATTCGTCACTTGCCACGCATGTCGAATCGGCGCCGTATAGCCTGCCGTGCGTATCATGACGTCCGCTCCGCGATAAGCGCATTCTCTGGCCATCTCCGGGAACATCCCGTCATGGCAGATCGCCAGCGCCAGCTTGCTGCCGTTTGGCCCGTCGCAGACCGGAATGCCGAGATTGCCCGGCTCCCACGGCTCAACCGGCACCCACGGATGCAGCTTGCGATAGTTCAGCCGAATGTCTCCCTGATCGTCGATGATCAGACCGGTGTTGTACGGGGAACCGTCGGGGTTCGCCTCCATGATCGAGAAGCAGCCCCAGATTCGATTGTTCCGGCAAGCCTCGCGGAACGCCTCGACCTCCGGTCCGTCGACCCGGCACATCAGCGCCGGATCGGTGTTCATCGACAAGCCGTGCAGCGAGTATTCCGGAAAGACGACCAAATCCATTCCTCTCAGTCCTCTGCGCGCCTTCGCCGTCAGCTCGACGATGCGGGCGGTCTGCTCCTTCAGCTGCTCGGGCGTAACTACGACGGGCAGCTGCAGCTGCACCAGCCCGATGACGACGCCGTCCGGACTTTTGTTTAATCCGCCCAATCCGCTCATGGGCTCTCCTCCTTTCTATACGCGGCTTGGCCGGATCATTTCGGAATGCTGCCGATGACGCCTTCGACCAAGTAATCGGAGCCTTCGAGCTGCTCGACGGAAGGCGTTTCGCCTTCGGCGATGCGCACCTCGCCCGATTGATCCTTAACCGGGCCCGCGAACGGCTGAAGCGTTCCTTCCAGCAGCGCCTTCTTTTGTTCCTCCACGTACTCCACGACGTCGGCCGGAACGTTCGCTCCGAACGAGCCGAGCTGCACGACATTGTCGGCCAGCGTGCCGCGGTACTTGCCGTCGAACTTGCTGCTCTTGAACTGGCCGTCCCGAGCCGTCTTCACCATCTCGACGAACAGCTCCGGCCAATTCCACAGGGAGCCGGTGATCCAGCCGTTCGGAGCAAGGGACGATGCATCGGCGTGGTAGCCGACCGTCATTGCGCCGCGTCGTTCGGCCGTCTCGATTACCGTCTTCATGCAATCCTGATGGAGGCTGAGCACGTCCGCCCCGCTGTCGATGAGCGAGTTCGTCGCATTCGCCTGTTGGCCGGGATCGCACCAGCTCCCCGTGAAGACGACAGACGTCGTCGCGTCCGGATTGACGGAGCGCGCGCCAAGCGTGAAGGCGTTGACGTTAAGCAGCACCTGCGGAATCGGAACGGAGACGATGTAGCCGAGCTTGCCGGTTTTGGACATGCGGCCCGCCGCTACGCCTGCCAGATAGACCGGCTCCCAGATCGTGCCGAAGTAAGTGCCGACATTGTCGGCCGTCTTCAAGCCGCCCTGATGGAAAAAGACGACGTCCGGGTGGCGCTTGGCGACGTTAAGCGCCGGCTCCAGATGCCCGTAAGAGGTCGGAAAAATGATTTTCGCCCCGTCCTTGATCATCTGTTCCATGACGCGCTCGGCTTCCGCCGTCTCCGGAACGTTCTCGGCGCGCAGCACCTTCAGGTCGGGATACGCCTCCTCCACGGCCACGCTGCCCAAGTACGCCGCCTGATTGTAGCCGTAATCGTCCTTCGTTCCGACGAAAATAAAGCCGACGGCCGTTCCGCCCGTCCCCATCGCGGCGTTCGAGCCGGCCGACGGAGCTTCGCTTGCTTGACCCGACGAGCTGCTGCCGGACGAGCTTCCGGGCTGACTGCAGCCGGTGATCAGCATGACGAGCGCCAGAGCGCCCAACAGCACATGACTTGCTCTTCTTTTGATTTTCATAAGGGTTCCCTCTCCTTTGATCGTTTCTCTATAAAATGGATTGCTCGTACTGCCTTCCTTCGATACGGGAGCCGCTAACCGCTTCCCTCTCCCGCGAACACCTTGCCGAGCGCCTCCGGCGTCCGGGACGACTTCCTCCGTTCTACGATCAGCAGCGCCAGCAGCGTTAACAGATAGGGCACCATGAACAGGAAAAACGGTGAAATCGCGTAGCCTTGCTGCTGAACGGTCAGCTGGAGCGCCTGCGCCGCCCCGAACAGATAAGCTCCAAGCATCGCCCGGGCCGGCTTCCACGAAGCGAAGATGACCAGCGCTACGGCTACGACGCCCCTTCCGGCCGTTATGTTCTCTACCCAGGCGTGCGTATAAGCGATGGACAGCTGCGCGCCTCCGATGCCGGCCAGGAATCCGCCGGCCAGCACCGCGAGATAGCGGACCCGCTTCGGATGAATTCCGCTGGCGAACAGCACCTCCTCCCGTTCTCCCGCCGTTCTCAGCATGATGCCGATCCGGGTACGGAAGATGAGGAACCAGAGCAGCGGAACAAGCAGAATCGACAGATAAGTCAGCGGATCGTGTTGGAACAGAATCGGTCCGAGAAACGGGATATCGGACAGCAGCGGTATCGCTACCGGATTGAACCCGACGATCTGCTCACTGACGAAATCCCTTCCGAAGAAAGCCGTGACGCCCATGCCGAAGAACATAATCGTAAGACCGGTGGCTAACTGATTCGCTCCGCAGCTCAGGACGAGGAAAGCGTGGATCGAAGCGATCAGAAGGCCGCACAGCCCTCCCGCCAGCGCGCCAAGCCATGGATTGCCGGTCCATACCGTAACCGCGAAGCCTCCCAGCGCGCCTCCCAGCATCGAGCCTTCGGTTCCGAGGTTGATCACCCCGGCTCTCTCGGAGATCAGCTCTCCCTGGCTGGCCAGCATGACCGACGTTCCGGAACGAATCGCGCCGGTGAGAATATCCGCTACCATCATCGCGTTCACCTCCTGCCGCCGAGGATGAAGAACAGGACAAGCGCCATCAGAATGTTAACGGACGAGGACGGAAGCCCCGAACCGATCTCCAGCGTATTGCCCGCGACGCTGATCATGCCGAGCAGAAAGGCCGTCAGGATCAGTCTGAGCGGGTGATTCCAGGCCATCATCGCCGCGAGGAAGCCAAGGTAGCCGAAGTTGGCCCCGGTCGAGGCGCGCAGGCGGCCCTCGATGCCGGCGATCTCGATGGCGCCCGCGATGCCGGCCAGCATCCCGGCGGCGATCAGCACCCAGAAATACATTCCGCGGATGCCGAACCCGGCTCTCTCCGCGGCCAGCCGGTTGCTGCCGAGCACCCGAATCCGGAAGCCCAGTCTTGTCTTCTCCAGAACGAACCAGACCAGCGCCGCCAGGACGAGCGCGATGGCGAATCCAACGTGAAGCCTCGTGCCGTTCACGATCGGCAGCCTCAAGGACGATGCGATCTCCGGAGAGAACGGCCAGTTGAACGAGTTCGGATCCTTCAGCATGCCGTGAACGAAAAATCCGACCGTGAACGCGGCGACATAGTTCAGCAGCACGCTTGTAATCGTCTCGTTCAGCCTGCCCTTCACCTTCAGAACCGCGACCAGACCGGCCCATACCGCTCCTCCGAGCGCCCCGGCAATCATCATGAGCGGAATGCCGAGCCATGCGGGCATGGCGTTCAGATAAAAGACGGCGAACCAGGTCGCAAGCAGCGCTCCGATCGCCAGCTGGCCTTCGCCTCCGACGTTCACCAGCCCTGCCTTGGCGGGAAGAGCCGCCGCCAGTCCGGTCAGCACGAACGGGGTGGCCTTCAGCAGCACCTCCCCGAAGCCGTAAAGATCGCCGAATGCCGATTTCACCATCGAGACGTACAGCTGCAGAGGGTTCACGCCATAGACAAGCAGAAATATTCCGTACAAAACAAAAGGAGAAATGAAGATGAGCGTCTGAATGCCCTGTTTCCTCCATCGCGCGAAGGAGGGCCATCTTCCGGCGAACAGCGAAAGCGTTCCGGTTTGTGTTTTCACGCCGATTCTCCTTTCAGCATGCGATAGCCGATCTGGGTCGCATCCGTATCCTCGGGCTTATAAGGGCCGAGCAGACGCTTTCCGCTTAGCACGACCAGTTCGTCGGACAGCTTAAACAATTCGTCCAGATCCTCGGAGAACAGCAATATCGCCGTTCCTTGCTCCGCCAGACCGATGAGCTGCTGCTGAATCGTACGCGTCGTTCCGATGTCCAGCCCCCGGCTCGGATAGCTGACGATCAGAATATCCGGCTTGCGGATCAACGCCCGGGACAGCACCATCCTCTGAACGTTGCCCCCCGACAGCGTGTCGGCTCTTCGGCTTCCTTCCGCCAGGGAGAGAGAATTCGCCTCCGGACTGTCCGCCAGCCGTTTCCTCAACGCTTTCCAGTCGATGCCCGGGCCTTTCGCTCTCACCGGCATGCCGTCCAGCACCATATGCTCCAGAATAGTGAAGCCCGGAATCACCGATTCCTTGATCGGATCCTCCGAGACGAAGCTGACTCCCGCTTCTATGAACGACCGCGGGCCGCCCTTCATCTCCGCGCCTCCGATCAGGACTTGGCCGGAAGCAAGCTTCCTTAGACCGAACAGCGCTTCGGCCAGCTCCCGCTGTCCGCTGCCGGATATGCCCGCGACTCCGACGATGCTCCCCTTGGCCACGGACAGCCGGATATCGGTCAGCACCGGTTCTCCGTGATCGCCATCGATCCGGCCGTCATCGATGCGAAGCGCCTCCTCCCGTTCCGTCCCTTGGAGAGAGCCTTCCGGCTTCACGATCGCCTGCAGCGTCTTATCTCCCATCATCGCAGAGATCAGCGTCTCGCCGTCCAACCCATCCGCTCTCTCCGCCGAATACGTGATCTGTCCGCTCCGAAGTACGCTAACCCGGTCGGCGACGGCAAGCACCTCGTTAATCTTGTGCGTGATGAGCAGAATGCCGTAGCCGTCCTTGCGGAGCAAATCGAGCATCTTCAGGAACGCTTCGACTTCTTGCGGGACGAGCACGCTTGTCGGCTCGTCGAAAATGACGATTCGCGTATTCGGGGCAAGCAGCACTTTCACGATCTCCAGACGCTGCCGCTGCCCGAGATCAAGCTGCCAGACCGGCGCATCCGGCTCGACCTGCAGCCCGTACTTGGCGGCAACGCCGACAATTCGCTCGCGCAGCTTCTTCCGGTTCAATCTCCACCCCGTCCCCACTGCCAGGGCGATGTTGTCCAACACGGTCAGCGCAGGAACGACCCGAAAGTCCTGAAACACCATTCCGATCCCTTTGGCCCGGGCTTTCGTAGGGGGATGCAGCCCGGTCCGCGCGCCGTCCATCCATACGGTTCCTTCATCCGGCTCGTATACGCCGTACAGCATTTTCATCAGCGTGCTCTTGCCCGCTCCGTTCTCGCCGAGTATCGCGTGAACTTCCCCTGCGCGAACGACGAGATCGATCGCCTCGTTCGCCACAAGAGAACCGAATCGCTTCGTCAATCCTTCCGCCTTCAGGAGATAAGGACACGTATCGTGTTCGACGGACATCTCGTCTTCCTCCCCGCCCTGCACTTATGTGATATTATCTTACTTATTCAAGTGTTTTGGATTTATAAAATTGATTATAGCTCATTTCTATGTCATATTCTTTATTCATTACAAACAAAATTAGTGGTAGGTTCTTGTTTTTTGATTATAAATATAACATACATATTACATTAATACTGCATGCATAGACGGCTTACGCGCCGTACTTGCGATCGGCGGGACAGGTTTATGTCGGCGTCCTCTAGACGAAGAATCGCGTTATTGTCGGAGGAGGTTCAGAAAAAGATAGCGAATTGTAATCACAAAAAAAGAGCCTTCCCCTCCAAGACCAGGGCCTCCTCTCGCAAGGAAGCCCGGCTTAGGGAAAGCCCCGACAGCCCCGTCACTCTGCAGCGCGCCAGCCGCCGCTGGCCGTAATATCCTCCGCATCCGCCGCCGCGTACCCCTCGCATACGAAGCCGGGCACCTCCGTACCGTCGTCGAGCTCGATTTTGCCGATGCCGAGCGGTCCGGGAATAGCGGAAACGAACGGACCGAAGGAGGAGAGCGGCATCTCCCAGATCTCCACCTCGATCGCCTTTCCCTGCCCTCTCCTTTTCATCATTCCAGGCTTTGGAGGAACGGTCGGCAGTCGATAAAGCGAGTATTTGGGAGCGGTTCTCGCTTCTCGGACGAAGACGCCTCCGTGCTGCAGCATTTGTTTTTCCAGAGGATATCCTCTCATATGCAGCCCGCACACGGCTACATAGGTCGAATTTGCCGACGTTTCCCGTTTTCCGATCTCCGGGCGGCCGGCCCAGGCCATAGCCGCTCCGAACGCCTCGCTCTCGCAAGCGGATGAGGCGAACAGCGTAATGCCGAAAGGAACGTCTTCCGCCGCTTCGCCCGCAGGGACGGCAACGCCGCACAGATCCAGCAGATTGCAGTGATTGGTGTAAATCCCCATCTTCGTATTGGTCTCGACGGGATCGCGGCGCACCTGCTCCCGCGTCCACGTGCCCCCGGTCGTCGGCAGGACGAGCACCGCGCCTTCCAGCAGACGGGCCGTCTCCAGCTTGATTGCCTGCAGCGCATGCAGCGCCTTGAAGACGGCGGCCCCGTCGTAGGACGATTCCGGAGACGGCCGCAGTATCCCGGACGTCACCGGCAGCACGCTGTCGGGATGCGCTTCGATAAACCCGCCGAGACTGGCCCACCTTTCCTCGACGAAAGGCCCGCCGTACAGCAGCTCGGCCGCTTCCCGAAGCAGGCTCGTATCCGCATATTCGATCGGCAGGCCTAAGCTTTCCAGCCGCTTGATCGTACGCTGCCACGCCTGTTCATAATGCTCGGCGTAAGGCCCGAAGAAGGTCGGACTTCCGGCCGGAAGCAGAAGCTTGGCCGGAAGCGCCGGCGTGATCGAAGGAAGCGAGCGCGACCACGGATCGGTCGGCTCGGCGCCTCTGACGACGCGGTCGACCTCCAGCGCGTCCTCCAGGCTGTTCGCGAACACCGATACGCAGTCCAGGCTGGCGCAGGCCGGGACGACGCCCTTCGTCGGCCATGCGCCCAGGCTTGGCTTATACCCCGTCAATCCGTTCAGCGCTGCGGGAACCCGGCCCGAGCCGGCCGTATCGGTGCCGAGAGAGAACGCCGCCTGTCCTCGCGCGACAGCGACGGCCGAGCCCGAGCTGGAGCCCCCGCTGATCAGCTCCTCTTTAAGGGCGTTGGCGGTCTCCCCGTAGGGACTTCTCACTCCGACAAGTCCTGTCGCGAACTGGTCCAGATTCGTCTTGCCGACGGGAATCGCTCCCGCACGGATGAGCCTGTCGACGACGACGGCGTGCTCTCGGGGGACATACTGAAAATCCGGACATGCCGCCGTCGTCGGAACGCCGGCGAGATCGATGTTGTCCTTGATGGCGAAGGGGATGCCCCATAACGGCGCCTGCGCAGGGTTCAAGCTCGCCAGACCGTCCAAATAAGGCTGGATTCTCTCCATTCTCGGCGGCGTAATCCATATGTTCATCCCGCTGTCTCGTTCGGCCAGCCGGACGATCTCTCGGACGACCGCTTCAGGCGTCGTCGACTTGTCCAGATAAGCGGCCCGCAGCCGATCGATCGACAGCGACTCTTGCGGCTTCGCTTGCTTCATCTTTTCTCCTCCGCCTCTCTTGGCGCTCGAATGCACGATCCTGTCGCCGAGTCCGACTCGTTCTTTCCGGCCAGTCCGGAGAGCGCCTCGATCGTTCTTGCCGAATCGGACACGCTGCCGAATACGCCCCCCTGCATCGTCACCATCTTCAGCGCCGCCAGATGATTGCTCCAGTCGGTCGCACCCGTGCAATCCTCCAGGATCAAACATTCATAGCCGCGGTCGTTGGCCTCGCGCATCGTCGTATGGACGCAGACGTCGGTCGTAATTCCGGTCAGAATCAGATTTTCGATCCCTCTCGTTCTAAGAATCAGATCCAGATCCGTCGCGTAGAAGCTGCCCTTGCCGGGCTTGTCGATGATGACTTCCCCATCCTCAGGCGCCAGCTCCTCGATAATCTCCCATCCCGGCTCTCCTCGAACGAGAATCCGCCCCGCCGGGCCCTTCGAGCCGATCTCCGCTCCGATCTGCTTGCTTCTCCACCTCTTGTTAGCCGGCAGATCGGACAGATCCGGACGATGGCCCTCCCTCGTATGGATAATGGTGAACCCCGGTATCGCTCGCGCCGTCTGCAGCAGACTTCGAATCGGCTCGATCGCTCGGCGGGTGAGCGACAGATCATACCCCATCCGGTCCACATACCCGCCCGGTCCGCAGAAGTCGATCTGCATATCGATGATAAGAAGAGCGGTATTGTCCGATCTCAATTGCCCGTTATACGGATACATGTAAGGATTTGCTTCAATAAACATCTCTCCCCACTCCCTTATGTCAGATTAAAGATAGATTTAACACCATGTTTGTTATATTATATTACACGAAAAAGACAGAGTCATTGTGCTTCGCTTCCAACAGATGCTGAAAATGATTGTTTGCGGATCATAATGAGGTGTCGCGAATGGACGGCGGGATACAGAGCGTAAACGGCTCACGCCTCCCTTGGGATCGGCGGGATACCGTTTATGTCGAAGGGGATTCAGATCAGAATAACGATTTTATCCTTCCTGAACATCAAAAAACCCTTCTACGCATTCCTCGTAGAAGGGTTCCGAATTGAAGAGTATTCGTTATGGCGGAGAGGGTGGGATTCGAACCCACGCACGCCTTGCGACGCCTAGATGATTTCGAGTCAACCCCCTTGGACCACTTGGGTACCTCTCCGCAGCAAGAAAAATCATACCACATTTCAACAAGCCTTGCAACTGGATTGTTCATCCATTTCTATCGTCTCTACGTCGCGCTTTCGTCCGAGGCAGCGCCTCCTGCCGGACGCAATACCTTCTTCATGCTTTTCTCGAATTTCGCGCGGGGCAGCAGGATGCTATGCTTGCACTTGACGCACTTGATTCGAATGTCCATCCCCATTCGAATGATCTCCATCTCGTTCGCCCCGCAAGGATGCGGCTTCTTCATCATGACCACATCGCCCAGCTCGAAGCTCTTCCGTTCCATAGCGATCCCTCCTATTTCCTGCTCCTCGCACGTTTTATTCAATGACAGCCGCTTGCTTCGATTCGAGCGCTTTCTTGACTTCCGTATTAATGAGACGCGTAACCTCGTCCGCCGTATTCGGCTTGCATCTGGCCGTAATCCGGATCGTCATCTGGCTCGGCGCCAGCGTCTGAATTCCCAGCACCTCCGGCATTCCCGTCAAGTTCAGATCGTTAATTTGCCCCAACGTTTGCCGCATCAGAGCCATCATTTCCTCTATCGTATGGTCGTAAGAGACGGTAATATCCACAACTGCCAGCTGCGGATTGACCGAGAAATTGGTCACCTGATTGATCGACCCGTTCGGGATAATATGGACTTCCCCCGTCCAGCTGCGTATGCGCGTCGCCCGCAATCCGATCAACTCGACCGTCCCTTTATACGACCCTGTCTGGATCTCGTCACCGACAGCGAACTGATCCTCGAATAGGATGAAGAAGCCCGTGATGACGTCCTTGACCAGACTTTGCGCGCCGAAGCCGATCGCCAGTCCGATGACGCCCGCGCCGGCCAGCAAGGGAGCGAGCTGAATGTGGAATTCTCCCAATACGAGCAAGATCGTAATGAAGTTGATCAGATAGGAAGACGTATTTTTCAGCAGGCGGCCTAGCGTTTGAACTCGTCTTGTGCGCAGCTTTAACCTTCTGGACTTCTTCTCGCTGGTCGCATGATCGATCACGCGATTGAGCACGACGAGTGCCAGACGGCTGGACAGATAGATCAATACGATGCGAAGCAGGACGATCGCCGAGTTTCTCCACATCTCCGTGTCCTGCAGAAAATCGCTTATCTCTCCGACAAACTGCTCCCACAGATTGTCTTGGATCCATGCCAGTCCGAAAGCGAAGAAAGGATACATAGCCGATCTCTCCCTCTCTCAACGAATCTGTTCGTACCCGTCCGGCGTCTTACCGAACAAACCTCGTATTTCCACGCGCTCCGATTCGATAATGCTCCGCACCTCCGTCAGGTCGGAAGCGGAGAACTCGATGGAAAGCGCGCAGCCTGCCGTAATCTCCTTCGGGGTAGGACAAATGTCGATCTCGATATCGGCATACTCGAGCAGCATCTCGGCTCTTAGCGCCTGCTGCGTGGAGTCGAAAGCGATCAAGAGAGAGTCCATCGTGCAAACCTCCTGGGTCCAAGTATAAATGCGTCTGTTCGTCCATATACTAGTAACATACTAGGGTAGGAGGCGAATCGGACGAATGAACGGCGCTTGGGAGAAACACTCGAGTCCCGCACCCGAATCGGCGGCGCTCTCTTTAAAAATTCCTTTTAACGACCCCACGGTATTACAGAGATTGTCCCAACAGCTCGAGTATTACTTGGAAGCATTAACTCCCGAACGTCGAATCGTTATCGTCTGCGTCGGCACCGATCGCTCTACGGGAGATTCGCTCGGGCCTCTCGTCGGGACGGCTCTCGCGCGCGAGTACAGTCCTTTGTTCGATCTGTACGGAACGCTGGAAGAACCGGTGCATGCCATGAACCTCGGCGATACGCTGCTCCGAATTATGAGAGGCTCGCGTCAGCCCTTCGTCATCGCCGTCGACGCCTGCCTCGGACAAGTTGCCAGCGTAGGATGCATTCAGATCGGTTCGGGGCCTGTCCGACCCGGCGCCGGAGTGAACAAGGAGCTTCCTCCTGTCGGAGACATCCATATGACGGGCATCGTGAACGTCGGCGGTTTTATGGAGTACTTCGTTCTTCAGAACACGCGATTGAATCTAGTTGTGAAGATGTCGGAGATTATCGCGCAAAGTCTGCTGAACGCCGTCCAGAAGACGCGCAGCAAGCCGGTTATTCCTTTTGCATTGCCAGACTGATCGCCTTTTTTTCTTCCGGCGTCAGCATATAGGCGGATTGGCCTTTGTCGATCGGCTTGGCATAGAGGAAGGTCTGCTCCCGGCCATGAATCCCCGTAATGACCACTCCGTCCTGAGCCTCGTTAATGAAGGCCACGGAGAAGCTCAGATCGCTGCCCGAATCCGAGAATGCATTGAATCGATGGACGCCGATTCGTCCCTTCAGCGACGAGAGGCGTCTTTCGTGCTGCTCCATCGTCCGCCCCTGTTCGGATTGCTTGCGGTCCAGCTCGGACAGCCGTTCATGCACGACCCTCATAACGTCTTCCATGTTGGTCACACCGGTATCTCCTACTAGATGCTGATGCGCTCTCTTAAGCTTGCCCAGCTTGCTCGACAATACGGCAAGCCAGACGACCAAGACGAGCAGCAGCACCGCTGCGCCGCCTGTGACTACGACGGCCAACTGATCGTTCCAACCATCCATTCGTGCTTACTCCCCCACCGTAGCGTTAAACTCCGTTTCTTCTTCCCATTGCGCCGACGATTTCCCGAACGGCGTCTATCAAGGATACGATCTCCGATTTTTCCGTAAAATATCCGGGACTTGCGCGTACCGCACCCGTCTCGTAGGTTCCGGCCGTTTCATGGCCCAGCGGCGTGCAGTGGAACCCTGCCCTGACCGCAATCCCGAACTGGCGATCGAGCAGGAAGGCCATCTCGGACGGATCGACGCCTTCCGCGACAAAGGAGACGATCGCCGTCCTCTCGATTCCCGCATCCGGACCGAGTAATCGAACTCCCTGTATAGAGAGCAGTCCCTCCATCAGCTCGTAGGTGAGCTCCAGCTCCCTGGCGTGGATCGCCTTCGTCGTTTCCCTAAGCACGAACTGCACGCCTTCGGACAACCCGGCAATGCCGGGCGTATTCTGCGTTCCGGCCTCGTAGCGATCGGGCCTTACGGCAGGCTGCTCCGGCGCCTCCGATTTACTGCCTGTCCCCCCGTGCATCAGAGGCTCCAGCTCCAGCTCCGGGTGAATATATAAGCCGCCCGTTCCTTGCGGTCCGAGAAGCCCCTTATGCCCCGGGAACGCCAGCATATCGATTCCCATCTTCTCCACGTCGATAGGCAGTACCCCTGCGCTCTGAGCGGCATCCACGAGCAGTCTGACGCCTTTTCTGCGCGCCAGCTCGCCGAGCTCGGCTATCGGAGCGATCGAGCCCAGCAGATTCGAGCTGTGCGAAGCCGCGATCAGCCGGGTTTTCGGCGTTATCGCCTGTTCGACGTCCTTCACATTCAGGCGCCCCTGCTCATCGGCTGCGATGAAGGTCGCCTCGATGCCGAATCTTCGTCTCATCGCTTCGATCGGGCGTCTGACCGAGTTATGCTCGAGCGACGTCGCGATGACATGGTCCCCCGGCTTCAGCATGCCCTGCACAGCGAGGTTCAGGGCGTGAGTCGTATTCAGAGCGAAGGCGATGTCGTTCGGATTGCCGATGCCGAACAGTCTCGCCAGTCTCTTGCGAGCGTCGAACAGAATCCGGCTCGCCTTGACCGCCATTTCGTGGCTGCCTCGGCCCGGATTCGCCGCATGCTCTCTCACGTTGCGCTCCATCGCCTCGATCACGCCGGGAGGCTTCGGCCAGCTTGTAGCGGCATTGTCCAAATAAATAATCGGCTTTCGATCGTCCATGGCGTTCACCGTCCTTACACAACAATAGCACACCTTAGTTTAATCCTTCCTTAGGAAGATTACAACTTGGGCATGCTACTTTAGTCTCCCCTATTAAGCCAGCGCCTTCAACAGCTCCAACAGCCTCTCCAGATCGCTTTTGCCGAAGTACGAAAGCTCGATGCAGCCTTTATCCTTGTTTGGCTTAATACGCACAGTCGTCTGAAACTTCTTCCGCAGCGTCTCCTCGATTTCTTCGATATAAGGGTCGCGCTTTTTTATTTTCGCCTTTGCTTTGACGCTCGCTTTTTTGGAATCGGCATTTTGCACCGCCTCCTCCAGTTCGCGAACGCTCCACTCGGCCGTCACCGCCTGCTTCGCCAATTGGCGCTTCAGTTGATCGTCCTTAATGCCGGCCAGCGCCCGGGCATGTCCCATCGACAATGTTCCACGTGAAACATATTCCTTGATTTCCTCCGGCAGCGTCAGCAGCCGCAGGAAGTTGGCAATGTGCGAACGAGATTTGCCCACCTTGAGAGACAGCTCTTCCTGCGTCAAGTTGAACTGATTCATAATTGCCTGATAAGCGACGGCCACCTCGATGGAATTCAGATCCTCCCGCTGCACATTCTCGATCAACGCAATTTCCATCACTTGCTGGTCGTTGTAGGTGCGAACGACGGCCGGGATGGTTGCGTTGCCGAGCAACTGGGAAGCTCTAAACCGTCTTTCACCGGCAATAATTTCATAGCCCTTGAGCGCTTGACGCACGACGATCGGCTGGATGACCCCGTGCTCCCGGATCGACTCCGCCAAATCCTTGATCGCGTCCTCTTCGAACGTTTTGCGAGGCTGATAGGGATTGGCTCTGAGCTGAGTCAACGGAATTTCTACGATCTTGTCGTCTTCCTTGATCGACAGAGAGGTAATCAACGCATCCAAGCCTTTACCTAGCCGCTTGCTCATAAGAGACCACTTCCTTTGCCAACTCGAGATACACTTCCGCGCCTTTAGACTTCGGATCGTAAGTAATGATCGATTGTCCGTGCGACGGCGCTTCGCTCAGTCTGACGTTGCGAGGAATAATCGTTTGATAGACCTTCTGCTGAAAATACTTTTTGACCTCTTCAATGACCTGAATGCCCAGATTCGTGCGCGCGTCGAACATCGTCAGCAGAACGCCTTCGATCTGCAGCGACGTGTTCAAATGCTTCTGCACCAGCCGGATCGAGTTCAACAGCTGGCTCAATCCTTCAAGGGCGTAATATTCGCATTGAATCGGAATCAGCACCGAATCCGCAGCGGTTAGCGAATTAATCGTTAAAATGCCAAGCGACGGCGGACAGTCGATCAGAATGTAATCGAAGTCGTTCTTTATCAAGGCAAGCGCCTTTTTCAACCGAATCTCACGCGACATCGTCGGAACTAGCTCGATCTCCGCTCCCGCCAACTGAATCGTGGCCGGAATGATTTTCAAGTCGGGAATCTCCGTATCGGCAATCGCTTGCTTCGGATGCGCCTCGTTAATCAGCACATCATAGATGCAATAGCTGACGTCCGCTTTATTGATCCCGATGCCGCTCGTTGTATTGCCCTGAGGATCAATGTCGACGATCAGCACTTTTTTCCCGAGAGAAGCCAGGCAAGCGCCCAGATTCACCGATGTCGTCGTTTTACCAACCCCGCCCTTCTGATTGGCAATCGCAATAATTTTAGACAACCTCTTTCACCTCGATCTTAAATGACCGCCCAAGCATTTGCGGTTAACGCCGCTTTGAGGAAGACGGATAACGAATGCGCGGCAGCGCTTCAGCCTAGTCAAGAGACGCTTGATCAGCTAAAACGCACGCGCGCACGCAGCGTTGCCGTCGTCGGGACGGGGATATACGTTCTGTCCAGTCTTCGTTGAAAACAAAAAGGCGGACGCCTGTGGAACGCTCGCAGCCCATCCGTTCAAGCGCAAGCGATCCGCCCTTCCGATCTCCGGCGAACCGGGTAAGCGATCAGATCGGAACCGTCGGCAACGAATTGGCTGGCGTCATTTCGTTGCCGGTTCGGGAGCATAGGCATCCGCAACGTACTAACGTTTAGGAATTCGGATGATAATCTCGTAATGGTCGTCGCAATCCTTCTCGTCCGCCTTAATCGGAATGCCCGATCCGTTGACCATATCGACGGACTGACGAATCGTATTGACGGCAAGCCTCACATCTTTAGAGAACGAGAATCGCTTGGATCGCTTCGGCTTTGTCGCTTCCAGATAGAACGCCACGCGTGTCTCGGTCTGTTTCACGTTCAAATCCTTATCGATAATTTCTTTAAGCAGCTTGTTCTGAGCTTCCTCATCCGGCAGCGCCAGCAGCGCTCTACCATGTCGTTCGGTAATTTTCCGGTCGAGCAGCGCCTGGCGAACCGTCTCCCCAAGCTGCAGCAGCCGAATTTTGTTGGCGATCGTCGATTGGCTTTTGCCGAGCCGCTGGGCCAGACTTTCCTGCGTCAGGCTGTGAAGATCGATCAGCTTCTGATACGCGATCGCTTCCTCGAGCGCCGTCAGGCCTTCTCTCTGCAAGTTTTCGATCAAGGCAACGGAAGCCGCCTGCGAATCGTTGATTTCCCGAACGATCGCCGGTATCGTCTCCAGACCGAGCTTCGTCACCGCACGCCATCGGCGCTCGCCGGCAATAATCTCATGTTTTCCATCGCGCACGCGAACGACAATAGGCTGAATTACGCCATGGGTTTTAATCGTCTGGCACAATTCATCGATCCGTTCATCGTCGAACACCGACCGTGGCTGGTAAGGACTCGGCACGATCTCGCGAACGGAAATTTGTTTAACCTCTTCTTGAGCGCTGCGGTCGGTTAGACCCAGCAATCGTGAAAATTGCTCTTTCATTTCTCTCGGATCACCACATTAAGTAAGATAGGGCGGATAAGTCACGTGTCCATAGCGACGAAAAAGCGCCGCCAATTCGAGCCTGACGGCACATCTGCGGCACACTGATCTGTTACTCTTTATTATTCGCTGTTCCCGCCCCATTTTCCTGCCTGTGAAAAAACTTTCACGCCGGCTGCGGAATGTCGCCCAAAGATGATGTATTCGAGCCGCAAACGCAGCAATCGACGCCCCCTATTTCTACCTATTAGAATATCATGTTCGAAGCAGGCTCGTAAACGTAAAAATGTTCCACGTGGAACACAGTCGCTCTGAATGCGAGTCGATGTTTCACGTGGAACATTTCGTTATGACCTCATCAGCGGCGTTTTTAACGGAACTCCCGGCTTTCGCGGGTAGGCGGCCGGAGTCGGTCCCTTTTTCTCGCACACGATCAAGTGCCGCTCTGCACCCTCCGTCGGAAGGATCAGCCGCTTGACGTCGACCAGTCTGCCGCCCAGCTTCGTCAAACTGTATCGCCCTTCCTCCAGCTCCGACGAAATGTCGGTCCCCTTCATCGCAATGTACCACCCTCCCGGACGAACGAACGGGAGACAAAACTCGTTCAGTACCGCTAGACGAGCAACTGCCCGGGCCGTCACCACGTCGTAGCTGTCGCGATGCTCCTTCTGCCTCGCCGCATCCTCCGCCCGAGCGTGCAGGCAGGTTACCCCAGTCAACTCCAAACGGCTCGTCACTTCTTCCAAAAACTTGATTCGCTTCGCCAAAGCGTCGATGATCGTAACCCTCAAGCGAGGAAACGCAATCGACAGGGGAATGGACGGAAATCCGGCTCCCGAGCCGATGTCGGCCAGAGAAGCCGTCTTGCTAAACGGCACCGCCCCGGCCAGCGTCAGCGAATCGTAAAAGTGCTTCTCGTATACCGCTTCCCGTTCGGTAATGCCGGTCAAATTCATTTTCTCGTTCCATTCAACGAGCAGGCTGTAATAGGCTTCGAATTGCTCCAGCTGCCGATCCGTTAATTCGATGCCGAGCGGACGCGCCCGCTCGGCAAGCCTCTGCCGAATTTCGTCGTTCATGAGCTGTGCGCTGCCGCCGTAACGCGATTGTAGTGTTCGAGATGAACGAGCAGGATAGACAGATCGGCAGGCGTCACTCCGGATATTCTCGATGCTTGGCCAAGAGACAGCGGACGTATTTTGCCCAGCTTCTGCTTTGCCTCGGTAGCAAGTCCGTGTATCGAATCGTAGTCGATATTCTCGGGAATGCGTTTTTTCTCCATCTTCTCCATACGCTCGACTTGCTGCTGCTGCTTCTCGATATATCCGGTATATTTCACTTGAATTTCAACCTGCTCCTTCACTTCCTCCGGCAAGTCCGCAGACGGCGGAGCCAGCTTCTCCAGATGAGCGTAGGTCACTTCCGGACGGCGCAGCAGCGTCAAGCCGTCAACGGAATTGTTGATCGGCGCGGAGCCGACCTCCGCGAGCATCGCCTGCACCGCTTCGTCGGGACGGAATTTCGTTTCCTTCAGACGGAGGATTTCCGCTTCCACTCGCTCCTTCTTCTCCAGAAACCTCGCATAGCGCTCCTCGGAGATCAGGCCGATCTCTCGTCCCAGCGGAGTAAGCCGCAGATCGGCATTGTCGTGACGAAGCAGCAGACGATACTCCGCCCGGGAAGTGAGAAGCCGGTACGGTTCGTTCGTCCCCTTCGTGACCAGATCGTCGATCATAACGCCGATGTACCCTTTGGATCGATCGATAATGACCGGTTCGGCGCCCTGCACTTTGCGGGCCGCGTTGATGCCCGCCATAACCCCTTGACCGGCGGCTTCCTCGTAGCCGGAGGTTCCGTTAATCTGTCCGGCGGTGAACAGACCTTCGACGATTTTCGTTTCGAGCGTCGGCCAGAGCTGCGTCGGAACGACCGCATCGTATTCGATCGCATAGCCGGTACGCATCATCTCGACTTTCTCCAAACCCGGAATCGAGCGCAGAATGCGCAGTTGAACGTCTTCCGGCATGCTCGTCGACAAACCTTGCACGTAATATTCCTTCGTATTCCGGCCTTCCGGCTCCAGAAAAATCTGATGCTTCGGCTTATCCGCGAACCGCACAATTTTGTCTTCGATTGACGGACAGTAGCGAGGTCCCGTGCCCTCGATCAATCCGGAAAACATAGGCGCCCGATGCAGATTGTCGTTGATGATCTGATGAGTCTCTTCCGACGTATACGTAAGCCAGCAGGGCAGCTGTTGATCGGCATGCGCCATATATTCCGTCTCGTAAGAGAAGTATTTCGGCTTCGGATCGCCCGGCTGGATCTCCGTTTTGTCGAAGTCGATCGAATCCTTGTGCACTCTCGGAGGCGTGCCCGTCTTAAATCTGGCCAACTGAAAGCCAAGACGCTTCAGCGATTCGGACAGCTTCACCGCAGGCTGCTGATTGTTCGGACCGCTCTCGTACATCAGTTCTCCAAGAATGACTTTGCCTCGCAAATACGTTCCCGTCGTCAGCACGACGGCCTTCGCTCCGTACTGGGCCCCGGTTTTGGTGACGACCCCCTTGCACACTCCGTCCTCTACGATCAAGTCCTCGGCCAATCCTTGACGCAGCGTCAAATGGGGCTGATTCTCGATCGTCTCCTTCATCGTATGCTGGTACAGAAACTTGTCGGCCTGCGCTCTGAGCGCATGCACCGCCGGTCCTTTGCCCGTATTCAGCATTCTCATCTGAATAAAGGTTTTATCGATATTTCGTCCCATCTCTCCTCCGAGCGCATCGATCTCGCGCACGACGTGACCTTTTGCCGGTCCCCCTACGGAAGGATTGCACGGCATAAAGGCCACCATATCCAGATTGATCGTGAGCAGCAGCGTCTCGCACCCCATTCGGGCAGCGGCCAAAGCGGCTTCGCAGCCCGCATGGCCCGCGCCGATGACGATCACATCGTAATCTCCCGCATGATAAGTCATATCCACCCTCCTTGCTTTCTTTAGCTTATGTTATTTTCCTAAACAAAATTGAGAAAAAATCTGATCCAGCAGCGAATCGCCCGCCGCATCGCCCAAAATCTGACCGAGCGATTCCCACGAGGCGGTGATGTCGATCTGAACGAGGTCAATCGGCACTCCGTCGTAGGTCGCCTGAATAGCATCCTCCAGTGATTGCCGCGTTTGATGCAGCAGCGCGATATGTCTTGCGTTGCTCACATACGTCATGTCCCCGGTCTCGACCTCGCCGCTGAAGAACAGATCGGTCACCGCCCGCTCCAGCTGCTCGATCCCCCGGCCGTCCTTGGCCGACAAGTACACGATACGATCCTGGGGGTAGTCTCGCTCGACCTCCTTCGCGTCCAGTCTCGAAGGAAGATCGATCTTGTTCACGACGACAATCGTGGAACGATCCTTAAGCTGCGCGAGCAGCTTTCTCTCGTCCTCGTGGAGCTCCTCGTGCCCGTTCAGCACGAGCAGAATCAAATCCGCTTCGTTCAGAGCGCCGTGGGAACGCTCGACCCCGATCTGCTCCACGACATCCTCCGTCTCGCGAATGCCGGCCGTATCCAACAGTCTTAGCGGAATGCCCGACAAGGATACCGTCTCTTCGACAATATCCCGCGTCGTGCCCGGAATATCCGTGACGATCGCCTTGTTCTCCCGAGCCAGCGCGTTGAGAAGCGACGACTTGCCGGCATTCGGCCGGCCCACGATCGCGGTCACGATTCCTTCCCTCAATATTTTCCCTTCATGGGATCTCTGCAGCAGCTCGTTCACTTCATCCAATACCGCGCGGCAGTTCGAACGAATCAAGTCGGCGGTAACGTCCTCCACATCGTGCTCCGGATAATCGATATTGACTTCCACATGGGCAATCAGCTCAATGAGCTGCTGTCTTAGAGGGACGATTTTTCTCGACACCGAGCCTTCGGCTTGTTTTCTGGCCAGTTGGAACGCGCGATCCGACTTGGAGCGAATCAGATCGATAACCGCTTCGGCCTGCGCCAGATCGATTCTGCCGTTCAAGAACGCTCTCTTCGTGAACTCCCCCGGCTCCGCCAATCTGACGCCATGCCTCAGCACCAGCTCCAGCACGGATTTAACGGCGACGATGCCGCCGTGCGTGCTGATCTCCACCACGTCTTCAGCCGTAAACGACCGCGGCCCTCTCATAACCGTCACCAACACTTCATCTATACGCCGCGCCGACTGCGGATCCACGATCCAGCCGTACTGAACGGTGTGGGAATCGGCCTCCCTTAAATCTCGTTTCGACTTAAACAGCTTGGCCACCGTTCCAACAGCCTCCGGACCGCTTACCCTGACGACGGCAATGCTGCCTTCGCCTAGCGCTGTCGCAATGGCGGCAATCGTATCCTCGTTCATGCGAGCTCCCTGTTCCCTCCTTCGGCCCGTCCGCAACCGCAGCGGTCGTCCAATCAGGACAACGAGCCGCGGATTCCGGCGGGATGGTTCATAAAAGAAGCGCAATGACCCCCCAACGTTGCGGAAGCCATTGCGCGGACGCTCTCTATTGCTTTAATGCGATCACGATTCTCCGATTCGGCTCGTCTCCTTGGCTATACGTCTTGACCTTCGGATTCGATTGCAATCGTGCGTGAATGATTTTACGCTCCTGCGCGGTCATCGGCTCCAGCACGATCTCCCTGCGCGTTCGAACGACCTTCATGGCCATTCGCTCGGACAAAGCCTCCAGCGTCTGGCGGCGGCGCTCGCGAAATTGCTCGGCATCGAGCACGATACGAAGATGACGGTCCGAGTGGCGATTCGCCACGATGTTCGTCAAGTATTGAAGAGAATCTAAAGTTTGTCCACGACGACCGATCAGAATGCCCAAGTCCGAACCTGTAACGTTAATCCGCACTGCATCATTCTCATCCACCCGTTCAACGGAAACGGTCAGATCCATTGCTCCCGACACGTCGAGGAGAAACTGAATCGCTTCCTCCACGCCGTCCGGCAGCAGCTCCAACTCCACTTTCGCCTCTTTGGCTCCGATGAGCCCGAACAGCCCCTTGCTCGGCTGCTCCAATACTTTGACATTCACGCGGTCTTCCTTCACGCCGAGCTGGGCCAGACCGCTGCGAACCGCATCTTCTATCGTTTTCCCAGATGCCAGGAGCTTTTTCATTTTGCGCGCGCCTCCTTACCTTTACCTTTGCCTTTCTTTGGTTTTGGTTCAGGAGCAGGTTCCTTCTTCTCAGGCTTGCCGTACATAAAGTAGTTCTGAACGATCGTGTAGATGTTGCTGTAGATCCAGTACAGCGGCAGCGCGACCGGGAAATTGATCGCCATGACGAAGATCAGAACCGGGAAGATGTACATGAGACCCTTCATCGGTCCGGCCATCGTCTGCTGACGCGACATCATCATCGATTGAATGAGCGTCGTAATCGCAGCCACGGTCGGGATGGCGTAATAGTACCATTCTCCCTGGCTGGGCGCCGTACCGAGCTGGAAGCCGATAAAGGAATGATCCCGAATCTCGATGTTCTGGTAAATCGAGTTGTACAGCGCGATGAAGATCGGCATCTGTACGATGAGCGGCAAACACCCGGCCAGCGGATTGACCTGATGCGTTTGATACAGCTTCATCATTTCTTCCTGCTGTTTCCGCGGATCTTCCTTGAACTTCTCGCGAATCTTCTGCATTTCCGGCTGGAGGGCTTGCATGGCTTTCGTGTTCTTGTATTGTTTGATCATTAGAGGAAGGATAATCGTCCTTACTATAATGGTAAGCAATAAAATCGAAAGTCCGTATTCGCCGCCGAACCATTGCGCGAACGTATCGAGCATTAACGAGAACCAGTACACGACGTTCCTTGTCCACCAAGAGCCGCTGTGGGCCATATCGTCGGTCGTGATTGCCTCGGTCACAGGCGTACAGCCCGCGAGCAGCGTCATCAGCGCGATTGCGCCGAGAACGATCCACCATTTGCGATTTCGCAACAAAACTGAAAACTCCCCTCTTCATCGCCGGGCATGCCGTAAAGTGATCTACTATTGCTGAATCCGATTACAGCCGAAAATGGCCGAAACTATTCAGTACAACTATAACATAATAAAGAAGGCAAAGAAAAGCAGAGGCTCGTCCACGCCTCCCGCTCTTATTTGCCATTGGCTTCGTTCCGTCTTTTTCCGCGGTTGCCGTTCGCCGTCGTCGGCTTCCCGCCGCCATTAAACGGCTTGGAGCCCTTCAGCAAGCCCGCTTTTCGCAGAACGTGAAGAATGCTCCCCTCCATCTCCTTGTACGAAAGAGAGAGCGCCGGCTTGCGCACGATCAGGATCAGGTCGATATCCTCCTGAAGCTTGGCCGCATTCAGACGAACGATCTCCTTCACCATACGTCTGAGCCGGTTGCGCACGACGGCCCCGCCCAGCTTGCTGCTCGCCGAAACCCCCATCCGGAACGTCCCCGTAGGCGCTCGCTTGCGCCAATACACGACGAACTGCGAATTGGCGAACGATTTCCCGTACCGGTACACCGTATTGAAATCTTCTCTCTTGCGCAGCCGCAGCTTCCTATGCATATCTACCGCTCCATCTGCTGCATTGTAGTAAAAAAAGACCACCTAAGTGGTCTTTCATTAACTATGCCGATAATACTTTGCGACCTTTTTGGCGGCGAGCTTTCAGAACTTTCCGGCCGTTCTTCGTGCTCATCCGGCTGCGGAACCCGTGCACCTTTTTCCGCTTGCTTACATTCGGCTTAAATGTAGGACCCATGGATCAAACCCCCTTACATAAAAACTCACGTTCTTTAATTAAACCACGTCAAGCCCAGAATGTCAACGAATCGCCATTTCCTTCTATTGGCTCGCGAAAACTGGCGCTCGTTTACTCTCGGGTGTCGAGAAGCGCGTCATAACCGGGCAGGATCATGATATGATAAATAAAAAGCCGGCCTAAGGAGGCCCTGATGGAAACGAAAATTTTAGTCGTGGAAGACGAGGAGAAGATCTCCAGGCTGCTGGAAATCGAGCTGGAGATCGAGGGCTACCGGGTCTCCAAATACGGCAACGGCATCGATGCGCTGGAAGCCTATCGGAGTGAAAAATGGGATCTCGTCCTGCTCGACATTATGCTTCCGGGCATGAGCGGGATCGAGCTGCTTCGGCGAATCCGCGCGCAGGACGCGCAAACTCCAGTCATTCTCCTGACCGCCAAAGGCTCCGTCGAGGACAAGGTGTCCGGACTGGATTACGGCGCGAACGATTACGTAACCAAGCCATTTCAGATCGAAGAGCTGCTGGCCCGCATTCGCGCATCGCTCAGGCAGCGTCCCGCCCAGGCTGCCGCCGAGCTTCCGGACAGCGAATGGCTGACGGCGTCCGACCTTAGAGTCAACGAGAAAACCAGGGAGGTGTTTCGCGGCGCCGATTCGGTCGAGCTGACCCCGCGAGAATTCGATCTGCTCGTTTACCTGCTTAGAAACAAACGCCAGGTGCTCAGCCGCGAACAGATTCTGGAAGCGGTATGGGGCTTCGACTATTACGGAGAGACGAACGTCGTCGACGTCTATATTCGTTATGTCCGGAAAAAAATCGATCACGGCCGGGAAACGGAATTGATCCGTACCGTTCGGGGCGTCGGCTACGCGCTAAAGGACACGCCATGAGACTTCAGAACAAAATCCATCTCTACTCCTCCCTTCTGTTCGCCGTCCTGCTCGTCTTGATGAACGTCAGCATTTACTTTCTGTTCGATCGGATGTCTCTGAACAGCGAAATCGGCAAAGCCGAGACGGAGGCGACGTCGATCGCCGAAGGTATCCGGCAAAATGCGGACAGCATTCCCGTGCGCGATCTGCTGCGGGCCTACGTGCCGGCCGACGGCATGCTGAGAATCGTGGCCCCGGACGGCGGAGCCGGCTATCCCCCCGTCACTTCGCCGTCCCAATCGGAGCTGAGCAAGCGGGAAGCCTTCTATAGTTCGGAAAAAATGAAGCAGGCGATCGAATACGCGGGAGAAAAGTACGCTCTGGTCTCGCTGCCGGTCATCTGGAGCGACGGCTCGGTCGTCAACGTCCAGCTCGTCCGAAGCTTGCGGGAGACGACGGACAACCTGCGGGCGCTGCGAATCGTGCTCGTTGCCGTTACCGCGCTTGCGCTCGTTCCCGTCGTCCTGTCGGGAAGATGGCTCGGCAAGCTGATCACTCAGCCGGTCGTGAATATGACGAACACCATGAAGGAAATCCGGGAGAGCGGACGGTTTAAACGGCTGGAGCTGAAAGACGAAGCCAAGGACGAGCTCGCGGAGATGGGACGGACGTTTAACCGGATGATCGAGCTGCTGGAGAACAACTTCGAGAAGCAGAAGCGTTTCGCCTCCAACGCTTCTCATGAGCTGAAAACGCCGCTTACCGTCATCGAGAGCTATGCGAGCCTGTTGAAGCGCAAAGGCTTGGAGCGCCCCGACTTGTTCTCCGAGTCTGTAGAAGCGATCCATTCGGAAGCGGTCCGCATGAGAGAAATGACGGAGCAGCTGCTCCTGCTCGCCGGCAGCCGAAGCCACTGGAACGCGAATCCGGAGGAATTGGAGCTCGGGAAGCTGGCGACCGAAGCGTCCGAAGCTTTCCGCAAGGCGTACCGCCGCGATGTCCACGTGGAAGCCGAAGCTCCCGTCACCGTTCTAAGCGACCAAAATCTGCTCCGGCAGCTTCTCTACATCTTCCTGGACAACGCCCGAAAGTACAGCGAGGAGCCGATTGCGGTAACGGTAGGCGCAAGCGGCGGATCGGCATGGATTCGCATTGCCGACAGAGGCGTCGGCATTCCGAAGGACGAGCTGCCGAAAGTGTTCGACCGGTTCTATCGCGTCGATCAAGCGCGTACCCGGCAAAATGGCGGCTTCGGCCTTGGCTTGTCGCTGGCGAAGGAAATCGCCGAGGCGATCGGGGCAAGCCTCGAGCTGGACAGCCTCGAAGGCGTGGGCACGACGGCGACGATTCGCTTCCCTGACCCTCGATGAGCGGCAGCGCCGGCCCGGTCGCAGACTATCCGCTCTCATCGATTTCTCATCTTTATGCCGTATGATGGTAGCACTTATCGGGAGGAGGCGCTAATCATGAATAAACGAACGCTCCGGCTTGCCGGCTATATCGTCATGCTGGCTGCCGGAATCGGCATCGCCGCCGCGCTGTGGAGGCCCTGGCCCGGGCACCAGGAGACGCTCTCCCGCGAAGCGCTGCAGGAGGCGGTGCTGGCCCGTTATCCCGGCACGGTCAAAGATCTCGTCAAAGCCGAAGATCGGTACGTGATGCTGCTGGAAACGGATCAAGGCTCTTACCGGGTCAAAGCCGACGCCGGCAGCGGCGAAATCGTCTATTTGGAGAGAATCGGCGCCCCCATGAACGGCCATGAGCCCGCCCCGACTCCTGCTCCGACTTCTGCGCCCGCTCCCGGCCCGTCGGAATCGCCCCCTTCTTCTCCGATTTCTTCGCCCTCGCCTTCTCCGACGGTTCCCCCGTCTACGTCGGCCTCGCCCGACGAAGGCAATGCCAAGTCTCCCGCCTTTATCGGCGCCGAGCGGGCTAAAAAACTCGCCGCCGCCCACGTGAAAGGAACGGCCGAAGACGTCGAGCTTAAGGGCAGGGTTGCGGGAAAAGCGTATTATCTCGTAGAGGTCGACGTCGAAGGCGGACGCGATGCCGACGTGCAGGTGAACGCCGTCTCCGGCGCGATCATGTCGGTCATCTGGGACGATGACGACGACGAGGAAAGCGATGACGATTCGTAGCTCGCTCTCCGTTTTTACTTCGTTCTCATCGTTTTCTAATGTTCCTATCCCGCTCCTCTCATCTTCAAGGCTTACTCTATAGGTGAGTTCGATACGTATAGAGAGGAGAAAAAGCATGATGATAAGCAAAACGAGAAAAATTCTGCTGTCCGCGTCGCTCTTGTCGGTCGTCGCGATCGGCGCCGGCGCCGCCACGACCGGATTTGCTTCGAACGGAGGTACTGAAAGGATCGGAGCGAATAAAGCGAAGGAATTGGCGGCGAACGCAGCAGGCGGCCAAGCGCTGCGCGCGGAACTGGAAAGAGAGAACGGGGTCGTTTATTACGAGGTCGACGTTCTGAAGGACCATCGGGAATACGATGTTTATATCGAGGCCTATACCGGCAAAACCTTAAAAATAGAGCGGGACGATCTCGATGACGACGATTGGGACGACTGGGACGATCGGGACGACGAACGCCGAATCTCCGCAGGGAGTCCGTCGGCTTCTCCGGCTCCCTCGGCTTTCCCTTCTCCCTCCGCTTCCGCCAGTAAATCCCTCATCAGTCGGGAGCAGGCCTCCCGGATCGCAGCGGAGCGCGTCGGCGGCACCGTCGTCAAATCCGAACTGGATAAGGACGACGGGGTGCTTTACTACGAAATCGAGCTAAAAACGAAACGCGGCGAAGCCGAAGTCGATGTCCACGCCTATACCGGCAAAATACTGTCCGTGGATTACGATGATGACGACGACGATGACGATCTCTACGACGATTAACAAGTAACTTTCATCGCCTGGCCCTTGGAAAGCAAAAAACGGATAAGCCGACAGGCTTAACGTCGCTTTTCAAGGGTCTTTTTCGTTGTGGATACTCTAATTTTCTCTTCTAAACTTATTCACATGTGCACAATCCGGAAGAAAAAAATGAATCGTATACATCCTTGTCGGATCGCCTCACACTTTATCAACAATATCTAGTATTGTGCACAGTTTTCATCCACAAGTTATTGAAATTGTGGATAACAGGGGGAATTTCGTTGAATTTAGAGGGTTTGTCTGCTATGATTAGTCATGTCTTTACCCGTGGATTTCAAATTTTCATCCTCGTTTTATTAACACCCTGTGAATAACTTTGTGAACAAATCCCCACATTCGTGGATAACCCTCTTAATAATTCAGGGAATAATGTGGATAACTAGTCGAAAAGCGTTCGACTACACGTTCTCCGCTTATTTTTTGTCCTTACGAGGAGTTAAAGGAGAGAATTTGTCGTGGACAACCCCAACAACGAAATCTGGCAGCAGGTGTTGTCGGTCATCCAGACGAAGCTGAGCAAGCCCAGCTTTGACACTTGGTTCAAATCGACGAAAGCCTCGTTCATCAGCGAGAACGTCGTTCTGGTTACCGCGCCGACGACCTTTGCCGTGGAGTGGTTGGAAACGCGTTATACGAAGCTCGTCTCTTCGACGCTGTCCGATTATGTCGGGCGAACGGTCGAGGTGAAATTTTCCATCGAGGAAGCCGTTCCGCCGGAACCGGTCGAAGCGGCGCCGCCCATCTCGGTCTCTAGCCAGCCGGCGCTCGAAGAGCCGATGATGCACATGCTCAACCCGAAATACACGTTCGATACGTTCGTCATCGGCGCGGCCAACCGATTTGCCCACGCCGCCTCGCTCGCTGTCGCCGAGCTTCCGGCCAAATCCTACAATCCCTTTTTTATGTACGGCGGCGTCGGACTGGGCAAGACTCATCTCATGCATGCGATCGGCCATTATATATTGGAACATAATCCTCATATGAAGGTTCTGTACTTATCCTCCGAGAAATTTACGAACGAGTTCATTAACGCGATTCGCGATAACCGTGGAGAAAGCTTCCGCAACAAATATCGCAACATCGACGTGCTGCTCATCGACGATATCCAGTTCCTCGCCGGCAAGGAAGGAACTCAGGAGGAGTTTTTCCATACCTTTAACGCGCTTCATGAGGAGCATAAGCAGATCGTCATCTCGAGCGACCGCCCGCCCAAGGAAATTCCGACGCTCGAGGAACGTCTTCGCTCCCGATTCGAATGGGGGCTGATTACCGATATTCAGCCGCCCGATCTGGAGACGCGGATCGCGATTCTCCGCAAGAAGGCAAAAGCGGAAAACCTTGACATCCCGAACGAGGCGATGATGTACATCGCCAACATGATCGATTCCAACATTCGCGAGCTTGAAGGCGCTTTGATTCGAATCGTCGCCTACTCCTCTCTAACGAATCAAGACATCTCCGCGCAGCTGGCCGCCGAAGCGTTAAAGGACATCCTGCCCACAGGGCGCAATCGACTCATCACGATGCAGGATATTCAGCAGCGCGTAGGCGACTACTACGGCCTTAAGCTGGAGGATTTCAAAGCTCGCAAAAGAACGAAAGCCGTCGCTTTCCCGCGGCAGATCGCCATGTATCTGTCTCGCGAGCTGACCGACTATTCGCTTCCGAAGATCGGAGACGCATTCGGAGGCCGGGATCATACGACCGTCATCCATGCCCACGAGAAAATCTCGCAGCTGCTCAAAGTCGACCAGGACTTGTACAAAGTTATTAACAGCCTGACCGAAAAGATTAAGAACCTGACCTGACGCGCGAAGTCGTCGACAATCGCTGCGCAAATGTATGCATGCGGATCGGAGACCCAAGCATAAAAAAGCGGCAACGTCTGTGCACAGCGAATCCACATGTGGATAGGCGTTGCTTTCGAGTTTTTTCGCGGTTATCCACATATTCAGGCGCCCTACTACGACTTCTTTTTTTAAAAACATGCTACAATAAACAAAATCGATGAGGTGAATCCATGAAATTTACGATATTGCGCAACGAACTGAACGAAGCGATCCAACACGTTTCCAAAGCCGTTGCGTCCAGAGCGACAATTCCGATTCTAAGCGGCATTAAGATTGACGCCGGCTTCTCCGGCGTTACGCTGACGGCAAGCGATACGGATATTTCGATTCAGAGCTTCATTCCGCTCGAGACGGCAGACAAGACGATCGCGACGGTCGCTAAGCCCGGAAGCGTCGTGCTGACCGCCAAGTTTTTCGTCGAAATCGTCAAGAAGCTTCCGCATGAAGAAGTGCATATCGAGGTCGGGGACCGTTTTCAGACGATGATTACGTCCGGCGCGACGGAAATTCAGCTCGTCGGCCTGGATCCCGAGGAGTTCCCGGTGCTTCCTTCGTTGATGGAGGAGCAGACCGTATCGATACCGGGCGACCTGCTGCGGGATATGATTCGGCAGACGGTGTTCGCGGTAACGACGAACGAATCGACCCCGATTCTGACCGGCGTTCTCTGGAACCTGCAGGACGGCGTTTACAAGTTCGTGGCGACCGACCGCCATCGGTTGGCCAGCAGACAAGCGAACGTCGACTCCGGGGATGTTCGTTTTTCCAATATTGTCATATCCGGGAAAACGCTGAACGAGCTTTCGAAAATCGTGCCCGACCAGAACGTTATGGTCGACATTGTCGTAGCCGACAACCAGGTGTTGTTCAAGCTGGGCAACGTGCTGTTCTATTCTCGGATGCTGGACGGAACTTATCCCGATACTTCCAAGATTATTCCGCAGAGCTTCAAAACAGAACTCGTCCTGAACACGAAGCAGCTGAGCGACTCGATCGACCGCGCCTACCTGCTCTCCAGAGAAGAGAAGACGAACATCGTCCGACTCGTCACGACCGACAACGGCGGAATCGAGATTTCGTCCAGCTCTTCCGAGCTTGGCAAAGTAACGGAACAGCTGAATGTTAGCCGGATGAGCGGGGAACCGCTCAAGATCGCCTTCAACTCCAAATATATGCTCGACGTTCTCAAGGTTATCGATAGCGAGGAGCTGTTTATCGGCTTTAACGGTTCGATGAGCCCGATCATTATCCGGCCGAACGATCACGAGCTCAGCCTGCACCTTATTCTTCCTTACCGGACGACGAACTGAGGAGAGACGGATGAAGAGCATCGGAATATCGACCGAATACATTACGCTGGGACAGTTTCTCAAGCTGGCGGATTGCATCGGAACCGGCGGGGAAGTGAAGTTTTTTCTGCAGGAAAAGCGCGTTCTCGTGAACGGGGAGCCCGACAACCGCAGAGGGCGAAAGCTGAGAGTCGGGGATACCGTCGAGGTAGAAGGGTTCGGCGCGTTCGAGATTGGAACGCGGTAAGGCGGTCCGTCTCGTCCAAGCCAGTTGGAGAGTGAATGACGAATGCAGTTAAACGCGATGGAGCTGCAAGGCTACCGCAACTACGATTCCGTCAAGCTTGCGACGGAGGGCGGCGTCAATATCTTCATCGGACCGAACGCCCAAGGCAAGACGAACCTGCTGGAGGCGATCCACGTCCTGTCGCTGACGAAGTCTCACCGGACTTCCAAGGACAAGGAACTGATCGGATGGGAGAGCGGCTCCGCGCTCCTGCGCGCCGAGATCAGCCGCCGGACGGGCGACGCCAGCCTGGAGCTGCAGCTGTCGCCGCAGGGGAAGAAAGCGAAGATCAACGGGCTGGAGCAGCGCAAGCTGAGCACCTTCGTCGGGACGCTTAACGTCGTGCTGTTCGCCCCGGAGGATCTGGATATCGTCAAGGGAGCACCGGGAGTGCGCCGCCGGTTCATGGACATGGAGATCGGGCAGGTGCATCCCGGTTATTTGTACGACATGCAGCAGTATCAGAAAATATTGCAGCAGCGCAACAATTACTTGAAATCGACCGATATTCGCCGGGCCGTCCCGGAGCTTCTGGAGGTCTGGAACGAGCAGCTCGCCCAGACCGGTGTTAAAATGATGCAAAGAAGGAAAACCTTTATTGTACAGCTGCAAAAATGGGCGGAGAAGATTCATGCCGGAATAACGGGAGGAACCGAACAACTGTCGGTGGAATACAAGCCATCGTTCGGAACCTCGGACAGCGTGGATCTCCAAGATCAATCTTCTTTATTCGGGCAATTTATGATAAAGTTAACACAGAGCAAGGAACAGGAATTCAGGCGGGGCACGACGTTGACCGGTCCTCACCGCGACGATCTGTCCTTCGCCATTAACGGCAAAGATGTACAGTCCTTCGGTTCCCAGGGCCAGCAGCGGACGGCGGCGCTGTCGCTGAAGCTGGCCGAATTGGAATTGATGCACGAAGAGATCGGGGAATATCCGCTCTTGCTGCTCGACGACGTGCTGTCGGAGCTCGATCAGACTCGGCAGACGCAGCTCATCGAGACGTTTCAGAGCCGCGTGCAGACCTTCATCACGACAACCGGCTTGGAGAGCGTCAACATGGGCCGGTTGAAGGACGCGTCCATTTTTCACGTGAGAGACGGCCAATTGCTGCGTTAAGCTAAGGAGGTACTTCGTGTACATTCATCTGGGCGGGGAAAAAATCATTCGAACGTCGCAGCTCATCGCGATCTTCGATATTTCGATCGAGCAGTCCTCGAAGCTGTCGCGGCAGTTCGTCCTGCATGCGCAGAAGAACAAGGAAGTCGAAACGATCGGAGAGGAAGATCCCAAGTCGATCGTCGTCACGGAGCACAAAGTCTTTTACTCTCCAATCTCCGCGTCTACTCTGAAGAAGAGGACGCGATACTTGGAAGGGTAGCTGTTACGTAAAGAAGGCGGTGGAAGGTTTGTCCGTTAATCAACAGAATACTTACGACGAGAGTCAGATCCAGGTGCTTGAAGGTCTGGAAGCGGTCCGCAAGCGCCCCGGCATGTATATCGGCTCGACCAGCAGCAAGGGGCTGCACCATCTGGTATGGGAGGTCGTCGACAATAGCATTGACGAAGCGTTGGCCGGCTTTTGTACGCGGATCGACGTCATTATACACGAAGACAACAGCATTACCGTGGTCGACAACGGTCGGGGCATCCCGGTCGGTTTGAATGCGAAGCTGCAAAAATCGACGCTCGAAGTCGTCATGACCGTACTGCACGCGGGCGGCAAGTTCGGCGGCGAAGGGTACAAGGTGTCCGGCGGCTTGCACGGGGTCGGCATCTCGGTCGTGAATGCGCTGTCGGAATGGGTGTCCGTCACCGTTAAGCGGGAAGGGCATATCCACCAGCAGGAATATCGCCGCGGCGTGCCGCAGTACGATCTGAAGATTATCGGAGATACCGAAGAGACGGGAACCCGGACGCGCTTCAAGCCAGATCCGGAAATCTTTACCGAAACGACCGTCTACGATTACGAGGTTCTCGTCGGACGGATTCGCGAGCTGGCGTTCCTGAACAAGGGAATCCACATTACGCTTACCGACGAGCGCTCCGGCATGCACGACTCCTTCCATTTCGACGGGGGCATCGTGGAATTCGTCAAATATTTAAACCGGACACGCGAGCCGCTTCACGAGCATCCGATCTACGTCGAAGGCGCGAAGGAAAACATTCAATGCGAGATCGCGATGCAATATAACGACGGGTATTCCGAGAATCTGTATTCGTTCGCGAACAATATTAATACGCATGAGGGCGGGACGCACGAGTCCGGATTCAAGAGCGCCCTGACGCGGATCATTAACGACTATGCGCGCAAGATGGGCTTCGTGAAGGAAAGCGAGTCCAATCTGTCGGGCGACGACGTTCGGGAAGGCTTGACGGCGATCATCTCGGTTAAAATTCCGGAGCCTCAGTTCGAAGGACAGACGAAGACGAAGCTCGGCAACAGCGAAGTGCGCGGCATCGTCGAATCTCTGTTCAGCGAGAAGCTGCTTCAGTTTCTCGACGAGAACCCGGCCGTAGCCCGCAAGATTATGGATAAGGGGCTTCAGGCGGCCAGAGCCCGGGAGGCGGCCCGCAAGGCGCGCGAGCTGACGCGGCGCAAGAGCGCGCTCGAGGTGAGCTCTCTGCCGGGCAAGCTGGCCGACTGCTCGTCCAAAGACGCATCGATCTCCGAGCTTTATATCGTGGAAGGCGATTCCGCCGGCGGCTCGGCCAAGCAGGGCCGGGACCGGCACTTCCAGGCGATCCTGCCGCTGCGCGGCAAAATATTGAACGTAGAGAAGGCTCGCCTGGACAAAATTCTCTCCAACCTGGAGATCCGGGCGATGATCACGGCGCTCGGAACGGGAATCAGCGACGAGTTCGACATTACGAAAGCTCGGTATCACAAGATTATTATTATGACCGACGCCGATGTCGACGGCGCCCATATTCGTACCCTTATTCTGACGTTCTTCTATCGCTACATGCGCAAGCTGATCGAAGAAGGATACGTCTATATCGCTCAGCCGCCTCTGTTCAAGATCGAGCGCAATAAAACCGTCCGCTATGCGATGAACGAGAAGCAGCGGGACGAGATTATCGCCGAATTCGGAGAAGGCGCCAAGCTGAACATTCAGCGGTATAAAGGCTTGGGAGAGATGAACGCCGAGCAGCTGTGGGAGACGACGATGGATCCGGCGAGCCGGACGATGCTCCAGGTCCGCATCGAAGATGCGATGAAGGCCGATCTGCTGTTCGATACGCTGATGGGCGACAACGTCGAGCCTCGGCGCGAATTTATCCAGCAGTATGCCAGGTACGTCAAGAACTTGGACGTATAACGGAGAAGACCAAGGGGTATCTCTCGCGGAGAGGTACCCCTTCGGACTAAGATTTGCGTCTGCGGGACTTGAATCGGCCGTATGCGACCGCGTAAGCGTAAATTTTACGGAAGACGGATTTATCCGGAAGCCTCTTGAACAGGAACGGATCCGGCAGCGTATTGACCTCGAGGATCCAGGGCTTGAGATCTTCGTCCACGGCGATATCGATGCCGATTTCCTTCAGCCCCGGAAATCTCCGTTCCAGCGCCTTGGCGACCGAGACCGAGAGCTTGAGCAGCCTGGCCTCGAACGATGGCCACTGTCCGTTCCTCAGGTGGGCGGTCATCAGCTTCTGAACCGGCATCGGCGTTCCTCCGGCATGGTAGTTGGTCACGATTTTGCGCGGGTGGGCGACGCGTCCGATCATTCCCGTTGCTTCCCAGGAGAGCTTCCGATTTTTCTGAACCATGATTCGAAGATCGAATCTTCTTCCTTGGTGCTTCAACAGCTGAATCCCCTGCTGACTTAAGTAAGGCTTCGGTCTTTTCACGATTAGCAGCTTCCGGTACATTTCCCCGAATGTCGGGAATTCATACCGGGTCGTTCCGGAGTGGAACCGGTAAGGGGTCGACGGACCCGGCTTCTCGATGCGGATGACGCCTCTGCCGAACGTTCCGTTAACCGGTTTGACGTAGATCATGCCGTACTTTTCCAACATCCGTTCCACCGTTCCCCGATCGAAGCTTTGGGTGTCCGGAACGTAATCTTTAAGCTCGGGATCGGCAAGCAAGGCGTTTGTCTTGGCTCGTTTGCTCCGTATGCGCTGAATCGACATGCGGGTTCATCCCACCTTTCCCTTCGGCAATATGGTATAATGGAGTTATTGCATATTTATTAATCTATGACGGATAGCGCCTTGCGGTGTAGTGGTTTGCAAGCGGGTCGCCATCCGGTTGTATATCGGGTTAAGGAGGATCTTCATGTCGGAAGAACAACGCTCCCAGCTTCGCGACCGCGATATCGGGGTCGAGATGCGGGAATCGTTCATGGATTACGCGATGAGCATCATCGTCAGCCGGGCGCTTCCGGATGTTCGGGATGGCCTGAAGCCGGTTCAGAGGCGGATTCTGTACGCCATGTCCGAATTGGGAATGGCCCCGGACAAGCCTTATAAGAAATCGGCGAGAATCGTCGGCGAAGTTATCGGCAAGTACCACCCGCACGGCGATTCATCAATTTACGAAGCGATGGTCCGGTTGGCCCAGGATTTCTCTCTGAGGTATATGCTCGTCGACGGGCACGGCAACTTCGGTTCGATCGACGGCGACTTCGCCGCGGCAATGCGTTACACGGAGGCTCGCCTGTCCAAGATCGCGATGGAGATGCTTCGCGATATCAACAAGGAGACGATCGACTTCCGCCCGAACTACGACGGCGAAGAGCAGGAGCCCGTTGTCCTGCCGGCCAGATTCCCGAATCTCCTCGTTAACGGAACGACCGGCATCGCCGTCGGGATGGCGACGAACATTCCTCCTCATAACCTGAAGGAAGTCATCGAGGGAACGCAGGCGCTGCTTCGCGATCCGGAGCTGACGCCTTACGATCTGATGGAATACGTGAAAGGCCCCGACTTCCCGACTGCGGGACTCATTCTCGGCCGCGTCGGCATCCGTCAAGCTTATGCGACAGGCCGCGGCTCGGTGACGATGCGGGCCCGGGCCACGATCGAGGAGAATAACGGCAAAGCCCGCATTCTCGTTCATGAAATTCCGTATCAGGTCAACAAGGCAAGGCTTGTCGAGAAAATCGCCGAGCTGGTGCGCGAGAAGAGGATCGACGGCATTACCGATCTTCGCGACGAATCCGACCGCAACGGGATGCGCATCGTGATCGAGCTGCGCCGCGACGTTACTCCTACGGTCGTTCTGAACAACCTGTACAAGCAGACTCAGATGCAGACGAGCTTCGGCGTGAACATGCTGGCGCTCGTGAACAACGAGCCCAAGGTGCTGAACCTGAAGGACGTGCTTCACAACTATATCCAGCACCAGGTGGAGGTCATCCGCCGGCGCACGGAGTACGATCTGAGGAAAGCGGAAGCGAGAGCGCACATTCTGGAAGGCTTGCGCATCGCGCTGGATCATCTGGACGAAGTCATTGCGCTGATCCGCGCTTCGCAGACGACGGACGAGGCGCGCGAAGGCTTGATGACGCGGTTCGGTCTGTCGCACGATCAGGCGCAGGCGATTCTGGAGATGCGCCTGCAGCGCCTGACCGGACTCGAGCGGGAGAAAATCGAGAAGGAATACGCGGAGCTGCTTGCGAAGATCGCCGAGTACAAAGCGATTCTGGCTGATCCTCAGCTGGTGAACGACATCATTCACGAGGAGCTCGAGGAGATCAAGCAGAATTACGGCGACGAACGCCGCACGGAGATTACGATCAGCGATGAGGAAATTCTCGACGAGGATCTTATCCCGCGTGACGACGTTGTCGTAACGATGACCCATGCGGGCTACATCAAGCGGCTTCCCGTATCGACCTATCGCAGCCAGAAGAGGGGCGGCCGAGGCATTATGGGGATGGGGACCAAGGATGAGGATTTTATCGAAAATCTGTTCGTCTCCAACACTCACCACTACTTGCTGTTCTTCACGAACAAAGGCCGCGTCTTCCGGATGAAAGCCTACGAAATTCCGGATCTAAGCCGCACCGCAAGGGGAACGCCGATCATCAACCTGATTCAGATCGAGCAGGGAGAAACGATCAATGCGGTCATTCCGGTCGAGTCGTTCGAGCCGGATCAATTCCTGTTCTTCGCGACGAGGAACGGAATTGTGAAGAAAACGCCGTTGAACGATTATGCGAACATTCGCAGAGTCGGCTTGATTGCGATATCGCTGCGCGACGATGACGATCTGATCGGCGTCAAGCTGACGGACGGCACCCGCGAGATTGTGATGGGGACGAGTCACGGCATGTCCATCCGCTTCTCCGAAGGGGATGTTCGCGCAATGGGAAGATCCGCGACGGGCGTGAAGGGGATTCAGTTGGACGAAGGCGACAAGGTTATCGACATGGATGTCGTCGAGCCGGATCGCGACGTGTTGATCGTAACCGCCAAGGGCTACGGAAAGCGGACTCCGGTGGCGGACTACCGGGTTCAGACTCGAGGCGGCAAAGGCATCAAAACGTTAAACGTGACGGAGAAAAACGGGGAGATCGTCGGACTGAAGGTCGTTCACGACGAGGAAGATCTGATGATCATGACCTCCTCCGGGACGCTGATCCGCACGAGCATGTCCGGAATCAATACGATGGGCCGGATTACGCAAGGCGTTAAGCTGATTAACATTCGCGACGAGGATTCCGTAGCTACCGTAGCCCGGGCGCCGAGAAGCGAGGAAGATACCGATTCCGAAGAAATTGAAGGCGAAGAAGCAGACAGCTAACCGGCTGTCTGCTTGTTCACTGGAAGCGTTGCAGAGGGAGATGGAGCATGCCGATCATTCCGATTACACAGGCTCAGATAGGCGATCGTCTGGCCAGCGACGTTCAGACCGCTCTAGGAAGCCTGCTGCTGCAGCAAGGGCGAGTACTGTCGGATAGAGACATGGAAATTCTTCAGGCCTTTCTCATTCCCAGCGTGGAGATTATTCGCGACGGACTTGAGGAGACTGCTGCGGAAGAGGGGCCAAGCGAGATAGCGGCGACGGCCGAGGTGAAGCTTACCCGTCTGCAGCAGGAATTTCTGCTCATGGAGAAGGCGCTGCAGCGTACGATATCCATGATCAATTCCGGACAGAAAATCCCGGTTCTGGAGCTGCGCAACGGATTATCTTCTCTGATCAGCTATATGGACGAATACAATATTTTGACCTTCTCCGCACCGCCGACGGTCGGCCAACCCGATGTGCTTACCCGCAACAGCGTTCTCTGCGCGATGACGTCCTACCAGATTGCCAAGTGGAACAAGTTTCCGGAGAAAGATTGGCTGCCGATCGCGATGGCCGGATTGCTTCACGACATCGGGAATGTCAAGGTCGATCAGGCGATCCTTAACAAGCCGTCCAAGCTCACTACGAAAGAGATTCAAGAGATGAGGCAGCATACCGTATACGGCTTCAAGCTGCTTGAAGGGATCGCCTCTTTCAATCAAGGCATATGGCTTGCGGCGCTTCAGCATCACGAACGAATCGACGGAAGCGGCTATCCGATGAAAGTCAGAGGGGAGAAAATTCATCCCTACGCCAGAATCGTCGCCATTGCCGATATGTACCATGCGATGACCTCCAATCGGAATTACCGGAAGGCGGAGTCTCCTTATCTGGTGCTCGAGGAGCTGCATGCGGGATCCTTCGGCAAGCTTGATCCCTTATACGTACAAACCTTCATCGAGAGAACGACGCAATTTCATAACGGCGTATTCGTCAAGCTCAACGACGGACGAATCGGGGAAATCGTGTTTACCGACCGTCAGTATCCGACTCGCCCGATGATCTCGGTGAACGGCCAGATTATTAATCTGGGGCTTAACCGCCAGTGGTATATTTGCGAAGTGTTCGTTACGAAATAAAGGGAACGATATAACGATATTATGAAGCGTTCGACCGGATCTTTAGAAGGGCCGATTCCCTTTTGGAGGTCTATTTTTTTGTCTAGTCTCGGGATTGAATATATGCGCACGATCTCCATGGAATTTACAGCATTTTGAAGTAAAAAAACACTTGCATCACATTATTGAATATGATACATTATAAAAGTCGCCGTTAGCGCGGTAGACGCCAAAGCAACACCGATTGTTCTTTGAAAACTGAACATTGAGCGTAAGAAACAAAACATCGTCGAAAGACGGTAACCAGCAAGAAATGAGCCTCAAATGGCTCTGTGATACCGGGAGACATAGCGCTCGGGACTTCCTTTCGGAAGGCCTGACGTGAAAGCTCCTTTCATGGAGAGTTTGATC
>NZ_JBHSEP010000024.1:0-107326 GCF_042654645.1 Cohnella hongkongensis | reverse complement strand
GGCCGTACTACTTTTGCGAATATCGCTTCCGCAGCACCCACGCCCACAATCCCTCCGGGGCGTTCATGATGCTGGCTACGAGCGCCTGCGCCACCATCTATACGCATAACGAGTACGGGAGGCTTCGCGCTTCGCCGCTTCATTCCGATTCCGGCGCCAAGACTGCCTAGAAGCGGCGGCTCGAGGACGAACCAACGACGGCGCAGACGGGATCCTATAACAGCGAAACGCCACTTTCATTTGACAGAAAGAGGTCATTCGATTTGCCTGATCTCCAGCTTACGGATGCGATGCTTGTCCCTCTCCCGAACGACAAAGTGAAGCTCTCCGTAGCTCCATTCCGCGCCTTTGGCCAGCTCCGGCTGTTTGTTGTACAGCCAGCCGCCGATCGTATCCACGCCGTCCTGTTCAAGCGATGAGCCCAGCAGCGAATTGATCTCGTCGATCGGCGTCAAGCCGTCGACCAAATATTGGCCGGGCTCGAGCTCTTCGATCGGCTTTTTCTCGTCGTTGTCGAACTCGTCCCGAATCTCTCCGACGATCTCTTCCAGAATGTCCTCGATCGTCACAAGTCCGGAGGTGCCTCCGTATTCGTCGAGCAGAATGGCCAGATGGACGTGCTCTTCCTGCATCCGAAGAAGCAGCAGCTTGACCGGCATCGCTTCCGGCACCGTCATGACGGGATGGATATGCTTCCGGAAGTCGAATTCCGGGTCGTTGTCATACTTCAGAAACAACTGCTTCGTATTGATAAATCCGATAATATGGTCCTTGCTTTTCTTCGCGACGGGGAAACGCGTATACTGCTCTTTCCTCACGACCGCGATCAGATCTTCCAGCGACATGTCCTCGTACAGACAAACCATATCGGTGCGGGGAACCATGATTTCTTTGGCCATTATTTCGTCGAATTGAAAAATCCGGTTCACGTAACCGAATTCCGTATTGTTGATTTTCCCGCTTTCGTAGCTCTCCGACAAAATGATTCGGATCTCCTCTTCCGAGTGCGCTTCCTCATGCTCGCTGGCCGGCTTCATTCCGAACACCCGGACGAGAGCGTTCGCCGAACCGTTCAAGGCCCAAATAAACGGATACATAATTTTATAGAAAATAATGATCAGCGGAGCGGTAAACACCGAAATGGCTTCCGCTTTATGGATGGCCATCGTCTTAGGCGCCAATTCTCCCAATACGACATGCAGGAACGTGATGGATAGGAAGGCAATACCGAACGACAGAATATGTCCTGTCCTCTCTCCTATTCCCAACTGTTCGAATACGGGGTACAGCATCTTTTCCACCGTCGGTTCGCCGAGCCATCCGAGTCCGAGAGCGGTAATCGTAATGCCAAGCTGACATGCGGACAAATATCCGTCCAGATTGTTCGTCACTTTCTGAACCGCCAGCGCATTTTTTCTCCCCTCGATCACCATCTGGTCGACGCGACTGGGCCGAAGCTTAATGACAGCGAATTCGGTGGCTACGAAAAAAGCGGTTAACACGATAAGAATAGCGACGAGAAACAAATTGAATATCAATTTAGTCTTCCTTTCACGATATTTATCTTATCTCATACGTAAGCCATACCGGAAACGTAAACAGATTTCTTATAGGTTGCCACAAACCCGTCAGATTACCCTTCTTCGGACTGAAATCGGCCGGAATCGGTTTTCGGGTGCTCAGTCAAAAGCATGCTCAGTCAAAAAGCGCGCGCTTAGCTAAAAAGCGCGCATGGACTTCCGTGCGGAAATCCTGCGCGCCTGACGCGTGGCCGGTTTGGTTGTCAATGACCTCTGCTTCTTATCGATCGGATCGGAAAAGCGCGAACAACTGCTCCGTTTCGGTTATTTGCCCGATGCCGGCATGGCGGATCCGTCCCTCGGCATCGATCGCGAACGTCGCAGGCAGCGCAGATACGCGATAAAGCTCCGCCGTCTTGCCCGTCGCATCGATCAGCACGGGAAACGAAAGGCCGTATTTCGTCAAAAATTCGTTGACCGTTCCCTTCGTATCGCCAACGTTAACCGAGATTAACCTGAACTGGTCGGAGGCGCTGCGGTACACTTCATCGATCAACGGCATCTCCGTCACGCAAGGCTGGCACCAGGAAGCCCAGAAATTCACTATGACCGGCTGCCCACGGTAATTCTGGAGGTCGATGCTCGCACCGGACGTATCGATTCCGTGGATCTCGGGCGCTTCCGCCCCTGCGACGATTCCTCCAGCGCCTACGTTATCGGAACGGAAAGCCGTCCACGCCACGACGAGCAGCACAGCAAGCGCCAGCACGCCGATGATCGCGGTCAGACGGGCGCTAAGAGTAGCGGAGCGCTTCATCCGAGCGCCGCCCGGAACGCTGCGTGCAGCGGGTGCTCGCCGTAAGTGGCCCGATACGATTCGACGGAGCCCTCCCCGCATTTCCGGCCGTCGATCAGGAAGACGACCTGGTCGGCGATCTCCTCGGCCGTCTGGAGCTGATGCGTGCTGAAAACGACCGCATGGCCGAGCTGTTTGAGCTCGCGCAGCAGCCGCACAAACTCGTCCATCCAGTAAGGATCCAAGCCGTTGGTCGGCTCGTCCATTAACAGCAGCGGCGGCTCAGCAAGAATCGCTTGCGCGAACAGCAAGCGCTGCTTCATCCCTTTGGAGAACGTCTGAACTTTGCCGCCGCGCTTATTCTCCAGACCGACCAGCTCCAGCGCCTCCAGCACGCGAGCTTTGCCGATCCCGCGCAGAGCCGCCCAGAAGCTCAGCGCTTCCATCGCCGTCAGCCCCGGGCTGAAGGCGTAATCGTCCGGCATATAGCCGATCTGCTTGGCGTATTCGACCCGATTGCGGGTCCACTCCCACCCGTTCACGCGGACGCTTCCCTCGCTGGGACGAAGAATGCCGGCAATCATTCGCAGAATCGTGCTCTTGCCGGCGCCGTTGCCCCCGCACAGGGCGAGAACTTCGCCGCGCTGCAGCTTCAGCTCGATCGGCTCGACCAGCGTTTGTTTTTTGATCGTTTTGGAGATGCCGTCCGCTACTAGCAGCGGTTCAGCCATACCGCCTCCTCCTTTCCCAGATCCAGCATACGAGCGCTCCGGACAGTCCGATCATCGCCGCGCAGCCGCCGAGGAAGATCAGCGTGCCGCCGGAGCTGCTCGCCCAGCCGACCCATTCAAAGTATTCGGGACCGAGCACGGCTCCTCCGCCCAGCCGGATAACGACGAACAATCGGACGAGTTCGGCAGGATTGAGAAATGTCAGAATCAGAAGCGCCGGCTTGATCCACAAGTAGGGCAGGCTTCCGAGCAGCGCGATCAGAATCGTCGACCAGCCAATGACCAGAAAAAACCAGAGCGCAACGCAAATCGTCATCGCCTGCCACCGATTGCGGGACAGCGAGCCGACGATCATGGAGATCGCCAGAAACAGGAGCACCAGCCCGGCGGAAAACGCCAAAAACAACAGGTAGGTGTTCAGGGAAAAGCCCGTCCCCACGACGGCGCCGATCGCTCCCATCCCGCCGTAGCCGAAAGCGACGATCGTCAGCAGCACAACGGCAAGGCCCGCATATTTTCCGACGATATACGAGACGGTGCCAAGCGGATAGGTCGCCAGCAGCTGCCAGCTTCCCTCCTCCTTCTCCGCCGTCAGCGAGAACGAGCCGAGCAGCAGCGTCATTAGCGGAAGCAAATAGAGAATCAGACTGATCATCGAACCGGTCACTCCGGAGTAGCCGTCAGCCACGCCGCTGGCGTTCATCAGCAGCAAGCTGAAGCTGAATACGGAAAATAACGCCATAAAAGAGTAGGACCACGGATTGCGAAATCCGATCCGGATTTCCCTCATCGCGACTAGCAGCATGTTCGCCATCGCTTACATCTCCGCATGCGATTCCGTTTCCGGCTGTCCATGGCCTTCGCCGTGCCCGTCCGTGCCGTCTTCCGGGCCGTGGCTGTGGCTGTGCTTCATGTCCATATGCTCCATGCCCTGTACATTCTGCTTCCACGAATGACTCGCCAAGTCGGCTGCGGTCATCAGCTGCCCGACACCGTGCTCGGCGACGAACGCTTCGGCCGACTCCCGATCCTTAAAGCTGACGATTCCGTAGGCCATCGGCGTCCGAATAGAAGAATCGTAGACAAATGTCGCTTTCGAAAATTCGATCCATTCCTTATCGTTGTAATCCCTGACGAAATCCATGCCGATGTCGTCCGTGCCGTTTTTCTGCTTCCATTCGTTCATGCAGCCAAGGTCGTCGAACTTGTACGTCTTGCCGTCTTTGGTCGTGAGTTGGGTCGCATAGGCGTCGTCCTTTACCTGCATTTTGCAAATCGCGCACACGTCGACCTCTTCGTTGATCGGCACCGCCTCGTATTTTTTCCCGCCGCATCCGGCAGCGATCGAGACACACAGAACGAGCAAGCTTAGCGTCAGCCATTTTTTCATATTTTCCTAACCCCCATATAAATGATTCCTGCAGCTCCTAGCACCAGCGATATGCCGATCCACCCGACGATGCCGTCTCGTCCGTCCTCTTCCCTCATCTGCGGGACGGCTTCCAGGCTCCCGGGCGGTCTCATGAGCGGAGCAGCATCGGAGGACCATTCGGCCGCATCGGACGTAAACAATCCGCTCAGAAACGTCATCCCCGGAGATTGAAAGAACAGCTGATACGCCGGCGTGCGATCGACAGCCTTCTCGAAGAAGGGATTGATGGCATACTTCAGGTCGCTCGCGCCGTCCCCGTCCTTGTCGAGCAGCTGCGCGGCATCCCAGTAGTTGCCCTCCAGCCGGTTGCCTTCGCTGTCCGTCGCTTGCGCTTCGATTACGTTGGATAGAAACAGATTTCCCGTGAACACGTTGTCCGCCGATTCGAGAAATTGAACGCCTACGAAGTTCCTCAGCACTTCGTTGCTCTCGAGCCGGTTGTTCGAGGACAGCTCCATATAGATGCCGACGCGGTTGCCCTCGAACGTATTGCGCTCGACCCGGGAAGTGTGCACGTCGAACAGAAGAAGCCCTTGGGAATGGACGTTGCCGCTTTGCTTGCGGAACGAATTGCCCGTCACGACGGCGTCTCTGACGCCCATCACCATCGCTCCGGTCACATTGTACTCGCCTTCGTTGCCGACTATCGTCGTTCCGTCGGTATACATGCAATGAATGCCGTAGCGGGATCGGTAGATCCGGTTCGATTCGACGACGGCGCGATGACTTCGTTCCAAATAAACGCCGTCCATCATGCCGTGCACTTCGTTGCCTTCGATCCGGGCGTCATGAGAATCGTAAAGGTCAATCCCGTTGCCGGTGCGCGCTGCAGCGCCCGAAGCGGCGCGGCCCGAATCGACCGGATAGACGGCATTGCCGACGATAGCCGCCCGATCGGCGTCGCGGAGGGCGATTCCGAGACCCGACGCTTCGATGGTCGTACCCTCGATGACGGCGTCATCGGCTTCGACCGCGATGGCCGTGCCTTTGGCGCTGACGACCTTCAGCCCGCTAAGCTTCACTCCGGGTGCCCGAATCGTCAGCGCCGTATCCGCTTCTCCGCCGAATACCGTAGGCGTTCCTTCACCCCGGAGGGTCAGCGGCTTATCGACAATCGCCGGACCGGAGTAGGCCGCCGCGTCGAGAATGAGCTCGCTGCCGGGCTGGGCGGCGTCTATGATCGCCTGAAGATCGATCGCCTCCTCGGATCGGGGCGAAGCTTGGCCGGGCATCGCCATCGCCGTCAGCGTCAGGCCGACGACCAGCAGGCAGCCGATGATTGTCGGCCCGTGTCTTCGCGCCAAAGCGTTCATGCCCCCACTTCCACCGGCTTCTTCTTCGTAATGTGAAGCTCGCCTTTGTAGATGTGAATGTAGACGTCGTAGGTCGTGCTCTCCATGAATTTGAAACCGGCCGAATACTTGCCGTCGCCCTCCCGATCGACGTCCTCCACGAGCTCCGGAAGACCGCTGTGGTCCGCTTTGCGGATTTCGAACTGCACGATCGTGTTCTGCTCGTCCACCAGCCCCGTCACCGTCGCGATCAGCTTGACCTCGTCGCCAGCCTTCGCTTCGGCGGGATTCGTCGCCAGCTCGACCTGGACATCCCGCGGGTCTTGTTCCCCCGGCTGCGAGGACGAGCACGCCGTCAATCCCAGCGCCGCCAGAACGACCAGAATCAGCCATCCCGATTTCCTCGTTTTCATACGGATCGCTCCTCACTGTCGGTTACTTCTCTATTATTCTAGCCCTTAATCCGGCCGCAGACATAACTCGATAGGGCTACATCCGATGACATAATTGTGACAACTGCGCGCAGCTCCATGAATCAGGCATGAACAACTTGTTCGAAGGATATACATGAAGAGCGGAAAACAGGCGAAAGAAGGGGTAAGATGTCCAAAAAGCTCATCGCCTTGCTCTGTACGATCGGCTTGCTGTCTATCGGAGGCTTCGGGTGGATGTACGGAAGGGCTGCCGGAGGGGAAAGTTCGGAAAGCTCCGCGGCGGGCGTCCTGCTGCAGATGGACATTCGGGCCGAGGAGAACGGAGCGGTCGTGATGGAGGAAAACCGATTTCGGATTACGCTTAACGACAAGCGCGGCTTGCCCGTCGAACGCGCCAGCATTAAAGTCCATCTCGTCATGCCGGGCATGTTCTGCGGCCGCGTCCCGGCGGAGACGCACGAGGTCTCGCCGGGTCTGTACGATCTGCTGGCGATCCCCGTCATGGCGGGGAAATGGGAAGCGGAAATCGTCGTCGTCGCGAACGGGGAGACGCTAAGAGCGACTCATTCTTTTAATGCCGTATAATATTAATGGAATTAATAATATGAATGGCATGAACGGCGTGAAGATTTACATTACCACAGCCACGGATGCACGCTCGGAATCCACCCGTTGGCCGCCAGTCCCTTCATGATGGCGAGAAAACCCATCGTGTAGGCCAGCACCGTGCCGGCGGCGCGCATCGCTCTTTTGCGTCCTTGGCTCAACTGACTGGAGAAGAGGGCAAGCAGGGCAAAAATCGGAACGGTGGCGAGCCCGAATACGAGCAGCAGCGCCGTTCCCGCCGCCCACGATCCCGAAGCGGCGGCGTTCATCTGCATGGCGTACGTCAAGCCGCACGGCAGGAAGCCGAGCAGAAGCCCAGACGAATACGTGCCGAGCCATTCGCCTCGTCCGTCGGACGCCTGCTTGGCGCTGGCCCGCTTGCTCTGCGGCAGAAAGCGGTGCGGAAAGGGAAGCGCAAACCGCCAGTACGTCCAGGCGATGATCAGCGCACCTCCAAGGATGCTGGCTATGCTTTGCAGGCCGACCAGCGTCCCTGCCGCGTTGAGGAACGAGCCGACGAAGCCCATAAAAGCTCCCGTAGCCGCATAAGTCGTAATTCTGCCTGCGTGATACGCGGCCGCGGCTTTCAGCGCATGCTCCCGCTCCCGCGCGTTCAGCATGAACGAAGACGTGATGCCGCCGCACATGACGAGGCAGTGCGGCGCCCCCATCAGCCCCGCCGCCGCAGCGAGAATCAGGCTTTGCGCGAGCATCATTCCCTCCCTCTCGCCGCGGCCGAGCGTTGCAGCCGAAGCGCGTTGGCGACGACGAGCACGGAGCTTGCGGCCATTCCCATGCAGGCGATTCTCGGGTCCAGATAGCCAAGCGCGGCCAGCGGCACGGCCGCCGTATTGTACGCGATCGCGAACCCGATATTTTGCCGAATATTTCTCAGCGTCAGCCTGCTGATCGCCATCGCGTCCGCGATGCCGGACAGCCGGTCGCGCGTAAGCACGACGTCTCCGGTCTGCATCGCCGCCCCGGCTCCGCCTCCCATCGCGACGCCGACGTCCGCCGTGGCCAATGCGGCCGCATCGTTGCTGCCGTCGCCGACGAATGCGACTACACGGCCGCCGCGGCGAGCCTCCGCCACGATGTCGGCCTTGCGGTCCGGCGTGCAGCCGGCGAAGACGTCGTCGATGCCCGCCTCCCGGGCAATCGCGCTCGCCGGCTCCGGCTGATCGCCCGTCACTATCCCGAGCGAGGCTGTCTTCTTCAGCTCGCGCACCACCTCGAGCGTCTCGCTGCGCAGCGTGTCGGCAAAGGCAAATCGGCCCTCAAGCCGACCGTCGACCGTCACGTACAGCACCGTCTCCCCCGGTCTCGCGGACTCTGCTTCCGGTCCTGCCGCCCGAGCCAGCTCCGGCCCTTCGGTCAGCGCCCAGCGAGCATGGCCGACGCGGACGAGCTTGCCCTCCACTCGTCCCTGCATCCCCCCGCCCGGCACCTCCCGTACGTCTTCCGCCTCCGGCAGAAGCACGCGCAGTCGTTCCGCCTCCCGAACGAGCGCCTGGGCGAGCGGGTGCGCCGAATGCCGTTCGATAGCGGCGGCCAGCTTCAGCATATAGGCGTTCGGGGAATGCACGGCATCGATCGCGATCAGTCGGGGCTTGCCCTCGGTCAGCGTCCCGGTTTTGTCGAACAGGATCCGGTCGGCCTTGGCCAACGTCTCCATCGCGCTGCCGTGCTTAAACAGAATGCCCCGTTTGGCGGCAAGCGCCGTCGCGATCAGCACCGATACCGGAGCGGCCAGTCCAAGCGCGCAAGGACAGGCGATGAGCAGCACGGCCAGCGCATGGCGAATCGCCGCTTCCTGCGGGGCGGCGTCCGCCAGCGCCGTCCAGCCCGCATAGGTGGCCGCCGCGCACAGGATCATGGCCGGCACGAACACCGCCGCCGCCCGGTCCGTCTTGCGCGCGATCGCAGGTCTCAGGCTCTGCGCCTCCTCGACCATCGCGATCATCCTCGACAGCCGCGTCTCCCCGGCATCGCATTCGGCCCGAATGCTGAGCGAGCCGTTCAGGCAGCGCGTGCCGCTGAAGACGCGATCCCCTTTCTGCTTCAGCACGGGCAAGCTTTCCCCCGTCAGCAGCGACTCGTCAATCTCGGCGGCGCCGTCTACGATTCTGCCGTCGGCGGATATCCATTCTCCCGCGTGCACGACGACCTGTTCCCCCCTGCGCAGCTCGCCGGCCGGAATCCACTCCTCTCCCTCCCGCCTGGCGACCCGCACGAAGCGGATTTGCAGCCCGTACAGCTCGTTCAGATCCTTCAGCGCCCTCCCCTTGGCCTTGGCCTCCAGCAGCTTCCCGAACAGGACAACCGTCACAATCATCGCAATCGCGTCGAAATAGAGCTGATCGTGGGCGACCGCCCCGGGGAATCGCATCAGTTTATAATGGCTGTAGAAATAGGCCACCGAAGTGCTGAGAACGACGAGTGTATCCATATTGGCGCTTAGCTGCTTTAGAGCCTGCCACGCCCCCCTGTAGAAGGAGTAGCCGACGTAAAACTGCAGAACCGTCGCAAGCCCCCACTGCAAGTAAGGGCTGAATAGAACGTCCGGAATCCACAGGGCGGCCGGTACGAGCGGGAGGTGGGCAAGCATGGCCCAGAGCAGCGGAACGGATACGGCGACGGCGACGGCCAGCTTGCTGCGGAGAGCCCGAAGCTCCGCTTCGTGGGCCTTCTGCGGAGAATCGAGATGCTCGGCGGCCCCGTAGCCGAGCTGTTCGATTTTGCGGCGAATGTCCGCCTCGCGAGTCACTCGCGGATCGTACTGAACGTAGGCTTGCGCAGTCGCCATATTCACGGTAGCGCCGCTGACGCCGGCCATGCGGCCAAGCCCCTTCTCGATGCGTGCCGAGCATGCGGCGCACGTCATTCCCGTTACTTGCAAACGCAGCGTATCCATCCGGCATCCCATCCTGTTCGAAGATTCGGCGAATTGCCCGTCCTTCTCTACCCTATGAGATTGTCTTGCCGTTCAGAATCGCGGCGAGCGCCGGGCAACGCTTTCCGCTACTTTCCAGCGCCCGGACTTTCCCCGATCAGCCTTTTGAGCTTGTTCTCCGTCGTGGAGTCGGGCGCAGGCGTATAGATGCTGCATCTCAGATCGACGCTGCCTTGAACCTGGAGCGAAGTCAGATGGAACAGCATCTTGCCGGCTTTGGCGTGCCGGAATTCGATCAGCACCTCCGGCGCGGATTGGACCTCGCTCTCCTCCCACAGCGCTTCGAACTCCGGGTAGGCTGCCTTCATCTCCTGGAGAAAACGGTCGTACCATTCGTCGTCGACATATTGGCCGTAATAGGCGCGGAAAATGGCGAGAAAGCCTTTCGTGAAATGCTCCCAGTTCACGGCGAGCCGCCTCAGCTCCCTCCTTGCGAACAACAGCCGGATCATATTTCTCTCTTCCGGCGGAACCTTCTCGAAATCGAGAAACACGTGGGAGGCCGCTTCGTTCCAGCCGACGATCATATGGCGCCGGTCCGTGATGATCGTCGGGCAGGCGACCAGCTCCCGCAAAATCCGCTTCAGCGGCGGGCTGATCTCCGGCAGCTTTTCCTTCAGCGCGGGTCCGGGGCTCGTCTCCATCGCAAGGGAGTACAAATATTTGCGCTCGTCTACGTTAAGCTGCAGAGCCGCAGCGATGCAATCGAGCACGGAAGACGACACGCGAATGTCGCGTCCCTGCTCGAACCAGGTGTACCAGGTCAGGCTGACCCCGGCCAGCTGCGCTACCTCTTCCCTGCGCAGCCCCGGCGTTCTTCTCCGCCTGCCGGTGGCGAATCCGGCCGATTCTGGCGAGATTTTGGCGCGCTTTCCCTTAAGGAACGCCGACAGAGCGAGAAGCCTCGCTTCATGATTCATGAACAGCGCCTCCGGTTCGTTATCGTAGTAGTTATTATACTAGTATAATTGATAACTTGTAATAGGATAATGGAAATGAGATGCTGATTGTACTTTCGATACGATTAAGGAGTGAGATCGGCATGGAGCAAGTCGTCATTACCGGAATGGGAGTTCTGTCTCCCCTCGGCAACTCGGTGGACCGCTTCTGGGAGCGGCTCGTCCGGGGGGAATCGGGGATCTCGCGAATTGAAGCGTTCGATTCGGATCGCTTCAAGAGCCGGATCGCGGGAGAGGTTCGCGGCTTCGACCCGGAGACGTTATTCGGACGCAAGGAAGCCCGGCGGATGGATCGCTTCTGTCAGTTCGCGATGGCGGCGGCCGGCGAGGCCTGGGACGATGCGGGGCTTCAAGCGGATCGAGTCGACGGAGAAAGGATCGGCGTCTATGTGGGCTCGGGAGTCGGCGGCCTGCAGACGCTGCTCGAGCAAGCTTCGGTCCTTCGCGACCGCGGACCGGAACGGATCAGTCCGACGCTCGTGCCGATGATGATCTCCAATATGGCCGCCGCCTTGATCAGCATGAAATTCGGCGCGCTCGGCCCGACCCTGTCCCCGGTGACGGCGTGCTCGATCGGCAATACGGCGATCGGCGAAGCGTTCCGGCTCATCCGCAGCGGCGGCGCGGATGTCGTCATCGCCGGCGGAGCCGAGGCGGCTCTGTCCGAAATATCGCTGGCCAGCTTCGGCAACGCGACTGCGCTCTCCTGCCGCAACGACGCGCCGACCGAAGCCAGCAGACCGTTCGACGCCGGCCGCGACGGCTTCGTCATGGCCGAGGGGGCGGGCATCGTCATTCTGGAATCGCTGACTCACGCAGCGAGGCGCAGCGCCCGCGTCTATGCGGAGGTGATCGGCTACGGAGCGAGCTCCGACGCTTACCATATGGTGGCCACGCACCCCGATGGCGACGGGGCTTACCGGGCGATGAGACTGGCGCTGGCCGAGGCCGGTCTGAGCCCGGATCAGATCGATGTCATCAGCGCACATGCGACGAGCACCGAGATCGGCGACCGCTCGGAGACGCAGGCGATCAAACGATTGTTCGGAGATGACGCCTATCGCGTGCCGGTGACGGCGAACAAATCGATGACCGGGCATCTGCTCGGAGCCGCCAGCGCGGTCGAGGCGGTCGCCCTCGTCAAAACCTTGCAGACCGGATGGATTCCGCCGACGATCAATTACGAAACGCCCGATCCGGACTGCGATCTCGACTGTGTGCCGAACGTGGCGCGCAGAACCGATCCGAACGTCGGCCTGTCCAATTCGTTCGGCTTCGGCGGACATAACGCGGTCATTGCGCTCCGGAAATATCGGGGCCCGACGAGCCGTCCCGAATGACATGGCCCTCGGCCAGCTCGACCTCCACCAGCTCGAGCTCCATAAGACCGGCCGCCTTCCTGCCCGAGAGCTCGAACCCAACGTCGCTGCCGGCGAAAATCATATTTCGTCTGTCGCGGCTGCGCTCGGCAGGCAGCGAGCGGCAGCGCACATCGGCGAAAACTTGCCGCATCGTCGTGGCGACCGCTTCCGCGTGTCTATCGTCGCTCGGCCTCCCCATGGCGTTCAGGAAAAGAGCTCCGCCCGGGCGGAGCTTGTCCGAGGCCATCCGAAAAAACGACTCCGTCGTCAAGTGCGGCGGCGTCCCCCTGCTCGTGAAGGCGTCCAGGACGATAAAATCGAAGGACCGGTCCGGCTCCGCTTCGAGCAGAAGACGGCCGTCTCCGATTCGGACATCGTCGTTCGCAGCCCCGAAATAGCGTTTGCCGACCTCCACAACCGCCTGGTCGATTTCCGCCGTTACGATCCTTTTTCCGCGAAAATGACGGGAGAGCGAGCCGATGCCGTAGCCGATCATGAACGCGCTTGCGAAGAGTGGCTGCCGGCGAACCATCAGACCGGCAAGCGCCTTCTGATAGGCCAGCACGAGACGCTGCGGATCTCTCAGATCCATCGCCCCCTGAACGTCTCCGTCCGCGAAGCGGACGCATCTGAATCGACCGGTCTCCCCGTCCAATTGCGCCGTCTCGTAAACCGCGATCTCGTTGTAAGGGGATTGGATCTCTGCCAGCAGCTTCATCCGCCGGGCTGCTTCCCGTTCTCTGCGGCCGCGACGACGATCGGCGCGACGCCGACGCCGACGTTCGGAAAAAGCGGTTGCGCTCTTAAAGCGATCATTCGAACACCTCACAAGTTATTGCCTTCATTGCGAGCGGCCAACGGCCGTTCGCGCCCCTGGCCGCCTGCTACCGCAGAACGAGGCTGTTGCGGTTAAGAAATCGGTCCATCAGCAAGGGCAAAGAGATCAGAATCGGAGGATCGTCCGGCAGCGGCGGATGGAGCGTGACGATCTGCTCGGGCACGGGTCTGCCGGCCTCGACGACGATCGGTTCCCGAGACCGGGTTCGCAGCGTAGTATGGGGCAGCAGAATCTCCATCGCCTTGGCGTTCCAGGCGACAGACGTCGCCATCAAGTAATAGATTCCCGGCTTTACGTTATGGAGGACAAATTCCATCGAGCCGGAAGTGAGCGTGCCGTGCTCCGGAACGCCTTCGGGAATCGGCTTCGCGAACAGGCCGATCAGAACGACGCCTTCGAACGGAACCAGGGGAACGACTCTGCCCGCGATGCTCGAGCGGCCTGGCTCGATTCGGCGGACGTCCCGCCACTGGTTCAGCTGCCGCAGCGCCCGCAGTCTGTCGTCTGCGAGCGTCGGCGAGCTGCGAAACTGGGACGGAGTCATGCCTACCTTCTCGGTGAATCGCGTCGTGAACGTTCCCAGGCTCAGCTGACCGATCTCCAATCCGACGTCCCGCACGCTCAGATTCGTCTGAAGCAGCAGTTCCTTCGCCTTCTGCAATCGAATCGCGGATACGTAATACAGAGGCGGAACGCCGATCCTCATCTTGAATAGACGATTAAAATGAAACGGACTATATCCGATGTGGCCGGCAAGCCTGCTCAACAACAGCGGCTCGTCCAAATGGCTGTGAATGTAGGCAATCGCTTCGTCGATTTCGGGATACCGATAGCGGTCCATCCGCGCAATGCCCTCCTCGAATCATAAACAGAACGTGCGTTCGCTCCAATAGATTACCATACTCCGCCAAAAAATCAACCACCCTAGGCTTTTTTCTTGTTTTCCCGATCATTTTCAAACAATATATGAGCAATTATTCATTTATAAGCTGGAGATGAACGGACATGATCGAATATCGGGTAAAAGGACTGACGTGCGGCAATTGCGCGCGAACGCTGGAGGAAGAAACCAGACGGTTGGATTACGGGGAATCGGCCAAACTCAGCTTCGCCAGCGGCAAGCTTAAGCTGGACGAACGGGTTCCGCTCGACCGCGTTATCCGATATGGGGGCTACCGTGTTCGTCACCTCGTCAGTCTGACGATTCTGTTCGAACGGGGGCGGCTGCCCGCCCGCCGTAAACCGCCCATAGGGGCGGCTATTTGACGACAAGCACCGGAACCTGAGCCTGCTGGACGACATGATGGCTGACGCTGCCGAGCATCCATTCGCGAATCGGTCCGAGGCCGCGGTTGCCGATGACGATCAGGTCGCAGCCGTTCTGCTTGGCGTGCTCCAGAATCGCCGAGGACGGAGCGCCTTCGAGTACGACGACTTTCGCATAGGGCAGCTCCTTGATCCTTTCTTCCGCCTGGCGGACCAGATTCGCCTGCTGCTGCTTCATCTGCTCCTCGTACCCGACCGGAACGACCATGCCGAAGCCTGCGAAGCCGTAAGGCGGCCTGATGGCGACGTGAGCGACCGTCAGCTTGCTGCCCTGGCGTCTCTCGATAAGCTTGACGGCGTGTTCGAGCGCTTTGTTGGACGCCTTGGAACCGTCGTAAGCGGCCAGAATGTGATGATAGGTCATGCGAATTCCTCCAATCGAGTTTGACGGTCTTTCTTCGTATAGTGTATTCCCGTGCGGGGCCGTTTACTGTATCGTTTCTCACATTTGGGCGAAAATCGGCTCATCGCGCGGAATATGACTTTCGTTACAGTTAAAAAAGCGGCGTCGTGTTACAGTGAAGGAGACCGCATATTGGACTGAGGAGGAATTTCGATGCGATACGAATGGCTACATCCCGCGGATCAGATTCTGCTGATGATGGATCGAATTTACGGCTACGGCATGACGACGACCTCCGGAGGCAATCTGTCCGTTCTCGACGAACAAAATCAAGTCTGGATTACCCCTGCCGGCGTCGATAAAGGCGCATTGACGAGAAACGACATCGTATGCGTCAAGCCCGACGGAACGACGGTCGGTCCTCACCGCCCGTCCAGCGAATTTCCTTTTCATCGGCTCATCTACGACGCCCGGCCCGACTTGCGGGCGATCGTGCACGCGCACCCTCCCGCTCTCGTCTCCTTCAGCATCGTAAGACGGATGCCCGACACGAGGCTGCTGCCCAACGAACGGCAAATTTGCGGAGAGATCGGCATGGCCGAGTACGCGCTGCCCGGCAGCCGCCAACTGGGCGAAAATATCGCCTCCGTGTTCGCCAGCGGCATCCACTCGGTAATGCTGGAAAACCACGGCGTCGTCGTCGGCGGCCCCGACCTGTTCCAGGCGTTCCAAAGCTTCGAGACGCTCGACTTCTGCGCGCGCCTCGAGATTAACGCCAGAAGACTCGGAACGCCGGCGCTTCTGTCGGAAGAGCAATTCCGCACGATTTCCCATTCCGACGAACCGGAGCTCGGCTCGTTCGTCCCGCGCTCTTACGGAGCGGACGAGCTCGCCATTCGCAGGGACATGTGCACGCTGATCAAGCGCGCGTACGATCAGCGGCTGTTCACGAGCACGCAAGGCACCTTCTCCCACCGGCTGGCGGACGGCTCGTTCGTCATTACGCCGTACGGGGCCGACCGCAAATATTTGGAGCCGGAGGATCTCGTCCGCATCGAAGGCGAAGCGGCCGAAGCCGGCAAGAAGCCCAGCCGGTCGGTGCGCTTGCATCGGCGGATTTACGAGCTGCATCCGCATATCGACAGCGTCATCATCGCCCACCCGCCCAACGTGATGGCTTTCGCCGTGACCGAGCACGCCTTGGATTCGCGCACGATTCCGGAAAGCTACATTTTGATGCGGCAGACGCCCAAGCTCCCTTTCGACGCCGTCTATCGCGACACGGAGGGAACGGCCGCGCGCTTTACGAAGGACACCCCGATCGCCATCGTGGAAAACAACTGCGTCATCGTCACCGGCCAGAACCTGCTCAACGCGTTCGACCGGCTCGAAGTCGCCGAATACAGCGCCAAGGCGATCCTGTCGGCCGGCTGCCTCGGCGACATCGTGCACATCGGCCCGGAGCAGATCCGCGACCTTGAAGTCGCGTTTAAGCTGTAAACCTCGACGTCGTCCAGCTTGTTGACGTAGACGCACGCCTTGCCTGTCGTATGCTTGCCCAGCTTCCGCTGTTGAGCTTCGAATAACCGTACTTAAGTATCTGTTCATCCGGGGGTCCTCCCTGTATGATTCTCGCAAAAGCAACGTTTGTTAAGGAGGCTATTTCGTGAGAGCAATCCTATGCGGGAAATACGGATCTCCGGATGTACTTGAGCTTAAAGAAGCCCCTAAGCCGGCGCCCAAGCCCGACGAGCTGCTGATCAGGGTTCGCGCGACCACGGTCACATCGGGAGATTGCCGCATTCGCGGCTTCCGAAGCCCGCTTCTCTTTTGGCTTCCCATGCGGCTCGTTCTCGGCCTGCGCAGACCGAGAAATCCGATTCTCGGCGTCGAACTGGCCGGCGAGGTCGAAGCGATCGGCCGAAACGTCCAGCGATTCAAGCCGGGGGATGCGGTCTTCGCGATGACGGGGTTCAGGATGGGCGCCTATGCGGAGTACGCGTGCGTAAGAGAAACCGGAGTCGTCGCCCCTATGCCGGACAACGCGACTTACGAGGAGGCTGTCGCGCTTCCGTTCGGAGGGACGACGGCGCTGCACTTTTTCCGGAAAGCGCGTCTTCGGGAAGGGCAGAAAGTGCTCGTCTACGGAGCCTCCGGATCCGTGGGTACGTCTGCGGTACTGCTGGCCAAAGCGCTCGGAGCGGAGGTTACGGGCGTGTGCAGCGGCGCTAACGCCGACCTCGTGAAGTCTCTCGGAGCCGATCAGGTCGTCGATTATACCCAAGAAGATTTCACCCGAACGCGGGAACGTTACGACGTGGTTTTCGACGCGGTCGGCAAATCGACCAAGTCGGCTTGCAAGAAGGTGCTGGCCAAGGACGGCAAATTCGTTACGGTCGAAGGACAAGGCGTCGCCAAGGAGCTCGCGGAGGATTTGCTGCTGCTGAAGGAGCTCTATGAATCGGGGAAAATAAAAGCGGTGATCGATCGGCGTTACCCGCTCGAACGAATGGCTGAGGCGCACGCGTACGTGGACGGAGGCCGTAAAAGAGGAAACGTCGTGATCACGGTATAACCTCTCTTAGGGACGAGATTATACGCGCAAAACCGTCGGACAGCGCGTTTCGCTGGCTCGACGGTTTTTGGCCGCTTTTACGTATTAACCATGAGAGCCAGCTCCCGCTTCCCCTCCTCTATTCCGTGCGAGATCAGCCTCCACGCTCTTGCGGTCTCCTCCGGCCCCGGCTCCAGAACGCCTTCCAGCGGATACGCCTTGCCGAGCTGGTGCCACTTGTACACGCCCATCCGGTGGTAAGGCAGCACCTCGACTTTTTCCACGCCCTCCAGCCCGCCGATAAAGCGGCCCAACTCCCGGAGCTCGTCCGCATTGTCGGTCCAGCCCGGAATGAGCACTCTTCGAATCCACATTTTCGTTCCGCGGTCGGACAAATAGCGGGCGAACCTGAGTATGCGGTCGTTCGGCTGGCTCGTCAGCTCTCGGTGGGCGCCGCCGTCCATCTGCTTCAGGTCGAGCAGGACGAGATCGGTCGCGTCCAGCAGCGCCTCCGCGCGGCTGGGCTCGCAGAAGCCGGAGGAGTCGAGCGCGGTGTGCAGCCCCCAGTTTTCCTTGCACGCCCGGAACAGCTCGGCCACGAACGGAGCCTGCAGCGTCGGTTCGCCGCCGGTCACCGTAATGCCCCCTCCGGAACGGCGGTAATATTCGACATAAGGCTCGATCTCCCGCAAAATGTCGTCCACGCTCTTCAGCGCGCCGGCCTGCGTATCCCACGAATCCGGATTGTGACAGTAGCCGCATTGAAGCGCGCAGCCCTGCAGGAACAGGACGAACCGGATTCCCGGTCCGTCTACCGTCCCGAACGTTTCAAGAGAGTGGATTCTCCCCGTATGCATGCTGTCCGCCTCCCTCTCTTGATCGACTTTCCGAGCGCCCGGCGTGCCCTAGATCGCGCCGTGGAACGTCCGGTTCAGCACGTCGAGCTGCTGCTCCCGCGTCAGCTTGATGAAGTTGACCGCATAGCCCGAGACGCGGATCGTCAGCTGCGGATATTTCTCCGGATGCTCCATTGCGTCCAGAAGCTGCTCCCGGTTAAAGACGTTGACGTTCAGATGGTGGCCCTTGCTCGCGGCATAGCCGTCCAGCATGGAGACGAGGTTGTCGATCCGCGTGTCCGCCTCCCGGCCGAGCGCCTTCGGAACGATCGAGAACGTGTTCGAGATGCCGTCCAGGCAGCTGGCGTACGGCAGCTTGGCAACCGAGCTGAGCGAGGCGAGCGCCCCTTTGCGATCCCGGCCGTGCATCGGGTTGGCGCCCGGCGCGAACGGCTCTCCCGCACGGCGGCCGTCCGGCGTGCTGCCCGTCTTCTTGCCGTAGACGACGTTGGACGTAATCGTCAGCACCGACATCGTCGGCAGGGCGTTCCTATAAGTCGGATGCTTCCGCAGCTTGTTCATGAACGACTCGGTCAGCGCGACGGCGATATCGTCCACTCGGGCGTCGTTGTTGCCGAACTGCGGATATTCGCCTTCGATCTCGAAGTCGACGGCCAGCCCCTGCTCGTTCCGAATCGGCCGAACCTTGGCGTGCTTGATGGCGCTCAGCGAGTCGGCGACGACCGACAGCCCGGCGATGCCGCAGGCCATCGTCCGCAAGATGTCGCGGTCGTGCAGCGCCATCTCGATCCGTTCGTAGCAGTACTTGTCGTGCATGTAGTGGATGACGTTCAATGTATTCATATACAAGCCGGCGAGCCAGTCGAGCATGCGGTCGAATCGCTCGGTCACTTCCCCGTAATCGAGCGTCTCCCCGGTCAGCGGCGCGAGCGCAGGTCCGACCTGAATGGCGAGCTTCTCGTCCTTGCCGCCGTTGATGGCGTACAGCAGCGCTTTGGCCAAGTTCGCCCGCGCTCCGAAAAACTGCATCTGCTTGCCGATCCGCATCGCGGAGACGCAGCAGGCGATGCCGTAATCGTCGCCGAATTCCGGCCGCATCAGATCGTCGTTCTCGTACTGAATCGAGCTGGTGTCGACGGACACCTTGGCGCAGTAGGCCTTAAACCCTTCAGGCAGCTTCGTCGACCAGAGCACCGTAAGGTTCGGCTCCGGCGCCGGTCCGAGGTTGTACAGCGTATGAAGGAAGCGGAAGGAGCTGCGTGTCACCCGCGTGCGCCCGTCGTTCCCCATGCCGCCGATCGATTCCGTCACCCAGGTCGGGTCGCCGCTGAACAGCTCGTTGTAGTCCGGCGTGCGGAGGAACTTGACCATCCGCAGCTTCATGACGAGATGGTCGATCAGCTCCTGCGCCTGCTCCTCGGTCAGCCGGCCTTCCTTCCTGTCCCGCTCGATGTAGATATCGAGAAAGCTGGATACGCGGCCGAGGCTCATCGCCGCCCCGTTCTGCTCTTTGATCGCCGCAAGGTAAGCGAAGTAGAGCCACTGCACCGCCTCCTTCGCGGTCGCCGCCGGACGGGAAATGTCGAAGCCATAGGAAGCGGCCATCATCTTCAGCTCGCCAAGGCTGCGAATCTGCTCGGACAGCTCCTCCCGCGCGCGGATGACGTCCTCGGTGATCGCGCTCGTCTCGAGCTGCAGCAGCTCCTCCTTCTTCGCCTCGATCAGCCGGTCGACCCCGTACAGCGGCACTCTGCGATAGTCGCCGATGATCCGACCGCGTCCGTAAGCGTCCGGCAGGCCGGTAATGATGCCCGCTTTCCTCGCCAGCTTCATCTCGGTCGTGTAGGCGTCGAACACGCCCTGGTTATGCGTCTTGCGAATGTCGGTGAACAGCTTGCGCGTCGCTTCCGGCAGCTCGTAGCCGTAGGCTTTGCAGGCGTCGTCCACCATGCGGATGCCGCCGAACGGCTGGATCGAGCGCCTGAGCGGCGCGTCCGTCTGCAGGCCGACCACTTGCTCGAGCTCCCGCCGGATGTAGCCCGGGCCGTGCGAGACGATCGTCGACACCGTCTCGGTATCGATGTCGAGCACCCCGCCGTTCTCGCGCTCCTTTCTCATCAGCTCCAGCACCGTCTGCCACAGCTCCAGCGTAGCGTCGGTCGGGCCGGCCAGGAAGCCGTCGTCCCCTTCGTAGGGCGTCAGGTTGAGGCCGATAAAATCGTTGACGTCGATATGCCGCTGCCAGCGTCCGTAGCGGAAGCCTCTCCAGCTGTCCGGAGACGGCGCCGCTCCTCTTAAATTTTGTTCCGTAGTCGCCATAGTTGTTCCCTCCCTGATCGTTTAGGCGAATTTGCCGTAAAATGCGTTGCGATAGACGTCGGCCAGCTCGCTGACGAGCGGCATGCGCGGATTCGCCGTCGTGCACTGATCCTCGAACGCGCGGTCGGCCAAGTAGTCGACCCTGCTCTCGAAATCGCCGGCGTCGAAACCGAGCGCCTGGAACGACTCCGGAATGTCGAGCGAGCGGTTCAGCTTGCGGACCGCCTCGATCAGGCTGGCGACGCCTTCCTCGGTCGTGCCGCACGGCAGCCCGAGCAGTCTGGCGATGTCGGCATAGCGCTTGTCGGCCACGAAGTGATCGTATTTCGGGAACGAAGCGAACTTCGTCGGCCTCTCCGCGTTATAGCGAATGACGTGCGGCATCAAAATCGCGTTCGTGCGCCCGTGCGCCGTATGGTACTGGCCGCCCCACTTGTGCGCCAGACTGTGGTTGATGCCGAGGAAAGCATTGGCGAAGGCCATGCCTGCGATCGTCGAGGCGTTGTGCATTTTCTCGCGGGCTCTCGGATCGCCCTTGTGGTACGAGGCTTCCAGGTTCTCGAATACGAGCTGGATCGCCTTGAGCGCCAGTCCGTCCGTATAGTCGTTGGCCATGACCGACACGTACGCTTCGATCGCGTGGGTCAGCACGTCCATGCCGGTGTCGGCGACCGCCGTCTTCGGCAGGCTGTAGACGTAATCCGGATCGATGATGGCGACGTCCGGAGTCAGCTCGTAGTCCGCGAGCGGATATTTCGTATTGCCTTTGTTCTTATCCGTAATGACGGCGAACGACGTGACTTCCGAGCCGGTGCCCGAGGTCGTCGGGATGGCGACGAACTTCGCCTTGCGGCCTAATCTCGGATATTTGTAAATCCGCTTGCGGATGTCGAGAAACTTCATCTTCAGCGAGTCGAAGCTCGTATCCGGATATTCGTAGAACAGCCACATCGCCTTCGCCGCGTCCATCGGCGAGCCGCCGCCGAGCGCGATGATGCAATCCGGCTGGAATTGCTCCATCATCCGCGTGCCGCGGTCCACCGTATCCGTCGACGGATCGGGCTCGACCTCGGAGAACACCTCGATCGCGACCGGCGTCGCCCGCTTGCGAAGATAATACTCGACCTTCTCGACGTAGCCCAGCTTCACCATCGCCGCGTCGGTAACGATCATCACCCGCGTAATGTCCGGCATTTTCTCCAAATACTGCGTCGCTCCCCGTTCGAAGTACACCTTGGGCGGCACCTTGAACCACTGCATGTTCAGCGTCCGATAAGCGACCCGCTTCAGGTTGATCAGGTTCACCGCGGTGACGTTCGACGTCGTCGAGTTCTGCCCGTAGGAGCCGCAGCCAAGCGTAAGCGACGGAAGGTTCGTATTGTAGATGTCGCCGATCGCGCCGTGCGTGGAGGGCGCGTTAACGATAATCCGTCCGGTCTGCAGACGGGCAGAGAACGCCGATATGACGGCCTGATCGTTCGAATGGATGACCGAGGAGTGGCCCATCCCGCCGAAGGCGACGACTTGCGCGGCCCGCTCGATCCCCTGCTCGGCGTTCTTGACTTTGTAGCAGGCGAGCACGGGACTTAGCTTTTCCGCCGACAGCGGATACTTGTCTCCGACGCCCCCGAGCTCGGCGACGAGTATTTTTGTGCCGGACGGCACGGCCACTCCGGCCATTTCCGCGATTTTGGCCGCCGGCTGGCCGACGATGACCGCGTTCACCGCGCATTTCTCGGGGTTGATGACGAGGCCGGACACTTTCTCCGTCTCTTCCTTGCTCAAGAAATAGCAGCCGAGCTGCGTCATCTTCTTCTTCGCCGCCGCATAGATCGGTTCGTCGAGAATGACCGCCTGCTCCGACGCGCAGATCATGCCGTTGTCGAACGTCTTGGACAAAATCAGATCCGTGACCGCCTGGTCCAGATCGGCTGTCCGCTCGATGAAGCACGGCACGTTGCCGGGACCGACCCCGAGCGCCGGCTTCCCGGTGCTGTAGGCCGCCTTGACCATCGCCGAGCCTCCGGTCGCCAGCACGAGCGCCACATCCGGGTGGTTCATCAGCTGCTGCGTCGCTTCCACGGACGGCCGCTCGATCCATTGGATGCAGTGCTCCGGAGCGCCGGCCGCTACCGCCGCTTCCAGCAGCGTCTTGGCGGCCTCCCGGCTGGAGCGCTGCGCCGACGGATGGAAGGCGAAGATGATCGGATTGCGCGTCTTGGCCGCAATCAGCGCCTTGAACATCGTCGTGGACGTCGGGTTCGTCACCGGCGTAATCCCGGCGATGACGCCGACCGGCTCCGCGACGACGCGATAGTTCTCGTACGGGTTGTTTTCGATGACGCCGACCGTTTTCTCGTTCTTGATGCTGTGGTAGATGTATTCGGTGGCGAAAATGTTTTTCGTAATTTTGTCCTCGTATACGCCTCGTCCGGTTTCTTCCACCGCCATCTTCGCCAGCGTCATATGCTGGTCCAGGCCGGCCAGCGCCATTTTCTGCACGATCCGGTTCACGGCCTCCTGATCCAGCTCCATGTAAGCCTCCTGCGCCTTCTTCGCCCTTTCGGCCAGCTGGCCGACTTCCTTCTGAGCGGCGACAAACGTTTCCTGAACTTGTTCTTTCGCTGCCATAGATTCTGCCTCCCCTGATTGGTTAAGATCCGATATACTCGATTTCGTCCATCAGCCGCTCGGCCGCCGGAACGACGGTCTCGTTCTCGACCCGAAAGTGCTCGGCGATGATCATAAGCACCTGCAGCAGTCTCGACAAGCAGTCCTCCGGAGGCTCTCCGCCTCTGACCGCCGACAGATAAGCTTCGTAAAACTGGCCGGCGATGGCGTCCTCCTGCTCCAGCACTGCCGCCGGGCCGATTCTTCCCCCGCAGATGGCGGATCTGGCGATCGGATAGATGATCTGCTTTTCCTGGGCCAGGTGCGCCTGCCAGTCGGTCATGAAGGAGACGAACTTGTCGTGCACACTGCGGTGATGCGTCCCCCAGAACGGATAGTCGAAGTTGCCGGGATTCCAGCGCATCAGCTTGCACAGCTCCAGCAGCCGGCCGTACAGCGCGTCGTGCTCTTCCTTCCACTGGTCGTACCTCATATACAGCTCGTACAGCGGGGATTTAACCGCGTTCGGCATGGTGTCGCTCCTTTCCTGTTCGGTTAATGGGCGGTCGGACGCGGGTCAGAAGCCGTATGCGTTGGAGCGGTCCGTCAAATCCAGCATAATCTCGTCCTCTTCCCGAAACCGGTTGTTCAGCACCGCATACGCTTGAATGAGATAAGCGGTCATTCGGCGGGCGTCCTCCCGTCCGATCGGATGCTCGGCCTTCTCCAGCAGCCGCAAGAACACTCGCAAATACTGATCGGCCAGCTCGTATTCCTGCTCCATGAGCAGAAACAAATCCAGCTCGGCTCCGAGATAAGACGCCGCCTGAGGGAACAGTTCGGCATCCTCCCAGCGGGTGTGCTCGATCCAATGCTTCATGAACAGCTTGACGCAATCGTACAGCTGACGCATTTCGCGGTTTCGTTTTTTCTCTTCGTGATCGTTGCGGACGGCGCATGCCCGCTCGTAAATGTTGCGCAGCTCTTCCTTAAGCGCGTCGTGCTCTTGCCTGGCGCGGACGACGGAGGCTTCGAGCAGCAGCCCGCCGTTCTCCTCGCCGGGAGGGATGGCGTCGAGTGCGATGTGCAGCTTCACCACGAGATCACTTCCCTTCTTCTTCTTGACTCCAGTATAGCCCCGCCGTCCCGATTATCTTGTGAATAAAATCACATTGTAACAAACTGTTCTTAACTTGAACCAGGCGTAAGCGACTTCATCCTGCCTGAATCCTAAAACAGGAGGCATCTCCCCCAACCGGGGAGATGCCTCCTGTTTTAGGCCGCGAACGCGATGCTCAAGGTCGTCCCAAGCGGTTTCTGGCCGCTCGGCTCCGTTCATTTCCGTTACTCCCTTCGATCGCCCCAGCCGCCCCAGGGCGCACGGGCCGCTTCGTTACTCGCTTGCCAGCCGTACGTGCGCGCTGACGGGATTTGTCGGCCGCTCGCTGCCGCCCTTCGGCTCGATTGTGATCCGCAGCGCTTCCAGCGCGGCCATCTCGCGGAAGCGCGAATACAGATGACCCTGTCCGCTGTGGAACTTCAACAGGCCGAGATTCGATGTCCGGCTGCTGCTGTCGGCCCAAGCCTGCATGTCGCTGGCCTCGGACTCGAGCACCCCTTCCAGCAGCACGAACAGCTCCTCCGTATCCGCATTGATCCACACCGTCAAGCTCCGTCCCGGCACGAACGAAGGCGTGACGGCGGGCCAGACCGCGACCTCCGACGACGAGATGACGCGAGTTCCCGGCAGCTCCATCAGCCGCGCCCCGTTCGGCTCGTGCAGCGCCGCGTAGTGCTGGGCCTCGAGCGGCGCAGCGGTCTTCGGCACGTCATGCACCGCCGCCGACTTGAGCAATCCGATCAGAGCGGCGGCCAGCAGCGCCGCGCAGAAGGCCGCTCCTACGGCCGGCCTGCGCTTCGCCTTGCGCCAAAGCAGCCGGACCGCCGTTTGTCTGCGCAGAGAGCGGTACACACCGGGGAAAGGCCGCTGCGAACCGCCTTCGGGCGCCGCCTCCCGAACCCCTTCGTTCCGCCCGGCCGTCACCCCGAGCAAATCGGCCCATTCGTTGCTCGCGATCCGGCAGACGGAGCAATTTTCCGCATGTCTCTCCAACGCTTCGGACGAGACTTTGCCCAGATTGCCGAGATGATAGTCGATCCATCGCTCGTCCGGTATCCCGCAATCTCTGCCCAACATTTCATTCCCCTCCTCTCGGACCGTCCGACCAGCCAAGCCGCGCCATTGCCTTGTGCAGACGGCTTAGCCCGTAGCGCACGCGCGACTTGACCGTTCCGACGGGAACGTCCCAGGCTTCCGCCAGCTCCCTGCGCGTCCGGCGGCGGTAATAAACTTCCGTCAGCGTCCGTCTCTGTACGCCGTCGAGCTCGGACAGCGCTCGCCTCAGCGCCTCTCCTTCCATTTTCGCCAGCACGCGCTGCTCGGTCAGCGCCGCTTCCCCCGCCAGAGCGAGCCCCCGCTCGAACGGAGAATCGCGTTCCTCGAGCACGATTCTGCGGCGCTTGCGCAGCCGATCCATGCAGCGGCTCTTCGTCAGCACGGCCAGCCAGGCTTCCACCGACCCTCTGTCCGGACTATATTTCTCCGGCTGGGAGATGACGGCCAGCAGCACGTCGTGGCACACATCCTCCATCTCCATGCGGTCTCCGCCGAGCAGCTTGCCGGCTATCCTCATGACGAAAGGAGCGGCCTGCTCGTAGAATCGGTCGAACGCCTCCAGCGAGCCTTCCTTCAATAACACAATCAGCTCGAACAGATCCTCGTTCCCCGAACGTCCAGGGATCGTGTCCATGTGGACTGCACCTCCGCGCTTCTTCGCATTGGAGGGACGCGGCGTCGGATTTCCCCCTCGGCAGCGCCCTTCTCCCGCCTCAACACCTTTTCGAGATTAAAGTATCAGAAAGCGGCGCGGGAGAAAACCGGCCGGCATTTTTTTTATCTTCCTTTAAGCTTCTTCTAAGCAATTTTTTAACTTTCGACTAAATCCGTTCCACCCGTCCGGACGTAATAGGGGTGAACATCACTTTATGGAGTTGAGGGGGAACATCGTCATGAAAAAATTGACCCAACCATTATCCGGAGCGCTCGCCCTGTCGCTGCTGCTGGGCGCGCTCCTGGGCGGAGCGCCGATCGCCTCGGCGGCTCCGCTTCTGAAGCTGTTCACGCCGTACACCGACTTGTCCGTATCGCCGGGGGAGACGATCCACTATTCCGTCGACCTCATTAACGACTCCGAGGACATTCGCTCCGCCAACGTCGCGCTCGACGTCGGCGGGCTCGGCTGGAAATACGAGCTGAACGCCGGCGGCAACCGCATCCGCCAAATCTCTGTCAAGCCGGGAGAGTCCCAGACGTTAAACCTGAATCTGACCGTGCCGCTCGAAGTCGACAAGGGCGACTACTCGTTTAAGCTGAACGCCGGGGACTTCGGATCGCTTCCGCTGAAAGTCAACGTGGCGGAGCAAGGCTCCTACAAATCCGAGCTGTCGGTCGACCAGCCTAACCGCGAAGGACACGCGGACTCGAAATTCACGTACAGCCTGACGCTCGACAACCGCACCGCTTCCAGTCAGCAGTATGCCTTGACCGCGGAAGCTCCGGCCGGCTGGGACGTCCGGTTCTCGGTAAGCGGCAGCAACGTGACGTCCGTCGACGTGGAGGCCGGCAGCTCGAAATCGATCAGCCTGGACGTCACCCCGTCCGAGAACGCCGCAGCCGATACGTATCCGATCGTCGTGCATGCGGCCAGCGGAAGCTCGTCGGCGCAAGCGCAGGTAGAGGCGGCGATCACCGGTACCTACGGCCTGACGCTGAGCACGGCGGACGAGCGGCTGAGCGCCGACATTACCGCCGGCAAGACGCGCAATCTCGAGCTTGTCGTCCGAAATACCGGATCTGCCGAGCTGACGGACGTCAGCCTGAGCGGGCAGCTGCCCGCCAACTGGGAAGTGACGTTCGAGCCGAAAACGATTCGCTCGATCCCGGCCGGCCAGTCCGTGCCGGTGACCGCTACCGTTAAAGCCTCCGACAAAGCGCTGGCCGGCGACTACGTCGCCAACCTGACCGCGAGCTCGCCGGAGAAGACGGCCTCCGCCGCGTTCCGCGTCACCGTCGAAACGTCGATGCTGTGGGGCTGGATCGGCGTGCTGATCGTCCTGGCCGTGCTGGCCGGCATATACGGCCTGTTCAGGAAGTATGGGAGGCGGTAAACGTGACGACGATCGAAACGGCGGAACCGGTCATCCAGTTAAAAAATCTGACGAAAACGTACGGAGAATTTACCGCTGTCGACCGCCTGAATCTGAACATTTATCCCGGTGAAATTTTCGGCCTTCTCGGTCCCAACGGCGCGGGCAAAACAACGACCATCCTGATGATGCTCGGCTTGACGGAGCCCGTATCGGGAGAAGCGGTCGTCTGCGGCATCGACGCGACCCGCAATCCGATGCAGGTCAAAAGGAAAGTCGGCTACATGCCGGACGACGTCGGCTTCTACGAGGACCGGTCGGCGCTCGACAATCTCGTCTACACGGCGAGGCTGAACCGGATTCCCGAAGCGGAGGCGAGAAGCCGCGCCCTTCTCCTGCTCGAACGGGTCGGGCTGGCCGAAGCGGCGCACAAGCGGACCGGCACGTTCTCCCGGGGGATGCGGCAGCGGCTCGGGCTGGCTGACGTGCTCATTAAAAACCCGCAGGTGATCATCCTCGACGAGCCGACGCTCGGCATCGACCCTGAAGGGGTTCGCGAGCTGCTCGCGCTGATCCGCGAGCTGAGCCGCAACGAAGGCCTGACCGTCCTGCTGTCGTCTCACCACCTGCATCAAGTGCAGCAAATATGCGATCGCGTCGGCTTGTTCGTCCAGGGCAAGCTGATCGCCTCCGGCGACATCGAGACGCTGTCCCGCCAGCTCGACGGATCTCCGACGTATCGCATCGAGCTCGACGCTTCGCCGTGGAGCGAATCGCTCGACGCCGCGCTGCGCGGCGTCGAGGGCGTCACCGACGTGCAGCTCAAGCCCGCCGTCGTCGAGACGAATGCCGAGCGCCCGGGAGACGGCATCTCGACCGCCATCGTCTCCGGCACGGCGGACGTCACCGCCGAGCTGGCGAAAGCCGTCATCGCTTCGGGGGCGTCTCTGTACGGCGTCCGCCCGCTCCGTTACGGCCTGGACGACATCTATCACCGCTATTTCGAAGGAGGCGAGACGCGTGAACGCATCGGTTAACAAATGGCGGGGCGCGCTGGGCAAGCGGGCGGCCGATGCGGCCAGGGAAGCTGCCGCCAACCGCGCGGAGCGCGCCGCAAGCCCGTTCTGGGTCATGGTGCAGAAGGAATTCGGCGACCATATCCGCAGCTGGCGGTTCGTCATCCTGCTCGGCATCGTCACGCTGGCCTGCATCGGCTCGCTGTACACCGCCGTCACGGCTCTTAAGGAAGGAGCCGAAACCGGCGGCGGGGAGGCCAACTTCCTGTTTCTGAGCATGTTCACCGTCTCTTCGAGCGGACTGCCGAACTTCCTGACATTCCTCTCCTTCCTGGCTCCGCTCATCGGCATCGCCATCGGCTTTGACGCGGTCAATTCGGAGAGGAGCAAGGGAACGCTGAGCCGGGTCATGTCGCAGCCGGTACACCGCGACGACTTCCTCGTCGCCAAGTTCGTCGCCGGCCTGCTGCTGATCGCCGTCGTCGTCTTCTCCCTCGGCTTCCTCGTCATGGGGACGGGGCTGTACACGATCGGCTATCCGCCGACGCCGGAGGAGTTCGGCCGGGTTATCGTCACGCTGCTGATCACGACCGTCTATGTCGGCCTATGGCTCAATCTGTCTCTCCTGTTCTCGGTGCGGTTCAAGCAGGCGGCCACCTCCGCGCTGGGCGGCATCGCGGTATGGATCTTCTTCCTCGTCTTCTACGGCATGATCGTCAATCTGATCGGCAACGCGATCATGCCCAACGATCCGAACGACGTCGGCGCTTACGTGGACGCGCAGAACCTGCTTACGTTTCTGTCGCGGATCTCGCCGGCCCACCTGTTTCAGGAGGCGGCCTCGACGCTGCTGCTTCCGGACGTGCGGACGCTCAATCCGTTCATTACGCAGGAACAGGCGTATCTGGCGATCTCGGCGCCGCTGTCCTTCGGCCAGAGCACGCTGCTCGTATGGCCGCACATCGTCGCTCTCATCGCCGAGACGTCGCTGTCGTTCGCCGCGACCTATCTGCTGTTCATGAGACAGGAAATTCGTTCGCGCTCCTGATCGTCTGCGCGCGAAGAGGGGCAGAGCAAGGAAGGAAGGCTTTCCCGCCTCCTCCTTGCTCTGCCCCTTTTTATTCCTTATCCGCTGCCGATGCGCTCCCGGCCGCCGCGCGCTAAGGTCGCACCTCGATCTCCGTCTTCTCGCCGAGCGCCTCGATTCGCCACCGGCCCGGAGCGTCGAATTCGAGGCGGCCCGTATACGAAGTGACGGGGATCAGCCCCTTCGCTTGCACATATTCCTGCTCTTTGAAGAAAGTCAGCTTGCGCGCTTGACCGGGCGCGTCGGCGCGCTGAACGATGACGTCGATCGTATCCGCAAGACCGTGACCGTCGACGATCACGGACGTCTCGATCCCGCCCGCGACGGCATCGTCCTTGGAGACGAGAAATCTGGCCGACTCCGTCTGAATATACTCGTCCTTCACCCGAACGACGATCGAGCCGTAGAGCTCATCGTTCAGCCGGACGTCGATGCGCCAGGTCCCCCGGCTCGGAAACTCGTTAAACCGCGTCACGACATGGGCATCTGCTCCATAGAACGGACCGCTCAGCTTAGCCTCGTTAAGGACGAACTTCGTGCCGTTATCGAGGCTGACCGCCGTGGCGACGAGATTCGCCCCGGCCAGCTGCTGCGGATCTCCCCAGACGTACCAGAATACTTTGGAACCCGTCAGTTCCGACCGGGCGACGAAGCCTCCCGGATACTCGCTGAAGGCAATCCTCCCTTCGATGCCTCTCAGCCGGTCCGGGTAGACGAGCGTGCCGTCCCGGTCGAGCAGGTCGAACAGCGGGCTGAGCTCCGCAGCCGGCGCGGCCGGGCGGGCGCCGAACAGCTCCGATCCCCATCTGCCCGCTGTCATCCGTTCGGCGAGCCCGGGAACCGCTGCGATTACGACGGCGGCCAACGCCGCAGCGGCCGTGGCGGCGAGCAGAGCATAACGTCTTCTCGTCCTCCTCCGTCCGGATTGCCGCGCCTGTGCGGCTTCCGTCTGTCTCAGCTTCTGTGCGATCGCCTGTTCCGCTGCCGAAGAGAGCGGTCGGGGCGGGAGCTCCTTCAGCAGCTCGACCCGGCTATCCCCGTTTGTTAGTTTCTCCATTCGCCACGCCTCCTTCCCTCGATTCGCCGATGCTTCTCGCTTTGCGGATCGCCCGGTGCAGCGTGACGTCGACCTTGGCTGTCGTCCAGCCGAGCACCTCCGCCGTTTCGGCCGCGGACAGCTGCTGCATGACGCGAAGGAGCAGCACGTCCCGGTAAGTCCGCTTCAGCTTCATCACCGTCCGGTACATGTCGGCGACATCCTGCCGGCGAATCGCAATCTCTTCGGGCGTCTCCTCCGGCGTCTTCCGATCGCCGAACAGTCTGAGCGGAAGCCGCCGGCTTCTCCGCATTTTTCTCTGCTCGTCGATCGCCGCTCTCCGCGCGATCGCGAACAGCCAGGTTTTCGGATCGGCCCGCCCCTGGAACCCGCGATGCGCCTGGATCGCTTTCACGAAGACGTCCTGCACGAGATCCTCCACCTGATTCCTTCCCGTATAGTAGACGAGAAAATGATGAATGTCCGAGCCATAGGCCCGAAACCACTGCTCAATCTTCGAATTGTCGTCCATGGCTCCTCCTTCCCTTCCCGCGACGGCTTATGAATTAGACGATCGAGCTCGCGATTTCTTACACTTCAACCCGGCATAGACTGGCTTGCGCCGTCCATCCACGACTTGCCCGCCAAAGCTGCTCGCCTAACGGTCCGCCAGGCCGCTACAGACTGTCATCCGATCCGATTCGGGGAAGACCATTCCATGGGGGGCGCTGATGTGCGTGAATGAGTCAGCAGCAGAAAAAAAGCGGCCGTAAAGGCCGCCCTAAGCGCTAGGAGGATAACTCGAGCAGGTGGCCGAAGCCGCCTTCCCGGAACAGCGACTCGAAGGCGTCGACGACTTGCGGATCGAAGTGCGCCCCTCGCTGGCGGACGATCTCTTCGAGCGTCTCCTCGGGCGTCCACGCTCTCTTGTACGGACGCTCGTGCGTGAGCGCGTCGTAGAAGTCGGCCAAGGCGACGATTCTCGCCTCGATCGGAATCTCCTCGCCGGCCAGTCCGTTCGGATAGCCGGTTCCGTCCCATTTCTCATGATGAAACATGGCGATGACGCCGGCCAGCTGCAAGATATTAAAATAGCTCCCCCCGAGAATAAGGGCTCCGATCGTCGTGTGCGTCTTCATTCGTTCGAATTCATGCGGTTCGAAGCGTCCGGGCTTCAGCAAAATTTCGTCCGGAATGCCGATCTTGCCGATATCGTGCAGCGGGGCCGCTTTGCGGATGATATCGACTTCCTGCTCCGGCAGACCGAGCCGTTCGGCGATTAAGGCCGACAGCTCGCCGACCCTCTGGGTATGCTGTCCCGTCATGTCGTCGCGGTATTCCGCGGCGCGGCCGAGCAAGCGCAGCATTTCCAGCTTGGCCTCGTTCAGCTCCCGCGTGCGCTCCTGCACCTTCTCCTCCAGCGTGCGATTGTGATGCTGCAGCTGCAGGTGGAGCTCTCTCGTCTTCAGCAGATTGCGAATCCGCAGCACGACTTCCACGCGGTCGTAAGGCTTGGTCAGAAAGTCGTTGACTCCGGCCTGCAGCCCCTGCTGCTTGACCTCCGGCGTCGTGTCCGCCGTCAGCATCAGCACGGGCAAGTATTGCTCCTCGCCGGTCTGCTCGCGGATCCGCTTCAGCACCTCCAGCCCGTCCAGTCCGGGCATGTGCAGATCAAGCAGCACGATGTCGGGCTCTACCTCGGCAAGCATGCGCGTCACTTCGAGCGGATCGGGCGTGCTGTAGATCCGGCGGAAGCCCGCCCGCGTCAGAATGCGTTCCAACAAGCTTATATTGTACTCCTGGTCGTCGACGATCAATATTTTGGCAGATAAGCTGTCGTCCATCGTGTCACGCGCTCCATTCTATTCTAGCTTGGCCAACGCCGATTCGATCTTGCCGAGCAGCCTCGGAAGATCGACCGGCTTCGTGTCGAAGTCGTCGCATCCCGCTTCATAGGCTTTGCGCTCGTCCCCCGCCATCGCATGAGCCGTCAACGCGATGACCGGAATGGCCTGCGTCTTCGGATCGCTCTTCAGCAGCCTCGTCGCTTCCCAGCCGTCGAGAACCGGCAAGCTCATATCCATAAGAACGAGAGCGGGAAGCTCCGAAGCCGCCAGCTCCACTCCCGCGCGCCCGTCCTCGGCCGTCAAGACGCGGTATCCTTTGCGAGCGAGTCTTCTGGACAACATATCCCGGTTCAACTCGTTGTCCTCGACCAGAAGAATCGTATGCATCAGATCGCCTCCCGTTGCGATTGGATATAGCGGCGAACCTCGGAGAGCAGCTGTGTCGGCTCGAAGGAGCCTTTTTGCAGCACTCTTTTGACATAGCCGTTCAATTTCATGCTCTCTTCGGCCTCGAGCGACTTGGCGGTGACGACGACGACCGGGATCGAGCTCCATTCCTCCCGCTTCTTCAGCTCCGCTAGAAATTGATAGCCGTCCATCTCGGGCATCATCAGATCCAGCAGGATGAGCCCGGGCTTCTCTTCGGCGAGCTTATCCAGCGCGAGTCTGCCGTTGCCGGCCGTCAGAACGGTATAGCCCTCCTTGCCCAGCAGCTTGGCCATCATCTCGCTCGTCGTCACGTCGTCCTCGACGACGAGAACGGGCTCGGACGTTTTGTTCGTCAGATGCTTGTCCATCATCTCGACAAGCTGATCCCGGTTCAGCGGCTTCGTCAGAAATTCCGACGCGCCGAGCGCGTAGCCGAGCTGCTTGTCGTTGGTCATCGACAGGATGACGACCGGAATCTCCCGAAGCTCCGGGTCCTTCTTCAGCTCCGACAGTACGCTCCAGCCGTCCATGCTCGGCATCAGAATGTCCAGGCAGATCAGCTTCGGCTTCAGCTTCTTCGAGAGCAGCAAACCTTCCGCGCCGCTCTCGGCGAACGCCAGCGTCCAGCCTTCGTCGGCCAAATATTTGCGCATCAGTTGCAGGTTCACCGGCTCGTCGTCGATCAGCAGAATGCTGACTTGGCCTTCGCCGTCGAATTCGGCGGCGGACGAAGCCTTCGTTTTCGCCTCAAGCCGCTGCAGCGCCTGCCCGCTCGAATCTCCCTGAATCATCGGCAGCCAGCAGGAGAAGACACTGCCCTCTCCCGGACGGCTCTCGACCGTAATCTCTCCTCCGAGCATGTCGCAGAAGCGCTGGGTAATCGCCAGGCCGAGACCCGTTCCTCCGTACTTGCGGGTCGTGGAGGAATCGGCTTGGGTGAACGGCTGGAACAGCTTGCCGAGCTGCTCCTCCGTCATGCCGATTCCGGAATCCGCCACGCGGATCATGTAGCCGTCCTTGCCCTTCTTCTCCATGCGGAGCCCTTCGACCCGGATCGTGCCGTTGCGGGTGAACTTGGCGGCATTGCTCAGCAGATTGAGCAGAATCTGCTTCAGCTTGGTCGCGTCGGTCGTCATGACGCCCTCGTCCCACTTCGTCTCCAGCCGGTTGCCGTTGTTCTCGACGAGCGGCTGCACGGTCGAGAACACGTCCTGAAGCATGCTTCCGAGCTGGCACTCCTCCAGATAAACCTCCATCTTCCCGGATTCGATCTTGGAGATGTCCAGGATGTCGTTGATCAGCGCGAGCAGATGCTTGCCGGACTTGCTGATCTTCTCCAGATCCGCGGCGAAGGCCGGCTCGCCCAGCTCCATCGCTTCCTCCGTCAGCATCTCGCTGTAGCCGATAATCGCGTTCAGGGGCGTCCTGAGCTCGTGGCTCATGTTGGCCAGGAACTGGCTCTTGATCCGGTTCGCCTGGATCGCTTCGTCATGCGCCTTCTCGAGCTGCGCCGTCCGCTCGCGAACGAGCTCCTCCAGATGGTCGTTCAGGCGCTGAAGCTCCTGATTTTTCAGATGAATTTCCTTCGACTTCAGCTCGATCTCCGAATCCTTGCTCGAGAAACGTCTCGAGATATAGATGCCCAGCAGCGAAATTCCGAGCGTAAGCAGCGTGCCGCCCGAGATCAGATAGGCCAGCCATTTCTGGTCGAGCAAAATGCCGGAGGCGGCTTCCGCCCGGCCTCCGACGTGGAAATGCGCGGCGAACATGCCCGTGTAATGCATGCCGACAATTGCCCCGCCCATCACCAGACCGCTTCCCACCTTCTTCCAAACCTCTGTCTGCTCGCTGTCCTTGCGAAAATAAAAAGAAAGCCACAGCGCCGCGATCGAAGCGACAATCGCTATCAAAATCGACAGCCCGAACATAAGCGGGTCGTAGGAAATATCGATCAGCATGGCGGCCATCCCGATATAGTGCATGGCCGATATGCCGGTCGCCAGCAGCAGCCCGCCGCCGAGCAGGTTGCCGGTCGTCGGCTTCTTGCGTCCGACGATCGCCAAAGCGATGTACGACGCCGCAATCGCGACCAGCACGGAGATGAGGACAAGCGTCAGATCGTAGGCGACGGGAACTTCCAGCTTAAAGGCCAGCATCCCGACGAAATGCATCGACCAGATGCCCATGCCCATGCCGGCCGCGCCGAACACGAGCCACAGCCCTCGGCTGAATCCGCGAGTTTCGCTGACGCGGCCCGCCAGGTCCAGCACCGTGTAAGAAGCGACCACCGCTACGATATAAGAGAATAAGACAAGGGCGATGTCGTAGGTGCCGTGAACGTGCTGCATAAGTTTACCTGCCTTCAATAATTGAGATTGGGGGGACGACGGCCGAATCGGCAGCCTGACAAACGGTCGACCTCTCCTACTCTCATCGGCCAGCTATGCCGAAGTTTGAATAGCGGTGCGAGCCGATTAGACATAATCCCCCCAGAATATTCTACAGGGAAAATCTGAAAAATTCCTGAACATCGCGACCGCCGGCTTCCGCGCAAATACCCCCTGCCCTTGCGAGAGAACGTCCTCTCGCCGGGCAGGGGGTCGCCTTCCGGTTCGCTAGCTTTTCGCCTTGTCGATCTCGATCACCGAGGGCTTGTCCGCCAGATCCTCCTCCACGATCCCTTTCGTGGAATTTCGGAACTCGCGCAGCGTGTCGCCGAAAGCTCTGCCGAGCTGCGGAAGCTTGGCCGGCCCGAAGACGATCAAGGCGATGATCAGAATGATGATCAGACCGGATACGCCGATATTGTTGAACATGGGTGCACCTCCCTCCTGCATCGCTGCAGCGAATGCTTCTCCTTTCTCTCCGTTCGATCAAGCCTGACCGAGCGGGACAAGCTCTCTACGGCGATAATATCGCGCGGCGGCCAACGCGCTGATCTCGAACAACGCGATCAACGGAATCGTCACCGACAGGTGCGAGACGAAATCCGGCGGGGAGATCAACGAGCCGAGAACGGCCAGGCCGACGTAGGCGTATTTGCGAACGGGCTTGATATTGGCCGGCGTCAGCAGGCCGATGCGGGTCAGAAACAGCATCGCAAGCGGCATCTCGAAGGCGATGCCCATCGGCAGAAGAAAGCTGACGAGAAAGGAAACGTAGTGGTGGATGCCGTATACTTCCGCCGCTTCGATGCTCTGATTCAGCTTCATCATAAAGCGGATCATCATCGGAACCGCGACGGCGTAGCCGAATGCGACGCCAAGCACGAACAGCGCGAACGAAACCGGCACGTAGACGAGCGCGCTCTTCGCCTCCGCATCGGTCATGCCCGGACGCGCGAACGCCCAGAGATGGTAGAGCAGCATCGGGAGCGTCAGAACGACGCCGACGAGCAGCGCGCACTTCATGTACACGACGAGTCCGTCGGAGAGCGAGAAGACGCTCCATTCGACCGCGAACGAGCCGGTGTGGTCCTTCACGTAGCCCAGCAGGCGGGGCGCCGCGTACAGCCCCAGCGCAAGCGATGCGACGAACCACGACGCGACATAGATCAGACGCTTGCGAAGCTCCGTCAGATGGACGATCCAATCGGAGTCGGCCCGTCGCTTGCTCTCGCCGCTCCCGGCGGCGCTCATACGAGAGAGCCGCCCTTGCTTACATATTTCTGAATGCCTTCGGCGGCTCTGTAAGCCAGCGCCCCTAAGGTCGACGTCGGGTTGTAGCCGCTGTTATGCGGGAAGTTGGAGGCTCCGCAAATAAACACGTTTTCCGCATCCCACATCTGCAAATAATTGTTGACGACCGACGTGTCCGGATCCGCGCCGATGATCGTCCCGCCGGTATTGTGCGTCGATTGGTACGGCACGATATTGTATTGCGTAATCGTATCGTACATCATCGCCTCGGTGCCGCCCATCTCGTCGGCGATTGTCTTCGCTTTCTGCGCGATAAACTTGACCAGCTCCCGATCCTGCTCCAGAAAGTCGAACGTCAGCCGGATCAGCGGCAAGCCCAGACTGTCCTTGTATTCCGGATCCAGATCCAAATAGTGATAGCGGAAAGGCATGCTCGCTCCTTGGCCCGAGATGCCAAGCACCCGATTGGCGTTATGGATCGTCGCCTGCTTAAACGCCTGTCCCCACGTGGGCCCGCCGGCCGGCATCGGCTGGAACTGAATCGGCCGATAGCCCGACTGCGTCAACCGGATGTTCGCCCCATGAATAAAATTCAAGTCGCTGTGATCGAAGTTGTCCCCGTTAAAATCGTCGATGCTGCACCCCAGCGCCCCCGCTCCCATCGCCAGATTGAACTCCCGGTCCTCGTACACGACCGACACGGTGGCTCCGTTGACCTGATAGGCGTAGTTGCGGCCGACCGAGCCCGTCTCCGTCTTCGGGTCGTACGGCTTGCCGAGCTTGGACAGCAGCAGCAGGCGAACGTTGGTGAACACGTAGCCGGCGAGGACGACGACGTCCGCAGGCTGCACCGACTCCTGTCCCGTCAGCGTATTGACGTATTTCACGCCGGTCGCCTTCTTCCCGTCGTGCAAAATCTCCGTAACGTTCGAATGCGTTCGCAGCTCGAACTTGCCGCTCTGCTGAGCGACCGGCAGCACGGTGACGACCGGATCGGCCTTCGCGCCGTATTCGCAGCCGAACCGTTCGCAGAAGCCGCAATATTGGCAGGCCGCCCGCTCGATGCCGTCGGGATTCGTGTAATCCTCGGACAGATTGGCCGAAGGAATGATGTACGGATGGTAGCCCAGCTTCGCCGCGGCGTCCGTGAACAGCTTCATAGCGGGCGTCGTTTTCATCGGCGGAGTCGGGTACGGCTGGGACATTTTCCCGACGTGGTCGGGAAGCTCGGCCGGTCCCGATATGCCGGCCATCTGCTCGTATTTCACGAAGTAAGGCTCCAGCTGATCGTAGGTAATTCCCCAGTCCCGAATCGTCATCTCCTTCGGAATTTTGTTTTTCCCGTACCGCTCGACCGTCTTCGTGTAGATCTCGAAATCGTAAGGCAGAAACCGGTAATACTGTCCGTTCCAGTGTACGCCGGCCCCTCCGAGTCCGTCTCCCATCAGGAACGAGCCGTAGGAGCGCATGGGCAGCGCCCGCATTTTTTCCGAATTGCGGAAGGTGACCGTCTCCTTGGACAAATCCTGCATCAGCTCGTAGCGCAAGGCGTAGCGAAGCTCGTCGTGAACGTGGTAATAGTCTTGCGTGCTGCGGCTCTTGCCTCTCTCCAGACCGACGACGTTAATGCCCGCCTTGGTCAGCTCCGCCGCGATAATGCCGCCTACCCACCCCATGCCGACGATAACGACGGGAACTTTCGGAAGCTTGTTGGCCATATGCTTTCTCTCTCCTTAACCCATCTGCAGATGATCGCGCAGGCTGAGCGGTTCCATCTTGACGAACTCTTCCTTCTCGATCTCGTTCATATAGCTCATCTGGTTGCCGGGGTAATTGCGCATTCTCCAGCCGTCCATATTGCGGTTGCCGCCGTACAGCGGATCGGCGTAAGCCCCCTCGATCGTCAGATTGCGGAACATCGTAAAGAACGTGGAAGCCGGAACGTCCTTCAGATCGACCTGGTCCTTCTCGAACGCCGTCAGCACCGCGTCCTGCTCCTCCGGCGCCAGCTTGGCGAAGGTCATCCCGTGCTTCTGCCCGCTATATTCGTTCAGCGCCTCCAAGCCGAGCGCCATCAGCTCCCGCCGCCGGTACGTAAGCTGGTAGCCTTGGGACGCCTCGGCTTTGTAAAAAGGAGGAGACATGTACTCGCGGGCGTTAAAGCCGTACGCTCCCGCCATCTGATGATCGATGAAGAAGGCGACGCCCAGTTCGATGGCGCCGGGACCGTTGTCGTCCCGGGGGAATATTCGCTCGGCCGCCGCCTCGGCCGTCTGGAACTGCTCCTGCGAGAAAAACATCAGTGCCTGGCTGAAGTCCTGACCCGGGGGCGGGGCCGGCGTCTCCCCCGTCCCCGGAGGAGCCGGTTCGTTCTCGGCCGACCGGTTCAGATTCGAGCCGACGAGACCGCCGATGACGCCCCCGACGACCACTCCGCCAAGCGCCGCGCCCGAATACTTGAGAAACCTTCTGCGCGATTCGTCCTTGGGCTTCTGGGATTGCTGGTTGTCCATGGGAATCTTCCTCTCTTGAAGACCTGTAAAGTGAACCTACGCGAATTATTCCCTGTATCAGGAAAATCATCCATCAAAAAAAGCCCCTTCTCTCAGCGGCGGCCGAACACATAATAAACCTATATGTTGACTAAGTGGGAGCGAACCGCTACCATTAATATGATTAAAAGGCGTGCGCCAACCGCCATTCGCCGAAGAAAGGTGTTATTCATGTCTACGAAAGCTTATCGCATTCTGCTGTTCTATAAATATGTCAACGTTCCGAACGCCGAAGCGTTCGCTGCCGAGCATCTGCAATTTTGCAAGGAGCTTGGCGTTCTCGGACGAATTCTGATCGCGGATCAGGGCATTAACGGAACGCTCTCGGGCACGGTGGAGCAGACCGAAGCCTATATGGCCGCCATGCGCGACCACCCGCTGTTCTCCGATCTTCTGTTCAAGATTGACGAGTCCGACGGGCACGCGTTCAAGAAAATATTCGTTCGCTATAAGAAGGAGCTCGTCACGCTGCGTTACGACAAGGAGCTGGACCCGAACGTCGACGGGGGCGAGCGGCTCAGCCCGAAGCAATTTTTCGAAAAAATGCAGCAGAACGACGTCGTCATACTCGACGGGCGCAGCAATTACGAGTACGATCTTGGGCATTTCCGGGGCGCGATCAAGCCGGATCTGAAGACGTTCCGCGAGTTCCCGGAGTGGATCCGACGCAATCTGACCGCGCATAAGGACAAGCCGATTCTGACCTACTGCACCGGAGGCATTCGCTGCGAGATGCTGACTGCCGTGCTGAAGAACGAGGGCTTTAAGGACGTCTACCAGCTTGAGGGCGGCATCGTGACGTACGGGCAGGATTCGGAAGTGCAGGGACGCGGCTTCGACGGCAACTGCTACGTCTTCGACGAGCGCGTCTCCGTACGGATTAACCGCACCGAGGAGCATACGCTGGTCGGAGAATGTCATCACTGCGGGACGAAGACGGATCGCTACATCAACTGCGCGGACGACACCTGCCATCTGCAGCATCTGGTCTGCGGCAAATGCGAAGAGGAGCATCGCGGATACTGCTCGGCGGAGTGCGCCGAGCACGATCTGGCTTCGGCCGGACCGATCCGCTGAAGCCGGGGAGGTGAAGCGTTGAGAGAGGATTCGGATCTGTCCACGCGCAGCAAAATTATGCAGCTGCTGAAAACTTCGGGGGAGCTGACCGCCAAGGAGCTCACCGACCAGCTCGGCATTACCGGCATGGCCGTCCGGCGGCATATTTTCAATCTGGAGCGGGACAATCTGATCGAATCGACGACCGTCAGGCTGCCGATGGGCCGGCCCGCGGCTGTCTATCGGCTGACCGCCCAGGCGGACGACCACTTTCCGAAAAAGTATCACGCCGTCGCGCTTGACCTGCTCACGGAATTGGAGGACGAAGCCGGGCAAGCGATGGTTGATCTTCTGTTCGAGCGCCGCAAGGCGGCTCTGCTGAAAAGATACGAAGCGAAAATGGCCGACAAGGAACTCGAGGCGAAGATCGCAGCGCTGTCGGACATTCAGAATGAAAACGGCTATATGGCCGCCTGGGAGAAAACGGACGACGACGCTTACGTGCTCACCGAGTACAATTGCCCGATCTCCCAGGTCGCCAACAAGTACAACCAGGCTTGCGCCTGCGAGCTGAGCCTGTTCGAATCTCTGCTCGGAGCGAAGGTGACCCGCTCCGACTGCCTCGCCTCCGGCGACCGCAAGTGCGTCTACCATATTCGCCGATCCTAGCAGAACGCTCTTCCCCGGACATTCGGGGAAGAGCGTTCTGCCGTTATTCCGCTTGCCGCAGCAGCCATTCGCGCTTGGCCGCGATCGCTTGGCTCATGACCAGCCTGGCGAATTTCTCCCTCTGCGCCTCGGCCGGCCATTCGCGCAGCCTGTCGTCGCAGCCCGCCTCCAGCAGCGCGGCCCGCGTCGCCTCCTCGGCAAGCGTCTCGTTCTGCAGAAGGTAGTAGGCGATCGCATAGCCGTGCCCTTCCAGGCTTCTCAGCAGCCGGATTTTCGTCTCCAGCGCGTTGTCCATCCGCTCACTGCCGGTTCTTGACATCGATGTTGGTCAGCCACAGGTTTTTGCGGAACTGCTCGGCCTTCTCGGCGGGTCCGGCATATTCCGCCTGTCCTTTATACAGAACGCTCCCGTTGGCGGCGTCGATCACGACGGCCGCCAGCTGCCGGCCGTCGGCAATGCCGACTTGATCGCCGGAGGATCCCGTCTGGATTAGCGCATAGACCCGGTTTTGCGCCAGTCTCGCGCTTTTGATCGCCTGTCCGCCGAGCTGCTCGGCCGTCAGCGTCCATCCGCCCGGCTCCTGCGTGCCTGTGGAGAGGGTAAAGCTCGTAAGCGCCAAGCTCTCGGAGCCGGAATACAGCATCGTGAAGCGTTCTTCGCCCAGCTCTCCCTGACTGGTCGGGTACGAAGCGTAGGCCTCCGGCGGCTCGGGCAGCGGGGTGCGCGTGCCCGTGCTGTAGGAGTAGATCTCATGCCGGAGCAGGCGCGTCGTCCGTTCCCCGCCTCCCTCTTCGGCCGTCGACACGCTTCGCAGCGTCTGGAGCACGACGTATTCCGAAGGGCGGGAGCGCACCTCGCTCGATATGGCGGACAGGCGAATCTCGTTCAGCGTCTGCTGAGCCGCCCCGCTCGCGCGGGTCCCCGCCATCGATTCCAGCTTCTCGGACGCGAGGGCGTTCTCGCGCAGAAGCACGGCGCTGCGAAGATCGACGACGTAATCCCGCAGCTCCTCCGTGGCCGCCTCGGCGGCAGTGTCACTCCGAAGCTGTATTCTGGCCAGAAGATGCACTTCGTCGCCAATTCTCTGCACGTCCTCCACCTGGATCCAGTTCAACGGTTTGCCTTCGAGCATAACGCGATGCTTGGTAACGCGGCCTGTCGCCTCCTCCAGCAGGTCCAGTCTCAGCTCCAGCTTCCTGTCGTGTGCGCTATGGGGGCCGTAAAGCGCGGCATCCGCATAGATGAGCCATTCCGAATCCCTATAAAAGCTGTTGACGTTGTGCCTCGCTCTCATAAAATCCCGATGCTCCCGTTTTATTTCTCTCATATCCTCGAATTGCCTCGTCAGATAGGAACGATCCTTGAGATACTTGTCATAGAACGATTGCGTCAAGTCGTATTCCGTTCCTTCGACGGTAAGCTGCAGCGCCTTGGATCCGACACCTCCGACATAGGCACCGGAGATCCGCATGGACGCCGCCTGTTCCGCGTCTCCCTCCAGAGTGACCAGCTGATATCGGGGCGCATCCCCTTCCGTGCCGGACGCATAATACGAACCGATCGAACCGACCGCGAATACGCCGAGCGCCATCGACAGAATGTAACGTTTCATCGTACGCCGTCTCCTTCCTTACACCGACACTTTTTTCTTTAACAGATGCAGGCTGATCCAGACGGAAGCGACGCCGATCAGCGCATCGATCGCCATTTGAATCGCGTACACTTCATCGGTATAGAAATAACTTGTAGAATAGTCCAGACCGAGCGCAAGCGGCGGCAAGAACATCAGAATTCCGCAGACGGCGGCATACGCGACTCCGTATACGAGGCCGAGCCAACGATAGCTCCGCTCCAGCAATATCGACGCGAACACGACGAGCAGCGCGATAACGCCCTGGCCGTAGTTGACGAAGAAATCCGCGAACGAGCGCGGCAGCAAAATCTTGAACGCCTGATTGGCGTGAATCGCGTCCGCGATATAGGAGGGCTGCAGCTGGCCGGCCGGCGCGATCATCGCATAAACCGCTCTTCCGACCGGCATGAGCGCCAATTGAAACCCGACCAGGACGAAAACGAACGTGAGAATGGCGGTCAGCTTGGCGAAAAAAAGGTTCCTGCGTTCGGACGGAAGCGAGAGCAGCCGATACGCGAACGTGCTCCTTCCGAACCAGTCGCGATACCAGATCAGAAACGCATAGATCGCGAGCGCCGCGATGCAGAGACCGACCGGAACGGCGAACCAGAACTGCGTCTCCTGCACGGCGCGAGTAAAGGACATCTCGGCGAAGAACGTCTCGGGCGCCTGGCCCGTCTGCCGAAAATATGCGTCTCTATCGCTCATCTCTCCGACGGCGTTCGCCGCAATCGCGCCCAACTGCACCAGCGCGGTCAGCCCCATGAGCACGAACAGAATCGACCGAAACCGACGGATCTCCATATGGACAAGCTTCAGGTAGTTGCTCAACGCGAATACACCTCTCTCATCACGTCGACGATCGACTTGCCCTCTTCGCTCCGCATCGTCTCGCAGTCGAATTCCATTTCCGCTTTTCCGTTCTGCAAAATGACCGCTTTGTCGATCAGATGCTCCACCTCGCCGATCTCATGCGTCGTCAGCAGTACGCCGCGTTCCTCGATCAGCTCGCTGGAGAAGACTTTTGCGATCAGCTCCCGGCTGAACAGATCGATTCCGGAGAACGGTTCGTCCATGAGCACGTAGTCGGAATTTTGCGCCAGTCCGAGCACGAGATTGTACTTTGCGGCCGTTCCTTTCGACAGATTGCCGATTTTCTCGCCGGGCTCCAGCCGGAAGAAGCGCATCAGCTCGGCCGCCCGCTCCGCATTCCAGCTGGCGTAGAAATCCGCCATAAACGTCAGCCCCTCGGCCATCCTCATGCCTAGCGGCATCGTCAGACGGTCGGGAACGAAAGAAACCTTCTCGTAGATCCATGCTCCGACGGGCTTCCCGTCCACGAGAATATGCCCTTCGTTCACGGGGACAAGCCCCATAATCGCCTTCATCACCGTCGACTTGCCCGCGCCGTTCATGCCGATAAGACAGGTGATGCTTCCTTTCTCGGCCGTGAACGACAGCCCGTTCAGCACGCGTCGTCCGCGATACCGCTTGCGAACTTCCTTCAGCTCGATCATAGTCCTTCCCCGCCTCCTTCCGGAGCGGAATCGGTCGAGGATGAGACGATCCGGGCCGCTATGTATTTGCTTTTCACCAGATCGACCAATTCGTCGACCGGAACGTCGATCTTCCTGACCGCCGAGACGAAGGCGTCGACCGCCTCTCCCAGCAGCTCCGCACGGATCGCCCGCAGTACGGCTTCGTCGTGGGTAATTCGGCTTGGCGAGTTTCCTTCCGTTACGATCAATTGGCGTTCCTCCATCTCCTTATAGGATCTCTGCGCCGTATTCGGGTTGATCTTCAGCAGCGCGCCCAGCTCCCGCCGAGAAGGAATCACTTGACCCGCTACCAGCTTTCCGGCGACGATCATCTCTTTAAAATGTCTGACTACCTGCAGATAGACCGGATCCCGGCTGTTGAACTCGACTTCCTCCCAGCCTCCACCTGTTCTCATTCCGCTACCCCGCAATCGCCTTAAGTGTGTGTACTAAGTAGTTCATACACCATAGGCGTATTATCCCCTTCATACCGTTTTCTGTCAACCCTTTTTAGAAATAACGATGTTCTCCACAGCTGGTCTGTATTCTTCTAGCGAATCGATACAAGCAAAAACGCTTCGGCGTCCTCTAGGCAGAATCGCGTTTTTGTCAGAGGGGATTCAGATCAGGATAGCGTATTTTATACTTGCTGCATCACGGACAAAAGCCGCCCCCCGAGGGGAGCGGCCCAATGACAAGCGAAATCTCGCTTGCGGAACGGCATCTTCTCGCCCGGGGAGCGGCCCCATCCGGTTAAGCGTCGACGCCCGTGTATATCCGCACGGCGTCTCGCAGAAACTCTGCGATACCCGGCTGATCCTTGTCGTAATAAGCCTTGAACCGTTCGTCGTCCACGTACATCTGAGCTACGCCCGCGTGCGCTTCCTTGGAATACGGGTCCCAGTAAAAGCTGAGCCAGCGGCGGTGCAGATCGGCGGCCTTCTGGGCCAGCTCGCCCGCCGGATCGCCTGTTGCGAACGCTTGGGCAAGCGTCGCGTGAACGTCCTCTGACAGGCGCTCGAGCTCCTCGTACTGTTCCTTCGTCATGTTCTTGATTTTCGCATTCGATTGGTCCACTCGGTCATGACCGTATTTGGCGCGGATTTCCTCGCCGTACGCAGCCTCGTTATCGTCGATAAGCTTCTGCTTGAAGCCTTCGAATTTCTGCAGATCGCTCATGTCTGTCATCCCCTCATGATAGGCTAAGGTCAGATCGATGTTGGCGATCAGCGCGTCAAGCTGCCGCCGCTTGGCCAGAAGCTGCTCGCGGTGCCGAGCCAGCGCGCGACGGGCGTCGAATTCAGGGGCGTCCACGATCGCCTTGATCTCCTCGAGGCCGACGTCAAGCTCCCGATAGAACAAAATTTGCTGAAGGCGATCCACCTCCCGCTGTCCGTAGATCCGATACCCTGACGAATTGATTCTCGCCGGCTTGAGAAGTCCGATTTCGTCGTAGTAACGGAGCGTGCGCGTGCTGATTCCGGCCAACCGGCCGAGCTTCTGAACCGTATATTCCATCTCGATCCCTCCTCGCAAACCGATCGTACACCTTAACGTAACGGCAATGTCAAGCGTATCCGAAAACAAAGACATCCCCTTCGGAGCAGACTGCTTGCGCGCTTCAGGCTCGCTTGTCTGACCGAAAGGGATCACCTTAAGGAAATGGCAGTTGCCGGTCTATTGGACGACAATCTTGGACGGATTGTTCACCTTGTACACAATTTCCTTGTTGAATTTCTTGTCGACGACTTTGCCTTCGAAGACGATCACGTTGCCTACTTCGAGACCGAAGCTCTTCAGCGTGTTGCTGTAGCCGCACCACGCCTCCCCGATCTCCAGCGGAGAATCGCCGATTACGGCTACCTCCTCCAGCAGCAGCACTTCGTCGTCCCGCTCCGAGAACGGATTCGGCTTCGTCGTAAACTCCTTCACCTTCGCGGTGAATTTGACTTTATCGACGGGAAGCTCCAGCTTTTCCTTTTTCTCCTTCGGCTTCTTTCGGGCTTTCGCGGCTTTCGCGGGCTGATTCTCGTCGGCTTCCGCTGGCTCCGAAACGTCCGCGGAGCGTTCTCCGCCCTCCGCTTCCTCCGTCTCTGCGCCAACCGGATTCCGGCCGAACGCGCCGCTCTGCATCTCCTTCAGGAAGGAGGGGTGGATGCACGTCAGCCGTCCGTCCTCGAATTCGACGACCAGCACGTTCATGCTTCCGTATTCCTGATAGCCCTTGATCGAGACCGGATGCTGCGAGGTCGCGCTCTTGTACCAAAATGTCGTCTTCGGAGTCTTGGCGAACAGCCCCCAAGTCCGCCCCTTCTCCGCATAGTCTTCCTCGTTGTCGAAGGCGATGTAATCTTCCAGAGGCGGGTAATATTTAATGCCGTTCATTTTATTCGCTTCCATGCTCGCTTCCTCATCCCTTCTATATGAAGCTTAGAAATTTGCGGATTCTCTCCAACGCTTCTTCTAATTGTACCTGGGACGAGGCGTAAGAACAACGGATAAATCCTTCGCCGCCCGAGCCGAAGACGTGACCGGGAACCGTCACGACCTTCGCCTCCTGCAGCAGCCGGTGCGCGAACTGCTCCGAGGTCAGCCCGGTATGAGCGATCGAAGGAAACGCGTAGAACGCCCCCTGCGGCTCATGGCACGGAAGTCCGATTTCCCGCAGCCCCCGCGCGAAAGCTCTTCGCCGCCGGTCGTAGGATTCGATCATCCGCTCCATCTCCTCCATGCCGACCTGCAGCGAAGCCAGCGCTGCCGCCTGCCCCATGATCGGCGCGCACATGACCGTGTACTGGTGAATCTTCAGCATGGCGGCGATCAGCTCGTGCGGTCCGCAAGCGTATCCGACGCGCCAGCCGGTCATGGCGAACGCCTTGGAGAAGCCGCTCACGACGAGCGTTCGTTCCTTCATGCCGGGCAGCGACGCGAAGCTGACGTGACGCTCCCCGTAAGTCAACTCGGCATAGATTTCGTCGGCAATGACGACCAGATTGCGCTCCTCCGCCAATCTTGCGATCGGGAGCCATTCCTCGTACGTCATCGTGGCCCCGGTCGGGTTGTTCGGGTAACAGAGGACGAGCACCTTGGACCGGGAGGTCAGCTTCTCTCTCAGCGCGTCGGCCGTCAGCTTGAACCCGTTCTCGGCGCGCGTCTCCACGCCGACCGGCTTGCCGCCGCCGAGAAACACGATCGGCGAGTAGGAAATGTAACAGGGCTCCGGGATGACGATTTCATCCCCTTCGGTAATCAGCGCTCGGAGCGCAAGATCGATCGCTTCGCTGCTGCCGACCGTGACCAGCACCTCCGCCGCCGGCTCGTACTCGACGTCGAAGCGGCCCGATACGTATTCGGCGATCGCCTCCCTCAGCTCGGGCATGCCGGCGTTGGAGGTGTAGCCGGTTCTCCCTCTGTCCAGCGCTGCGACGCAGGCGTCGCGGACAATCTGCGGCGTCGCGAAATCCGGCTCTCCCACGCCGAGCGAGACGACGTCCTTCATTCCCGCCGTGTAGTCGAAAAACTTGCGAATGCCGGACGGCGGCATGGCGCGAACTTGCGGGGACAGCAGCCGCCCGACAGGCGTAACCGTCTGATAAGGCATGAAAAAAACCTCCTTGGAATGCTCTCTGATTGTTTTTTTAAAACAAAAAAACTCGCCCGCAAGGGACGAGTCTGCTACCCGTGTTACCACCCTAGTTCCGCTTCCGATCGCAAAAGAAGCGGCGCTCTGCAACGTATCCATCAATACGTGTTCCCGTTAACGCTGGAAATGCGGCAGAGCTTACTCGAATTTCAGTCTGCGTCTCGGAGACGGCTTTCCGTTATCGCCCGAACGTTGGCTTTCACCTGACCCAACTCTCTGAGGAACAGACCGATAACGTACTCTTTCTCTTCTTCGACTTTAACTTTGCTATGAATTTGATGTTATTATACGCACGGTTCCCGCAAAATGCAATCGAAAAAATCCGCCGTCGCGTATTCGGCCTCCCCGCGCGCCTGTCTTCTCGGGATGAACGATCCCGTTCAAGGCAATACTGCACTTATTCCTATCGCAAACGGAGGGATCGTTCCTTGAGCTCGGAAGAGAACGCGCTGTCGGTCGTCGCGCTCGGCGGCGTCAATGAAATCGGCAAAAATATGTACGTGATCCGCTATGCGGACGATATTATCGTGATTGATTGCGGCTCCAAGTTTCCGGACGAAAGCCTGCTCGGCATCGACGTCATCGTGCCGGACGTTACATACTTGCTGGAGAACAGGGATAAAATCAGGGCGCTGATTGTGACGCACGGCCATGAGGATCATATCGGCGGCATTCCTTACGTGCTCAAGCAGCTGAATATGCCGATCTACGCCACCCGGCTGACGCTTGGCCTGATCGAAATCAAGCTTCGGGAGCACGGCCTGCTCGGGCAGTCCCGACTCCAGGCGATTACGGCCGATTCCGTGCTCCGGTTCGGCCGATTCCGCGTCAGCTTCTTCGCCACGAACCACAGCATTCCGGACTGCTTGGGCATTGCGCTGAATACCCCCGAAGGCACGGTCGTGCACACCGGCGATTTCAAATTCGATCTTACGCCGGTCAATCAGCATTATCCGGACATCCACAAGATGGCGGCCATCGGCCAGAAGGGCGTGCTGCTGCTGCTCTCCGAAAGCACCAACGCGGAGCGTCCGGGCTTTACGCCTTCGGAGCGGCTGGTCGGCGAGCATATCGAGGAGGCGTTCGCCAAAGCGAAGCAGAAAATCTTCATCTCCACGTTCGCCTCCAACGTCCATCGGCTGCAGCAGATCGTCGACGCCGCGCACCGGCTGAACCGGAAGCTCGCGCTGCTCGGACGGAGCATGATTAACGTCGTTAACGTATCGACAGAGCTGGGTTATCTCCGGCTGCCCGAGGGGATGCTGATCGAGCCTTCCGACGTCAACCGCTATTCCCCCGGCGAGATTGTCGTGCTGTGCACGGGCTCCCAGGGAGAGCCGATGGCTGCGCTATCGCGCCTGGCCGACTCCAGCCACCGCCAGGTGGAGGTGCAGCGCGGGGATACGGTCATTCTGGCGGCGACGCCGATTCCCGGCAACGAACGCAGCGTGGCGCGCATCGTCGACAATCTGTACGAGATCGGCGCCAAGGTCATCTACGGCTCCGGATCGGTGACCGGCATGCACGTCTCCGGGCATGCGAGCCAGGAAGAGCTGAAGCTGATGCTGACGTTGATGAGGCCGAAATATTTCGTCCCGATCCACGGCGAGTACCGGATGCTGTGCCAGCATCGGCAGCTGGCCGAATCGGTCGGCGTCGAATGGGACAACGTATTTATCGTCAAGAACGGAGACGTCGTCGACATCCGGGACGGCGTCGCCAGCCAGCGCAGGAAAGTTCCGACCGGGAACACGCTTGTGGACGGGCTCGGCATCGGAGACGTCGGCCATGTCGTGCTGCGCGACCGCAAGCTGCTGTCCGAAGACGGCATTCTCATCATCGTCATTACGCTCAGCCGGGCCGAAGGCAGAATCGTATCCGGTCCGGACACGGTCTCGCGGGGGTTCGTCTACGTTCGCGAATCGGAAGGGCTGCTCGAGGAAGTGAACCGGATCGCCGCCGCCTCTCTCGTCAAGCTGCTCGCCGAACGCGTCAACCAGTGGAGCACGTACAAGCAGACGATCAAGGAGGAGGTCGGGCAGTTTCTGTGGACGAGGACGAAGCGCCGGCCGATGATCCTGCCGATCCTTATCCAGGTGTAGCCGGCCGCCGCTTCCGGTTCAGCAGCTCCGGCAGCGCGACCCCCAGCAGCACGAGCGCGACGCCGGTCCACTGCAGAAGGCTGACCCGCTCATGAAGCACGGCGGCGGCCAACAGCACCGCAACCGGCAGCTCCAAGGCGCCCAGAATCCCGGATAAGCCTTCGCCGACGCGGGGAACGCCGATCGCGAACAGCACCGGCGGCAGGAACGCGCCGAACAAGCCCAGCAGCAAGCCATAAGGAAGCAGGCCGCCCCACAGCGTTCCGTCCAGCACAAATGCGGGCGGAAACAGCGCGAATACGAGAACGGCGCCTCCCGTGATCATCCAGCCGCTTCGGTAGGCGGGATGGACCGACGGCACCGCCTTGCCGCTGAACAGAATAAACAGCGAGTAGCTGAGCGCGGCCCCGAAACCGAGCGCGACGCCTCTCCAATCCAGGCCGGCCGCCCCCTGCTCGACGACCCCGGCCGCGATAAGCGTTCCGCCGAGCAGAACGGCCAGCGCAAGCAGCGTGCCGCCGTCCGGCCGCTGCCGGCGCGCCAGCGCCTGCATCAGCACGCCGATCCAGGTGAATTGAAACAAGAGCACGATCGCCAGCGAATTCGGAATGTAGCGGAGCGATTCGTAGTACAGAAGTCCTGTGACGGCCGTCGGAGCTCCGGCCCCCATCAGAAGGAAACGCTGCCTCCAGGTGACGGACTTCCACCCGGGCACGGCCGGGAGCGCGCTCTTCCGCCGGACGGCGTCTCTTCCTCCGATGAGCGCCGCCAGCGCCCACGCCAATATAAGTCCGGTCAGCATCTGGCTGCCGACGACTTCTCCAAGTCCGTACCCCTGCTCGTACGCCTTCTTGACGATCGTGGACAAAATGCCGTAGCAGATCGCTCCCAGCAGGACGAGCCCTTTGTATTTCATGGCGATGCAGCTCCTTCTTCGGCGATTGCAAGCAAAAACGCCTTCGGCGTCCTCTAGACGCGGAATCGTTTTTTTGTCGGAGGGGATTCAGATCAGGATGGCGAATTTTCTCCTTTCTGAATCACCAATAAAAAACTTCCTCGCCGAGAATATAGGATCGACCTAAAACGATCCGATATTCGTAGCAAGGAAGTTAAGGCTTCCCGTAGAGACCCCCATCCTATACCTTATGGGGTTATACGAACGTATTGGAATTCAACAGGTTGAATCATACTGCGACTTCGCGCCGCTGTCAAGAGGCGACAGCCGGCCGCCCGGCTTCCGGCTTCTTAGAAGCCTGCTGCTGCTTGTCCGGCTTTCTCCACGCCTTGAGCAATCAGCTGTTCGGCTTGGTCGGGCAGCTGGTTGTGGCCTTCGACGATAATGCTTTCGAACTGGGTGACGCCGAAGAAAGCCATAATGTTGCGGATATAATTATAGGACATTTCGGCCGCTGCGGCAGGGCCCTCGGAGTAGATGCCGCCGCGCGCGTTCAGCAATGCGATCTTCTTGTCCGGAATGAGACCGACCGGACCTTGCTCCGTATATTTGAACGTTTTGCCGGCTTCGTAAATGTAGTCGATATAGGTGTGAAGCACCGCCGGAATCGTCAGGTTCCACAGCGGGAAGCCGAATACGACTTTATCCGCGGCCAGAAATTGATCCAGATACTTGTGCTTGACGGCGACCGCCTTCTGCTCTTCCGGCGTCAGCTCCATGCCGCGGGCGGCCTTGAAGCTGCCGTTGATCATGTCGGCGTTCAGATAAGGCAGATTTTCCCGGAACAGGTCGAGTTCGACGACCTCGTCCTCCGGGTGGTTGCGCTTGTAGCTTTCGAGGAAAGCTTCGTACAGCTTGACGCTGACCGCTTGGTCGCCGCGGTCGTTGGCTTTGACGAACAGTACAGTACTCATTAAGGAATTCCTCCACTTTATTTATTATAGTAACTACAACAACTATAATCTGAAGTCCGACAAGTTACATCGGCTTTAAGACCGAATTCCGGGCACAAAAAGATCCTCCGCGGGCGGAGGACCGGTCTTAAGACTTTAGTCGTAGGAGGACGTCTTCTCGGGCTCCGGCGCGAAAACGGAGACCGCGTACAGGGCGGCTTGCGTCCGGTCGGACAGGTTCAGCTTGCTCAGGATGCTGCTGACGTGCGTCTTGACCGTCTTCTCCGCAACGACGAGCCGCTGGGCAATCTCCTTGTTGCTGAGCCCTTTCGTAATCTGCTCGAGCACCTCGAGCTCCCTGGGCGTCAACGAGTCGAGCGCGTCTTTGGACGGAGCGCTCCGATGCTCGGTTCCGATCGGGGAAAGCTGCGACAAAATGATGTTGGAAATATCGGGATGGAGCTGCACGTTCCCCTTATGCGCGCTTCGGATTGCCTCGACCAGTTGATCCGGCTCCACCTCCTTCAGCATATAGCCGATCGCCCCGGTTCGCAGCGCCGGCACGACGTGGCTGCGATCCGAGAAGCTGGTCAGCACGAGCACTTTGACCTCTGGATGGCTTTCCGCGATCAATCGGCTCGCCTCGATGCCGTCCATCACCGGCATATTCAAATCCATCAGGACGATGTCCGGCTTCAGAGAAGCCGTCAGCTCCACCGCTTCCCGTCCGTTGGACGCTTCGCCCACGATCTCGAAATCGGGCTGCAGGGCAAGAAAGAAGGAAATGCCCTTTAATACAATCTGATGATCGTCCGCCAGCAAAATTCTGATTTTCACAGCTTCTCCTTCTCCTCCAGGCACTTCTTCTCTATAACGTGGATCGGGATTTTGACCTTGACGACCGAGGGCATGCCGTTCCCGCTCGAGATGGCGATATCCCCGCCGAGCGCCTCCGCCCGCTCCCTCATCGAAGTCAGTCCCATCGAGCGGCGTCCCTTGCGCCATCCCCGGCCGAAGCCTTTGCCCCGGTCTTCGATTTCCAGGACGGCCGCCGACTCGGTCTTCTTCAACCGCACGTAAGCGGCGTTCGTGCCGGCATGCTTCTTCACGTTGTTCAGCGCTTCCTGACCGATCCGCCACAGCGCCTCCTCGATCGCCCTCGGCAGATCCATAACGCCCTCGGCCTGCTCGAAGACGGTTAAGCCAATCCGCTGGCCGTACTGCTTCAAGGCGGGCAGCAGGCCGTTCTCCAGCCCCGCCGGCCTGAGCTGCCAGATGAGGGCGCGCATCTCCTTAAGCACCTCCTGGGACAGCGCGCCGATCTCCCGGAGCGAGTCGGCGACGGCCGGCTCCTTGCCGGCGATCATGGCTTCGGCCCCTTTGGCCAGGAAGGACAGAGAAAACACCTTCTGCATCACCGAATCGTGCAGATCGCGCGCCATCCGGTTGCGCTCCTCGACCAGAGCCAGCTCGCTGCGCTGCTCGCTGATGCGCATATTCTCGATGCAGAGCGACAGATGGTCTCCGAGAGAATACATGAAATCCTCCGGATCGTTCTCGAACTGCCGATTGCGCGGGCTGCTGAGAAGCAGCACGCCGAACGGCCGTCCTCCGATCCTGAGCGGGATTGCTGCGGCGGAGCCGCTGATCGGAAGATCGAGGCTGCTCAGCACCTCCTTGCAAGCCGCTCCGTCGTGGGCTTCGATGACGAGCCGGTTCTCGCGATAAGCCGTTCGGACGATCCCGGCCTGTTCCATCTCCAGCTCCAGCCATTTTTCCATCAGCCGGTTGTCCTTGTATTGCGCCCACAGCGACAGCTCCTCGTTCTTGCTGGTGAAGAGCGACACGTTCGGCCATTCGAACGCGTCTCCGATCATCCTGACGGCTTGAACGGGGAGCTGGCTCGGCTCATGAACCGAATTCAGCTGCTGAATGACATCGCCGAGCTTGGCGTAGAGCAGCGCATTGCGCTCCTGCCGCTGATACAAGCGGATGCGCTTGATCGCCATGCCGATCTGCAGCGCGACGGCGTGCAGAAGCGCCAGCTCGTCGTCGGTGAACCGTTCCCGGTCCGCCGCGCCGACGTTCATAAGCCCGAACCTTTCTTGGCCGGCCTTCAGCGGCACCGTCACATGATGCCTGAAAGCGTCCGCGTCGCCGGTGCGATGACCGATCGAGCTTCTGATCCGCTGGCACTCGATGACGTTCGAGTCGCGCTCGAGCCTGCGGCTCCGAAAGCTGTCGATGCAGAAGCATTCTTCTCCGCAAGAGAGCGCATAGCTGCCGCTGTTCAGCGCACGGGGGACGTTCTCGGCCGCCGCACAGTCGTAGCCCGGCTCCTCGTCGTCGATCAGGAATATCCAGCCGGCGTTAAATTCGGTCACCTGCAGCAGCTTGTGAAGCACGGCGCCCAGCATTTCGTCCATCTCGTTGCTCGAGTGAAGCACTTCTGCTATTTCCTTCAACGCCAGCAGCTCGTTCGCGCGAATTCCTCGACTCATCGGCATACTTCCTTCCGGTAAACTCACTGTATGGATGAGTATAGCGATGATCGGGAGCGCTGACAACCGGGAGGCTGCAGCCGCCCGTTTCTCCTGCCAGAGCGAACCCTCCGCCGTCTCTCCGGCATGCAGGAAGGCTAATCTGCGGGGACAGCCTTCCTGCGCGGCTACGGCAAGATGCGGCGATTAACGTTGCGGTCCGCCGGCACCTCCTCCGGCAGCTTCTTGGAGGCGCTCGGCACTTCTCTCGGACGATTATGAATTTCGTCGGCGGAGTAGATCAGAACGGTCGTCTGCCCTCCGCCTGCGAACGAACGGATCAGCACCGGATGGTCATACGGGTTGCTGAACACGAAATCCGGTCCTTGCCAGCTGACCGTCGCATCGCGGCCCGGAGGGACGTAAGGCACATGGCGGCTGTGGGAATAGCGTTTCACGATCTTCAGCCCGGCGCGGTCGACCGCATTGTACAGCGTCGAAGAGACCTGGCAGATGCCGCCGCCGATGCCTTCGGCCACTTCCCCTCTGACGATCACTTTGGCTCGCCGATAGCCTTTGCTTTCCGTACGCTCTCCGAGCGTCTCGTTAAACGAGAACGACTCGCCCGGAAATACATATCGATTGTTGAGCGCCTTGGCCGCCAAGCCGATGTTATGCGAACGGCTCTTGTTGTTCGCGTTATAGTAAGTCGTATAGTATCCGATCATCTTCTCCTTGATCGACGTCAGCAGCTCGCTGTCCACTCTCGGATATACGGCCCTGAGCGGAGCTTCGAGAGCGCCGCTTCGCCCCTCGATCATAAATCGGTAGAAGCTTCGCTCCCAGTCGCGGCGATCCAGCCTGTAGCCGACTTTCTCCGGGACGATCGCACCCGACGCGTCCAGCATGGCGTTCACAGGCGGACGGTCGGCCAGCTTCTCGATCCGGTTCGTCAGCTCTAACAATTTAATGTCATTAATAATTGGCAGTCCCGGTAACGGAAATTCATAATCGGCGCGGCGAACGACGGCGATTTCCCGTCCGTCGGAAGTGACGGTCAGCCGATCCGGCAGCGCGATCGGCTGCGCAAGCAGCAGTATACCGAACATCCATGTCCAAGCCAAGCGGATCCCCCGATTCGACTTATCTACGCGGTAGCGTGTCTGCGGCGCCCGAACCGGCGCACGCTATTTACGTTGCGCGAAATCCGCCGTCCTTATGCCACATAATCGATCCCCCGTTCGCCGAAAATAAAGAACGACCAACTACGGATACGAAAGGGGGAAGACGAGAGCATGTTCCAATGGAAAAGACAGTTCCTATGGCGACGAATCGCCCTGGCCGGCATCGCGTTCGGTCTGTCTGCGGGAGGCTCCTTGCCCGTCAGCGCGAAGCCGCCGGCTTCCGAACCGTCCACCATCGAGCTCGTCGTGCGCGCCAGCCGAACGGCCGACATGTACAGCTCGCTGACGATCGCCAGTCCGTCCCTGTCGGCCCGCGTCGCTCAAGCGGAGCGCATCGCCGGCGAGCGTGCGGATGATTATCCGGACCTCGAAGTGACGGTGCGTAAGTCCAGCGGCCGCAAAAGCGTATACCGCCTGGAACGAACGGGACAGCTGTGGGACGAGACGTCCTCGAGCAGGCTGCGGCTTCCGGCCGATGCGTCCGACCGCCTGCTCGGCTATGCCGAAACGCTGCGGAGGCACCACTACGGCAAGCTGATGACCTGGCGGGAAGCCCGTCAGGTGGTGACGCGTAAAAGCAGATTCACGATTACCGATCTGGAGACCGGCCTCAGCTTTCGCGTGCAGCGCCGAGCCGGCAGCAGCCACGCCGACGTACAGCCGGTTACGAAGGAGGATTCGAAGCTAATGAAGCGGATCTACGGAGGAACATGGAGCTGGGAACGCAGAGCGATCGTCGTGACGAAAGGGGGAGAGCGAATAGCCGCTTCCATGAACGGCATGCCCCATGGCGGGGACGGCATTCCGGGCAACGGCTTTAAGGGGCATTTCTGCGTGCACTTTCTCGGCAGCACGTCGCACCGCTCCGACACGCCCGATCCGGCGCATCAGCTGATGGTATACAAGGCAAGCGGAGAGCTTCGCCGCTACTTCGACTCCGCCTCCCCGCATGAGCTGACGACCAGCTTCGTCGAGGCGATGAACCGGAAGGACGGCGATATGCTCCGCCTGCTCTGGCCGGAAGCGGCTAACGAGCGCATGGAGGCACTGAATCGGCTGCTCGACCGGCTGGAATCGATCCGCATCGAGCGCCGCCGGATGCCGCTGTCGGACGAGCCGGACGATCAGCTGTCCGCGGCAGTCGAGCTGCCCGTTCTCGTTCGGACGAAGGAACGGGGAGCGGTTCGCGCGAAGCTGCGCTTCGAGGTCGTAAGAAGCTCCGCCGGCTTGCCCTGGCGCATCGTCGGGCTGACCTCCGATCATTCCAGCTTGATTCCGTAAAGCTTGCCGCCCCGGGAAGCGACGACGGCATAATCGTTAAACACGGCCGGAGAAGCTTCGATGTTCGCCCCGATCGCGAGGCTCCCCCGTACTTTGCCCTCTCTCGCCGAGACGACGGAGACGACGCCGGCGGAGTCGGCCTGAATCAAGTAGGCGCGGCCGGAAGCGTCGTAGACGTCGGCCGGCGACGACCAGGCGTAGCGCTTCATCGGCAGCCGCCACGTTTCTTTGCCGGTTTTTTTGTCCAGCGCGACCATAAGTCCGGCTCCAAGCGTGCCGTACCGCGCAAGCGTAAATACGACGAGATCGGATATCTCTCCTTTGCCGACAACGGGAGTCGCCAGCATGCCGCCGTTCACGGGGCGGTCTCCGACGACGGAGAGGCATTCGTATTTCGCCTGCCACACGACTTTGCCGGTCAGGCCGTTAATTTTGCGCAAATAGGCAAAGCCTTTGCTCCCCTGCTTGTCGACCTCCGTTCCCGTGTATAAAAACGGCACGCCCTCCTCGACCTCGACGACGATCGTCGCATCCGTATCGTCCAAAGGCGGAAGCGCCCATGCCGGCTCGTTCGTCCGCACGTTCATGGCCACCAGGCTGCCGCCGTTGTCGGCGAAGTAAGCCAGATCGCCGTAAGCGGCGACGGAGTTCTCGATGCCCGGATAGCCGTTGCCGGCGATTTTATATCTGAATTTATGGATCACCGGCTTGATCGAGAGCGCTGCCCGCTTCGGATCGAACGCGGTGTTCAGCTGGATGCGATAAAACAAGCCGTTCTCCCCGCCCACCGTCAGCGTATCGTCGAGCCGGTTGAACAGGGCGGAGCTGTCGAAGGCCCCCCACTTCCGGTAGGCGAACGAATCGATGCCGTTCACGCGCAGCAGCCTTTTCTGGTCGGTCAGGCTGTACAGATTGAACCCGATCGTCCCGTTCTCCGGAACCCCCTCGCCCACGTACAGCAGCGGATAACCGCGGGGGTCGACGGACACGCTGCCTTTTAACGGATTTCCGACCTTGATCGGGCTTCTCGTCTCCTCCCCCGTCTCCAGCTCCAGGAAATAGACGTAGCCGTCCAGCGACGCATAGATCACTTCCGTAAAATCCGGCTTGGTGCGGAATTTCGCCTTCACGTTCATGGTGCGAAGCACCTCCGGCTTCCATCTGACGATCGCCGGCTGTCCCGTCCACCCGGCGCCGCCTCCCCACGAGCTGCTTCTCGTCCGCTTTTCCCACGCGATCTTGGGCCGGTAGGTCCGCATCTGCACCGTGCCGAAGGAGGGTCGGCTTCGCTCTCCGCCGCCGCGGAAAGTGAGCACGCCCTCCACGTCCGTATAAGTGTCGGGAAACGCTCGGGAGCCGGCGAGCTTGCCGCTCCATTGCCCGTTCTGAACGCCGTTCGCTTCCGCGATTCCCTGCCCCGCAAGCAGCGTCGCAAGGAGAAATATGACCGCTGCGCTCCCTCTTCCCATCCCCGTTCCAGCCTCCCCTGTCTCGCAATGAATAGATTTTACCTTCCGGGGCAGGAGAAGCATGTCAAACGGTCAAACGGGAAAACGAGGAACCTTTGTCGGAATCGGTTGAATGCGCGGCGGAACGGGCGAAAAAAGGACCGTCCGGCAAGCTGTCGAAGGCGCTGTCGCCCGGCTTGCGAGACGGTCCTATACTCTTTGAAAGGCGGGCTGCGTCAGCTCGGCACTTCCGCCCTTCTTTCCCGCTTGCGGGGAACGTCGGGCAGCTCGTTCACGGAGACGACCTCCTTCGTCCGCTTGGCCGGCTTCTTCCAGTAGCGCTCGCTTCCCGGAAGATCGTCGAACCAGGCAGCGTCGTCGGGACAATCCAGCACCATGAACTTCCCGTAGTTCCCTTCGCGGGACTGGTGATACTTCAGATACGCCTTGCCGTTCTCGATGGCCAAAATCTCGATCTTGCCCGACGTATGGCTCATCGACAGGCGCACCCTCTTGCCGAGTCCGGAAGTGCGGGCCTTCGCCTTCTCGACGATGTCGTAAACCTTGGCCAGCGGCAGCACGAAATCGTTGTTGCCCGCTACCGGACGGTTGATAAAAAAGTAATACGGCGTCACGCCGGCCCAGCTGAGCCGGTCGAGCAGCTCGCCGAGCACCTCCGGATCGTCGTTGATGCCCCGCAGCACCGGGGTCTGGTTGACGACGATCGCTCCGGCGTCGTGAAGCGCCTGGAAGCCCTTGACCGCTTGCGGCGTAATCTCGCGCGGATGGTTGATATGAGCCATTACGTAAATTCTCTTCTCCGCGCTGGAAAACTCGCGAATCGTCGCCAGCAGCTCCTCGTCCTCGTAGATGCGCATCGGATTAAAGACCGGGATCTTCGATCCGAGCCGAATAATCTGGACATGATCGATCTCGCGCAATCTATGCAATATCGCGCGCAGTTTAGGCGTCGCGAGAATGAGGCTGTCGCCGCCGGTAAGCAGCACGTTGCTGATCTCCGGGTGGTTGGCGATATATTGCAGGCCCGGCTCGATGTCCGACGTCGCCTCCTTGACGTCGTTGCGGAACAGTCTCTTGCGGAAGCAGTAGCGGCAATACGCGCCGCACACCTCGGAAACGATCAGCAGCGCGGTCGACGAATACTTGTGCTGGCAGCCCTTGACGACGTAGTTCGTATCCTCGTCCGAGGCGTCCCAGCGCCCGTATTCCTCCAGCTCGCCCTCGTTCGGAATGACCAGCTTGCGGATCGGATCGTTCGGATCCTCCCAATCGATCAGTCCCAGATAATAGTCGTTCACGCGGAACACGAACTTTTCCGTAATTTCCTTTAGCTTCTCACGCTGTTCCTCGGGGATGTGAGAGATTTTTCCGATATCGGTGATATACTTTGGTTGCGCCATTCGGCATTCCTCCTCCACGTATATTCAGTCGAATTCGAGAACGAATCCGTTCCAAGCCCCGCTTTGCCCTCCTTCCGTCCGAAGACAAAAAATAGCCCCGCGCGCAGCAGACCATCCCCTACTGCGAACAAGGGCCTATAGAGACAGAAAAAGACCCTCAACGGGTCAAAAGAATGCGCAGCTTATCCTGCCCATGACAATCCGACCCATCCAGTGCAGACGAGGTTAGCTGACGGGCTCGGGATAGATGGTTCCCTACATTCGCCATGAATGATTCGCCCCAAAAGAATGGTTCCCCCGCTTTCCGGAATATTCCGGAAACTAAGCTTAAAATAACTATAAAATAATCCTTTCGCCCTGTCAACCGCCGGAAAAGCCCGGATGCGATTGTAAGGCGGGTTTCGCGTCGGTTACAATGGAAGAAACAAGGAGGAAGACTCGATGCACAATGCCCGTAAACTTTCGGACACGCTCAAGGCTCTGATCGACCGGAAAGTCGTTCTGTTTCTGGTCGTCATTCTGCTGATCGGTCTGAACATTTTCATTCTGGAGAAAATCTCGTACGTCTTTCATCCGTTCAAGGTCGTTTTGGAGACCGTTTTTCTGCCCTTCCTTCTGACGGGAGTCGTCTATTACCTGCTCACCCCGATCGTCGACTACCTGGAGAAGCAGAAAGTGAAGCGCGTCTATTCGATCGTCGCGCTTTATCTCGTCATTATCGCCGTTCTGACGCTTACCGTCATGAAAGTCGTGCCGATGCTCAGCCAGCAAATTTCGAGTCTGATCACCCAGTTCCCGACCTACACCCAGAACGCTCAATTAAAGTTCGAGGAGCTGATCGGCAACGAGTACTTCAATCAGCTGCAAGAGATGATCGGCATCGATACCGCCAAGCTGGCAGACGATTTCTCCACGAGAGCGTCCGCGATTCTGAACAACGCCTGGTCCGGAATCGGAAGCCTCGTCGGCAAAATTACGGAAACGGTGCTGGCGATCATCACCGTGCCCTTTATCCTGTTCTATCTGCTCAAGGATCGCAAGAAGCTCGCTCCGTTCGTGCTCGGATTCGTGCCGACCCGGCTGAGAAACCGCTCCTTCGGCGTCATGCTCGAGATGAACCATCAGATCAGCTCGTATATCCGCGGCCAGATTATCGTCAGCGCCTGCATCGGCGTGCTGCTTTATATCGGGTATCTCATTATCGGTCTCGATTACTCTCTCGTGCTCGCCGTCATCGCCGCTTGCACGAGCATCGTGCCTTATCTCGGACCGGCGATCGCAATTACGCCGGCGTTGATCGTCGCCCTGATGACCTCGCCGATCATGCTCGTGAAGATGATCGTCATCTGGACGATCGTTCAGCTGATCGAGGGCAAATTCATTTCTCCCCAGATTATGGGAAAAACGATGCGCGTCCACCCGATTACGATTATCTTCGTCATTATCGCGGCCGGCAATCTGTTCGGCATCATCGGCATCATTCTGGCCGTTCCGGGCTACGCCATTCTGAAGGTGATCTTCACCCATCTGTTTCGCTGGTTCAAGCGCCGCACGGGGCTGTACGAGGAGGAGCTGCCGCCCGGCGCGGCGGAAGCGCCAAGCCGCCCCGAGAGCTGACGGACGCCTCTTAGGGCGGAATACCCGAAATGTGCCAAGGCGCTGAGGAGGCAACCCCTCCCCACCGCCTTTTTTCCGCTGTGCAATATGCAATGTCAAGCAAACGATTTCGACGTCCGGCAGACGGGGCCGTTTGGGCCGCGCCGCTTACGCATGCTGATATTGGGCATGATGAAGCCTGCTGTAGATGCCGCCCGAGGCGATCAGCTCGCGGTGGCTGCCCTGCTCGGCGACTCCGCTCTCGTCCACGACGACGATCCGGTCCGCATTCCTGATCGTCGCCAGTCTGTGGGCGATGACAAGCGTCGTTCGGCCGACGGACAGCTCGGACAGCGACTGCTGAATCGCCGCCTCGGTCTCGGTATCGAGCGCCGACGTCGCTTCGTCGAGGATGAGAATCGGCGGATTCTTCAGGAACATCCGCGCGATCGCCATTCGCTGCTTCTGCCCGCCCGAAAGCTTGACGCCGCGCTCTCCGATAATCGTGTCCATCCCTTCCGGCAGCTGCTTGATCATCTCCTCGAGCGAGGCTCTCCGGGCCGCCTCCCAGATCTGCTCGTCGGTTGCCTTCAGATCGCCGTAGGCGATATTCTCGCGGATCGAGCCCGAGAACAGAAATACGTCCTGCTGCACGATGCCGATGTTCTTCCTCAACGACTTCAGCGTCAAATCCCGAACGTCCATTCCGTCCACCGTAATCCGTCCTCCGGTCACTTCGTAGAAGCGCGGCAGCAGGCTGCAGATCGTCGTTTTGCCGGCTCCCGAGGGACCGACGAACGCAATCGTCTCTCCCGCCCGAATATTCAGGGAGATTCCCTTCAGCACGTCCCGGCCTTCCTCGTAGCCAAACGACACGTTCTCGAAGCGGATGTCTCCGCGCAGCGACTCGACCTCGACGGCGTCCTTGGCGTCGACGATGTCCGGCTCCGTGTCGATAATCTCGACGTAGCGCTTGAATCCGGCGATGCCCTTCGGATAGCTCTCGATGACGGCGTTGATCTTCTCGATCGGCCGGAAGAAAATGTTCGACAGCAGCAGGAACGCCATAAACTCCCCCAGCACGATTCTGCCGTCGATAAAAAACCATGCGCCGCATACCATGACGAATATCGTAATGAGACGCATCAGCATGTAAGTGACCGAGATGCTCTTCGCCATCGTCTTGTAGGCGAGCAGCTTCGTCTCGCGGAAGTTGCGGTTGTCGGCCGCGAACAGCTTCTTCTCGTGCTCCTCGTTGGCGAACGACTGCACGACGCGAATGCCGCCGACATTCTCCTCGATCCGGGCGTTAAAGCTGCCGACATTGCCGAACAGCCTCCGGTACGTACTCGTCATCCGGCCGCCGAACACGATAATCAGCCAAGCCATAATCGGGATGATGATGAACGTAAGCAGCGCCAGCTCCAGATTGATGTAGGCCATCAGCGTGAAGGAGCCCGCCAGCGTCATGATCGCGATGAAGATATCCTCCGGCCCGTGATGGGCAAGCTCTCCGATGTCGTTCAGATCGTTCGTCACCCGGCCGACGAGATGCCCGGTCTTATAGTTGTCGAAGAATCGGAACGACAGCTTCTGAATGTGATCGAACATTTTTGTGCGCATATCGGTCTCGATGTTAATGCCCAGCATATGGCCCCAATAGGTGACGATATAGTTCAGCAGGGTGTTCAGCGCGTAGACCGCGAGCAGACCGACGCTCGCCAGCACGATCATCTGCCAGTTGCCGCTGGGCAGCAGATCGTCGACGAACGCTCTGACCGCCAGCGGAAAGCCGAGCTCCAGCAGGCCGGCGACGACTGCGCAAGAGAAATCGAGAATAAATAAGCCTTTGTAAGGCTGATAGTAGGAAAAAAACCTGCGAATCATCGTTAACCGTTCTCCTCTCCTCCGTCGGCCGGATCTCGCGAAGCCGGACTGCTGCCGATCTCCTGAAGATCGAAGAGATGGATATACTCCTCGATGACCTGATCCAGCGCCTTCAATTCCCCGGACAGCGTCGGCCGGATCGTCTCGAATTCCGGCTCGGTCAGCTGTCTGGCGAGCGTAGCCCGCTTAAGCTTTAATTGTTCCAGAAACAGAAGAATCCGGCCCCTTCTGAACGTCTGCGCGCCGCCGGAATCTCGCCCGCCGTGAAACCCGCGAGAGCTTTGCGGCCCGTGGGGCCCTCCTCGGCGACCGCTGCGGCCCTCTCCTTCCCGATGTCCCATTCTCATTTTTTCGCCTCTTTTCCGTATACAAACGTATACATATCGCTCTGTATACAAGTGTATACAATAATCAAAGCAACGTCAACCCTATGATAAAGGACATGCTTCTTCCGGCTTTGCGTCGCCGGAAGGGCATGCCCTGATCGGATCGAAACGGTCCGGAAGCTACTGTCCGAACTTTCCTTTTCTGACTTTGTTCACGTCGTACATGTTCACCGTCGTGCTGATGACGTAGTCGGGAGGAGTCTGGCCTCTGCTGTTGCGGTGCCCTTCAATATGCTCGGGGCTCTTCTCCCAGCTCTTCCAAGCCTCCTCCGACTCCCAGCGGATGATGACGAGAACTTCTTCCGTCTCCTTCGACCGCTTGTTCGTCGCAACGGTTATGTCGATCAGCCCTTCCCGCTCGTCGAGAATGCCCTCCCGACTGAACCTCTCGACGACTTTGTCGGCGCTGCCCTTCTGCACGACAATCGTCCTCGTTTGTATAAGCATATCTGCCGTCGCCCTCCTTCGTATTTCTTATTGAACCGCCTGAGCCGCCTCTTTAACCATTTCCATCTCCGTATTCAGGCCGCCGCCGGACAAGTACCAGTAGTTCGGGCTCAGGTAGACGATTTTGCCGTTTTGGTAGGCGTTCGTCTTCTTCACCAGATCGTTCTCGATGACTTCCTTCGCCGGAGAAGAGCCTTCGCCGCTGACGACCGCGTCTCGATCGACGACGAAGAGGACGTCCGGATTTTTCTCCGCGATGAACTCGTTGGAAATGCTGTTGCCGTGCGTATCGACTTTAATGCTCTCGTCGACGGCCGCAAATCCGTATACGTCGTGAATGTTGCCGAAGCGCGAGCCGGGCCCGTAAGCGCTGATTTTGCCGCCGGTCGTCAGGACGATCAAAGCGTTGCCGGCTTCGGCCGCCTTGTCTTTCAGGTCGGCCACCGCCGCGTCGTACTCCTCGAGAGCCGCGGCCACCTCGGCTTCCTTGCCGAAAATTTGTCCGATCACGTTCACATTGTTTTTGAAAGAGTCCATATAATTGCTGGCGTCGATCGACATCTGGATCGTCGGAGCGATCTTGTTCAGCTCTTCGTAAGCTTCGCCGGTTCTGCCGCCGATGAAGATGACGTCGGGCTTCAGCTTGTTCAGCTTCTCGAAGTCCGGCTCGAACAGCGTGCCCGCGTCCTCGTACTTCGCGTCTTCGTACTGGGACAGGTTGCCCGGGATCGACGCTTTCGGCAGAGCCAGCACTTCGATGCCCAGCTTGTCGAGCGAATCAAGCGCGCCGTAATCGAATACGACGACCTTCTCCGGATTCGTCTTCACCGTCGCCGTTCCGAGCGCGTGCGTAATTGTCACTTCGGCAGGCGCCGCCAATTCGGACGGGCTTCCGGATTCCGCCGGGGAGGACGAAGCGCTCGGGGACGAGGCCGGGCTGGCCGACGGGCTGGCAGCCCCTTCGCTATTGTTTTTGGAGCCGCATGCTGCGAGCAGCGCGACCGCCATGACGGACATCAGAATCAGAGATAAAGCTTTCTTCACGATGGACCACTCCTTTGAAATGTTATTTTTGATATATAGTCATTTGGCCTGCGGGAGCAAGCCAAGCGAACTCAAGAAAAGTACACGCATATCTTCTTCCCGTCCACGACATGGATCGGGATGTGCATCTCGTAGATGTCCTTCAGCACCGCCGTGTCGATCATCTCGTCCGTCGGCCCCTCTCTGACGATCGTTCCTTCTCTCATCGCGACGATATAGTCGGAATAAGCGGAAGCGAAGTTGATGTCGTGAAGAACGAGCACGATCGTCTTGCCGAGCTCGTCGGTAAGGCGGCGCAGCACCTTCATGATCTGGACGGAATGCTTCATGTCCAGGTTGTTCAGCGGTTCGTCGAGCAGAATGTATTCGGTATCCTGGGCGAGCACCATCGCGATGAACGCCCGCTGCTTCTGCCCGCCGCTAAGCTGATCCAGGTACTTATCCTGGAGCGCCTCCAGCTCCATGTAGCGGATCGAAGCTTCGACATGTTGATGGTCTTCGGCGTTCAGCCGGCCTTTGCTGTAAGGGAAGCGGCCGAACTGCACGAGATCGAGCACGGTGAGCCTGACATTGATCGAATTCGCCTGCTTCAGGATCGAAATTTTCTGGGCCAGCTGTCCGCTGTCGGTCTTCCTGACGTCCATCCCGTCGATCAGCACTTCCCCCTCGTCGGCTTGCAGCAGCCGGCTGATCACGGAGAGCAGCGTGCTCTTGCCGGCGCCGTTCGGCCCGATGAAGGACGTGATTTTACCTTTGGCGATCGATGTCGTAATGCCGTGTATGCCGTGTTTGTCTCCATAACGCTTCGTAATGCCTCTAGCTTCGATCACGTTGACTTGCTCTCCTTCAGCAACAAATATAGGAAATAGACGCCGCCGATGAAATTCAGAATGACGCTAAGCGACGTAGAGAAGGTGAACACCCTCTCGACGATGAGCTGCCCGCCGACGAGCGCGACGATGCTGACCAGCACGGTGCCGGCGATCACGGCTTTGTGGCGGAACGTGTTCAGCAGCCGGTAAGTGACGTTCGATACGAGCAGTCCCAGAAAGGTGACCGGACCGACGAGCGCCGTCGATACGGCGACGAGCAGCGCGACCGCGATGAGCAGCCGCTTCGTGACGCGCTCATGGTGGACGCCCAGATTAACCGCATGCTCCTTGCCGAGAGCGAGCACGTCCAAATACTTGAAGTCCCGGCGAAAATAGACGAGCACGAGCAGGACGAGAACGACGGACGCGATCAGCACGTCGGTGTTGACGTTGTTGAAGCTGGCGAACATTTTATCCTGAACGATCATGAATTCGTTCGGATCGAGCAGCATCTGCATAAAGCTGGCAATGCTCGAGAAGAACGTTCCGAAGATGATGCCGACGAGCAGCAGGAAGTACAGATGCTGGCCCTCCCTTTTGAACAGCAGCTTGTACAGCAGACTCGCGAACAGCATCATCATGCCGACCGCCAGCGCGAACTGCACGTTCTTCGCCATCGAAGTCAGCGTCGCGGAGCCGAAAAGGAAGACGATCGCCGTCTGCAGCAGCAAATACAGGGAGTCGAGACCGATTAAGGTCGGCGTCAGTATCTTGTTATTCGTTAGTGTCTGGAAGACGACGGTCGAGATGGCGATGGCCGCACCCGTCAGGAGGATGGCCGCGATTTTCTTCGATCGCCGGGGCAGGACATAGTCCCAGTTGCCGCTGCCGTCTATCGTCATGAACAAGGCAATCAGCCCGAGTCCGAGCGCCGCAAGCGCCATAAGCTTCCACCGGTCACGCATGGCTCCCCCTCCTTCTTAACAGCAAGTAGAGGAAAATGCCGCTTCCGATGACGCCGACCATCAGCCCGATCGAGATTTCGTACGGATAGATGATGATCCGGCCGAGAATGTCGCAGGCGAGTACGAATACCGCGCCCAGCAGCGCCGTGTGCGGAAGACTGATTCGCAGGTTGTCGCCCTTGTACAGCGAAACGATGTTCGGAATGATCAGGCCGAGGAACGGCAGGGAGCCAACCGTCAGCAGAATGACTGCGGCGACGAGCGCGACGATGCCGAGCCCCAGGTGAACGACCTGGCGGTATTTCAGACCGAGGTTCACCGCGAATTCCTCGCCCATGCCCGCAATCGTAAACCGGTTGGCGTACAGATAGGCCAACGCGATAAGCGGGAGGCTCACGTAGAGCATTTCGTACTTCCCTTTCAGGATCGAAGAGAAGTCTCCGAACAGCCAGCTGTTCACGCTCTGCAGCAAATTGTACTTGAGCGCCAGAAACGTCGTGATCGATCCGACAATTCCCCCGAACATCAGACCGACGAGCGCGATCAGAATCGGGTCGCGGAACTGAATCCGGCTGAGAATCCGCATGAACAGCATCGTACCGCCCAGCGCGAACGCGAATGCGACGACGATCTTGAACAGCGGAGAAGCTCCGGGAAAAAGCAGGATCGCGACGAGCACGCCCAAGCTGGCGGAATCCGTCGTTCCGGCTGTCGTCGGCGAGACGAACTTGTTCCGGGCGAGCTGCTGCATAATCAAGCCGATGACGCTCATTCCCACTCCGGCGATCAAGATGCTGATCAATCTCGGAATTCGGCTGATACGCATAATTTCCCACTGAGATTCCGTCATGGCGAACAGATCCAGCGGAGTGAGGTTGGATACGCCGACGAACAGGGAAGTGAACGATAAAACGATAAGCGCGATCCATAAGTAACCGATTTTCATTGAGACTCTCTCTTCATGATAATGATTCTCATTTGCATCTGCCTCTATCATTTTACAGAAAAAAAAAGAAACCGGAATGGATATTTCGATTTCTTCATGGACTTTTCTATTTCTCTCTCCTATGGGCAAACAAATAGTCGACGATCTGGTCGACTAGCCGTTCATGCATTTCCGCATTGTACAAAAACGGCTCCTCCAGCCGGATAAACAGGCAGCTCCTCTCCACTCCGGCACGGCCGGGCTTGCTCCTCCACTGCCGCTCCAGCTCGGAGCAGAACGCATCGTCGGCCGGGAACTCGATCAGAAACAGCACGTGTTCGCTGTCCAGCTCCATGACGTCCTGCACGTCCGGCAGGTCCAGAAATCCGATGTCGTCGGCGGCAGCAGGCGACTGGAAGCGCAGCTCGTCGTACAGCAGATCGGTGAACTTGCGCCGCTGCTTGCCGTACACCCGGAAGTTGCCGGCGCGCACCCCGACGATAAGAAAAGGCTTATCGATCAGACGCTCCTCGACGTGACGCCTGGCGTTGTCCGTCTTGCTCTCGAAGTCGGACAGCCAGCGCTGAGCCACGCTCTCCAGACCGAGCAGCCGCGCGAAATCGGCGAAGCGCGTCTTCCACGAATGCTCGTGCCAGCGATAGACCGTAAGCGGCGCGATCGTCCGAAGCTCGGCGACCAGATCGTCGGGCAGCGGACCGGCCAAAATGAAGTCCGGCCTCGCCTCCCGGATTTCCCGCAAATAACGGTCCCTGTTCGCCAGGTCCAACTCCCAGTCTCTCTTCAGGGTCATACGCGCGGTCATTCCAAGAGCCGCCAGGTCGCCTCGGTATATCCCGCACAGAGCGGCAACCGAAACTTGAGACCGCAAGGCGTATTCCGTCGGCGTGATGCCCATCTGCTTTTTGAACAGCCGGCTGAAATAGTATTCGTCCGGATAACCGACGGAATGGGCCGCTTCCGTGACGCTGACGTTCGGGTCGGCGAGCAGGCGGAGCGAAGCGGCCAGCCTTCTAGTGATCAAGTATTTAAGCGGGCTTAAGCCCGTCATTTGGCGGAACAGCTTATAGAACCGGCTTGAGCCGACGCCGGAGCTTCTAGCCAGCTCCTCCATATCCAGAGCGGCGTCATAATGGTCCCGGATTCGGCGGCGCGCCTTCTCCAGATCGTCGTACAGCGCCGTCTCGTCGCGAATCGGGGTTGCGCTCGCGTTCAGATAGGCGGCCGCCATCGCGTACAATCGGGACTGCGCCAAATAATAATCGCTCTCGCTCAGCCGGTCGGCCGCCGTTCCGGCAAACTCGGACATCCAGTTTTTCATCTGCGGAAAGCGGAAACTCCGAATGCCGGCAGCAGCGGACGAGCTGCCGGAGCTGCGCTTGGCAGCCAGCCCGCTGAAGGAAACGAGCAGCAGCGTCGCGCTCGAGAACGCCGGCGACTGCAGCGTCGAGGCGCGGCCTGCAGGCAGGTGAAACAGCTCGCCGGCCGCAATGCGGGTCGGGCGGCCCCCCGGCCCGTCCAACGCCGCCAGAAGATCGGCCTGCAGGCAGATCCCGAAGCGGTCGCAGCCGTCGGCCGCCACCTTCAGCCGCTCTTCGCCGGCGATCGGCAGCTCGCAGGCGCCCTTATATTCCAACGGCGCATAACGAGATAATACGGTACGCATAGCGGATCAACTCTCCCGATCAGTTTCCCTCCTATTGTATCAGGCCGAAGGCTGGGCGCAAACCGGAAGCCTGATCTCCACGCAGGTGCCCGCCCCAGGCTCGCTGCTGAAGCTCATCGTCCCGCCGTGCTTGGCGATGATGCGCTGGCTGACCATCAAGCCCAGTCCGTTGCCGGAAGGCTTACTCGTGAAGAACGGTTCGCCGAGTCTGGCCAGATGCTCCTCCGGGATGCCCCCGCCCTGGTCGACGATCCGGATGACGACGGTCTCTCCCCGCTCGTCGCAGGCCAGGTCGATGCCGATCGTTCCTCCGTCGTCCTCCATCGCCTCGAGGCTATTTTTAATGACATTAATAAAGACCTGCTTCAATTGGTTGCCGTCACATACGACAAAAGGCGCGCCGGCTTCGAAGCGGGTTTCGAACTTGACGTTCAAGAGGAAGGCCTGCGCCTCCAGCAGCGACACCATGTCCCGAAGCAGCTCCGCCATATCGGTCGGCTTGAACTCGCTGATCTGCGGCTTGGCCAGGACGAGAAACTCGCTGACGATCAGGTTGATCCGGTCGAGCTCGGACAGCATAATGTCGAGATAGGCGGGGGACAGCTCGCCCTGCTTCTGGCCCAGCTGGACGAACCCGCGAAGCGTCGTCAGCGGATTGCGGATTTCATGCGCGACTCCGGCGGCCAGCTGGCCGATAACCGACAGCTTCTCGGAACGAAGAATCGCTTCCTCCGCCTGCTTCCTCGCGGTAATGTTGCGGGTAATCGCCGCAATCGCCACGACCTCCTCGCGCTCGCCGCGAATGGGCGACACCGTAATGCTGACATCGATCCGATCCCCCTTCTTCGTCAGACGAACCGTCTCGTAGTCGGTTACCGATTCCCCCGCGGCGACTTTCCCGCGAACTTCCTCGTCTTCGCGCTTCAGCTCGTCCGGAACGATAGACAGCCGCCGGCCGATCGCCTCTTCCGGGAGCCAGCCGTAGAGGGCGGCGAACGCCTTGTTGGCCTGCGTGACCGCTCCCCGCAGATCCGTCACGTGGATGGCGTCCGATGTATGGTTGACGAACGACTCCAAATATTCCTTCGTGCTGCGAAGCTCTTCCGCCGAGTCGCGCAGCTGGCCCGTATACTTTCGCAGGCTGTCCGCCATCGCATTGATCCGCATCGACAGCGTGCCCAGCTCGTCGCGGCTGCGCACCTCGATTCTTCTGCCGAAGCGGCCGGCCGCGATCTCGTTCACATGTCCGACGATGTGCTTAAGCGGCCGGATCATGAGATCCGAGATGAAGTAGCTGGCGGCCGCCACCAGTGCGAGCAGACCGGCGGATATGACCGAGAGCAGAATCAACTGGTGGCCCAGCGCCTGCTTGACCAAGTCGTAATCGAAAATGACGCTGACGACGTAGGGCTTCTCGCCGCCCAGCGGAATGAAGCTCTTGAACACCTCCATGCCGTCGGCCCGGAATCGGGCAGTGGACACTTCGCCGGTCTCCGCCGCCCGCCGGACGAGCTCGACATCCCTGTCTTCGTCCGCATAGACGTATTCGCCGAACGGAACGGCCCGCACGTCCAGATTGCGTATCGTCTTGCCTTTCTTCACCTTCACGACCTCGGGCCTGCCGAAAAACTCGGGATCGTAGCCGGCGATCCCGACGATGTTGGCGTTATCGTCCATCACGCTGCGGATCAAGGCGTTCGTCCCGATCTTGTTCTCGTAGTCGAGAAACATTTGCGCATTCACATACGGATTAATCATATAATCCGTCGTTCCGTCGTAGTAGTATCCCCACTTGCGAATTCTCTCCGGATCGGAGGAGGCGTACTGGTACGGCCCGGACCAGTAATGGTTCAGCTTCTGGCCCTGCTCGATCGTCACCTCGCCCTCGTCCAGCAGCTGATTAAAAGCCGTAAACCAATAATCCATCGACCTGGAGCCCATGTTCAGCTCGTTCGGGTCGGACGATCGAAGCACGATAATGTCGTCCTCGACCCGTTGCCATAGCGAGATATGATCGACGCCCAGCTTGCGGCTCAGCTCCTCCAACTGATCGTTGCGCACGCTCTCCAGCCGCGGATCGAGCTCTCCCTTGGCGGCGATCGCGGCCATCCGCAGCTTCTCGCCCAGCATGTTCTCCATCAGTCTTTTCGACTTCTCCGCAGCGTCCAGATTGGTGCCGATCTGCTTGGCGATCGCCAGCATCTCCTGCCGCAAGCCGTTCTCCAGCTCGTGCTTGGTCGAATAATAATAGATTGACAGGTTCAGCGACAATATCAACGTTGCGATGAGCGAGAGCAGCAGCGATAGCTTGACTTTTATAGACACGAACCCTGCCTCCGGGACTAGTTGATCTTCTAACATTTAGACGCCGCAAGGAACGATTCCTCTTTTCCCCGGAAAAAACCTTCATATGACATTTGTCATATTCGATTGTTGACACTTATGACTAACGACGGGCCGCGGCATCCCCTACAATGAGATTATCACTTTAATTCGTAAGGATGATTATATGCCGAATTCCAACGCTGCACAGTTAAAGAAGAGTGTCTCTCCTTATGAAAAAGCGAACACGAAAGCCAGCGCGCTGCAATTGCTTAACACGATCCCCCCGTTTGTCCTGCTCTGGGCCGCGGCCTATTGGAGTCTATCGGTATCCTACTGGCTGTCGCTGCCGTTTATCGTGCTGGCCTCCGGCTTCCTGATCCGCATATTTATCGTCTTTCACGACTGCTGCCATCAATCGTTTTTCAAAAATCGAAAATGGAACGAAATCGTCGGGACGTTCACGGGAATTCTTACGCTGTTCCCCTACCATCAATGGAGACACAGCCATTCGATTCACCACTCCACCAGCAGCAATCTGGACAAACGCGGCGTCGGCGACATGTGGCTGCTGACGGTAGACGAGTATGTCCAAGCTTCGAAATGGACAAGATTGCGTTATCGCATCTACCGCAATCCGCTCGTCATGTTCGGGATCGGCCCGTTCGCGGTCTTCCTGCTCGAATACCGCTTCAACCGCAAGGACGCCAGGCGGGCGGAGCGAATGAATACGTGGATCACCAACGCCGGCGTCGCCGTTCTGTACGGCGCCCTGATCTGGGCGATCGGCTGGCAGGCCTTCCTGCTCGTGCAGCTTCCGATCTTCTGGCTGTCCGGAGCCGCAGGCATCTGGCTGTTCTACGTTCAGCATCAGTTCGAGGAAACGTATTACGAGCACGATTCGGAATGGAGCTATGTGAAAGCGGCCGTTGAGGGCAGCTCTTATTACAAGCTCCCGCGAGTTCTGCAATGGTTGACCGGGAATATCGGCTTCCATCACGTTCATCATCTGAGCCCGAGAGTGCCGAATTACTTGCTGGAGAAGGCGCACGAAGCCGTCCCTCCGCTGCAGCACGCGACGACCGTGACGCTCAGGTCGAGCTTCGCCTCGCTGAAGTTCAAGCTGTGGGACGAACAGAAGAAGGACTTCGTCACGTTCGGACAAATCCGCCATCTACTCCGGGGCGGCTCCGATGCGAGCCGGCTTCCGGTTCGCAAGCCGCAGGTCCCGCCCGACAACGAAGTCGCATAATCGCCAACGTACAGCCTTCTTATGGTAGAATAACCGTAAGAGGGCTATTGACGACAATAGGAGAGTTCGCGAATGTACAGGAAACTCAGGCGATTCCAAATCTTTCCGAAGACGACCGGAATCAGCCCTTACGTCTGGCTGATGTTCTGCGTTTTGCCTTTTTATTTTATCTTTCGAGCCTCTTCGGAAATCGAGATCGCCGCGGGCATTCTGATGATCCTTCTGTTCTTCTTCTGCTACCGGCTAACCTTAAGCGCCAAAGGTTGGCCGGTTTACGTTGGGATCGGCGTGCAGATTGCCGTCTCGATCGCGATGACGCTGCTGTTCAGCTACGTGTATTTCGCGTTCTTTCTCGCTTTTTTTATCGGCAACGTCCAAAACAAGGCCGGCTTCATTACGCTTTATACGATTCATATCGCCACGACCCTGATCGCCGTCAACGTCGGCTTCATTATGCAGGACAAGTTTTTTATTACGCAGACGCCCTTTATTCTGATCAGTCTGCTTGGCGTCATTCTGCTCCCCCTCGGCAGCTACAACCGCAACAAGCAAGGCGCGCTCCAGGAGCAGCTCAAGGACGCCAACCAGCGCATCTCCGAGCTCGTCAAGCTGGAGGAGCGGCAGCGCATCGCCCGCGACCTGCACGACACGCTCGGCCAGAAGCTGTCGCTGATCGGGCTCAAGAGCGATCTGGCGCACCGGCTGATCGCCGGCGACCCCCAGCGCGCGCGGGCGGAGATCAAGGACGTGCAGCATACGGCCAGAACGGCGCTGCAGGAAGTCCGGCTGCTCGTCTCGGAAATGAGAGGCACCCGGCTGGAAGACGAATTGGAGAGAATTCGGCAAATTCTGCTTGCGGCCCAGATCGAATTCAAGCTGGAGGGAAGTCCCGCGCTGCGAGGCGTTTCCCTGCTTGCCGAAAACGTGCTCAGCATGTGCCTGAAGGAAGCCGTCAACAACGTCGTGAAGCACAGCGAAGCTACGGCTTGCACGGTCAGCTTAAGCCAGAGCGGCACGGAGGTCGTCATGAAAGTCCACGACAACGGCTCCAGCCGGCCCGAGCTTCTGAACTTCAGGAAAGGTCACGGCCTGCAGGGCATGAAGGAGCGGCTCGAATTCGTCAACGGAACTCTGGGCATCGACACGGGCGACGGTACGACCATCGTCGCGACCATTCCGCAAATCTCGCGGCAGCCCCTCAAGGAGGAATCGCAATGATATCAATCGTCATCGCCGAGGATCAACGCATGCTGCTGGGCGCTCTGGGCTCCCTGCTCGACCTGGAGGAAGACATGCAGGTCGTCGGCAAGGCTTCCGACGGGGCGACGGCGGTCGAACTCGTCCGCCGGCTGAAGCCCGACATCTGCGTGATGGATATCGAGATGCCCGGCATCAGCGGCCTCGAGGCCGCCGAGCAGCTGAAGGATTCCGGCTGCAAGGTGATCATCCTGACGACGTTCGCCCGCACCGGCTATTTCGAGCGCGCCATTAAAGCCGGCGTCGGCGGCTATCTGCTCAAGGACAGTCCGAGCGAAGAGCTGGCGAGCACGATTCGCAGCGTGCTGGCGGGCCGCCGCGTCTACGCGCCCGAGCTGGTCGACGACGCCTACCGCGAGGATAGCGGAAATCCGCTGACCGACCGCGAGAAGGAAGTGCTGGGGCTGATCGCCGACGGCAAAAACACGAAGGAAATCGCCAGCGAGCTGTTTCTGACAACCGGCACGATCCGCAACTATATTTCCGTTATTCTGGACAAGCTGAACGTCAGCAACCGGGTCGAAGCGATCAAGAGATTCAACGAGAAAGGCTGGTTCAAATAACGTTCAGCTTCTTGTAGTCCCGCTTCATTATGTTTTTGACGAGGCTGGGCCACTTGGAATTGGCCGGACAATATTTGGTGCCGATCTTCTCGATCGTCGTATAGCCTTTCCCCACATACTTGTCGGCCAGCAGCTGGCCAAACTTCTTGACGCTGTCCCCCTTCGTCTCGAAGGCGAACGCCTTGCGGTGAGGGTCCGGACCGGTCGCGTTCAGCCCGAACAAATTGTTTTTGCTTTTGGCCAGTCTGCTGCTGCCGTTGCCGCTCTCCAGCTTCATGACGGCGATCGTGAACAAGGCGTTAATGCCGTACTTCTCCTCGACCTCCAGAATCGTCTCCTCCAATCCGTGACCGGCCAGCTCCGTCCCCTTGAAAATGAGGGCGATGTCCTCCTCCGTCAGTCCGGACTCCGTCTCTACCTTGGAGGTCGGCTGACCGGGAGCGGGCGGCTTCTCCTCCTCCGCCCACGCTGCCGCCTGCATATCCGCAGCCGGCGGCTCGGCCTGAGACGCTGTCTCGGTCTGCAACGCTGTCTCGGTCTGCGACGCTGTCACCTCGGCGGCGGCCGCTGCCTCCCGTTCCTCGCTTACGGGCTTCGCGTAATCTCCGTGCACGTACCCTCCGCCTTTAATTCTCAGCCAGCCTTCGGCGGTTCGGGAGACAATCTCCAGGCGGGTGCCTTTTTCCACTACTGTCTTGATTTTCGATTTCGAATACCCGTTGACCCTGACATTCAAATAGTAGGCGGTCACCTCGTACAACTGCGTGCGAGGTTGGACAGGCGATGCGATATGTACTTCCTGATCGGGATTTTTGGCGATTTCTTGCATGGCGGCGGGGGCTGCCGCCGTCTGGAAACGTTCGAGCACGGCGGCCGTCTCGAAGGACGTCGGCCTTATGCCCGCTTGCGATTCGTCACCGGCAGCCTCGAACGCCGGCTCGGGTTCCTTCGTTTCCGCCGCTGCAGGAAACGGGAACGCGCCGCGGCTGCCGACCGGCCAGTTCAAGGCAGGCGCAGCCAGGCTTGTATTGGCGTCCGTCCGATTGGCGTTCGTCGCCAGGCAGCTGATCCCCGCCGTCGTCGTCCATGCCGCGATTACGAGATACGCGACCCACTTGCGAATGGTTTCCCTACGCATTCGGATACACCTCTTCCGTAATAAGTGATGAGGACAGCTTGCAGTTATCGGTTTGATTGTACATATATGCGGATGAAAAGCTTGTCATTCTATATGCGAAGATTAATTGTTAATTTGTCGATTAAAAAATTTTCATAAATTCCGGCGGCTCCTTCCGGTTTCCGGCAGCCGAGGAACGCTCCGACATAGAAATCGGCCGCTACGCGCATAATAACCCCGTTGCGACATAACCGAGGCTTAGGTGGTTTTGATTTGAGAGGTCCGAGCAGAACGATCAACTTTTTTCAGGCATGCACGATACTGCTGCTGACGAACGGCTTAACGAACCACGTCATCGTCAATCCGATGCTTCTGGACGCGTCGGGACGCGACGCCTGGATCGCCGTCATCGCCGCCGGACTGCCGTTCCTTCTGTGGTGCCTCCTGCTTGCGTTTTTTATAAGAAAAACGGGGTCTATCTCCCTGTACGACTGGCTGTCGGAGAGAACGCATCCGATCGTCGCCTGGGCGCTGACGATCCCGCTCTGCATCCAGCTCTACTTGATCGGAGCGATGACGGTCGTCCATTCGTCGACCTGGACGATCAACAATTATCTTCCGGGTACGCCCAAGCTGCTGCTGGCGCTGATCTTGACCGGTCTATGCGCTCTCTACGCGGCCTGGGGCATTCGCGTTATCGCGATCATGTCCGGCATTTTGCTGCCGGTAGTCGTCCTGCTGGGCTTCTTCGTGAGCATCTCGAACAATCCGCAGAAGGATTTCACCCTGCTTCAGCCGTTCATGGAATTCGGCTTCCCCCCGGTTCTGCACGGCATGCTCTATGCGGGAGGCGGTTTCATCGAGCTGGTCACTCTGGTCGCCATGCAGCAGCACCTGAAAAGCAAGGTCAAGCCGTGGGGCCTTATCGTGTATGCCGCCATCCTGATCTATATCACGCTGGGGCCGACGATCGGTGCCATTACGGAATTCGGACCCGGCGAAGCCGCGAAGCAGGTCGTCTCTCCGTATGAGCAGTGGCGGCTGGTCAAGCTCGGCACCTATGTGGAGCATGTCGACTTCTTCTCCATCTATCAGTGGCTGGCCGGCGCTTGCGTGCGAGTCAGCTTGTCCCTCTTCCTCGTGCTCGATCTGCTTCGCATCCGCCGCAGCGAGATGAGGAACCGGATCCTGATGCTCATCGCCCTCAGTTACGTCGCGCTGGCCGTATTCCCGATTAACGAATACGCCTTCTACTTATGGATGTACCGCTATTACTTCCCGATATCGCTTGCCGTCGCGTTTACCCTGTCCGTCTGCTGGATGTCCATATCGTGGTTCGCCAGATCGCCCAGAGGAGGAGCCGCATGAGAAGGAAAACGAAAGCTTCGCCCCATTGGAAGCTGGATACGCTGAAGGATATATTCGCCCAATCGTCGGATATACAGATTATGCCGTGCATGCTTGCCGACAGTCCCGATTCGGAGGTGGTTCTGATCTATGCCGAAGGGCTGACGGATACGATTCAGCTGGGACAAATCATTTTGCCGGAGCTTGAAAAGTCCTATGAACGGGGAGGCTTCGGCTCGGCAGACAGCGGATATCAGGGCGCCCTTCCGCTCATCGCTCTCCAAGCGGAGGACACCGCGGAACAGCTGGCGGAATTTCTGTTCCAGGGCGACACGCTGATCTTGTTCCCCTCCAACGGGCGCCTGTACAAGATGAACATCTGCAACCGGCCGGGCCGCTCTCCCGAAGAATCGAGCACCGAAATCTCGATCAAGGGTCCGAAGGACGGGTTCACCGAAGATCTCGTCGTGAACGTCGCTTTAATCCGCAAGCGCATCCGGAGCGCAAGTCTGAATTACGAGACGTACACGCTGGGCCGAAGAACGAAAACGAAGGTCGGATTAATCTATTTCAAGGATATTTTGTCGCCGGAAATTTTGAGGGAAGTCAAGAAGAGGCTGTCCGCCATTGACATTGACGGGTTGTACAGCATTAACCAGCTCGAGGAGATGCTTGCCGATTCCAAGTACGCGGTGTTCCCGGTATTCACAACGACCGGCAGACCGGATTACGTCGTGAGCAGCCTGCTGGCCGGACGGTTCATTCTGATCGTCGACGGGATCCCGATGATTCTGATCGGCCCCGCAGGCTTGTCTCTGCTGATGAAGTCGCCGGAGGACGTTCACTTTAACTACACCTATATCTCCTTCGCCCGAGTCGTTCGCATCGTCAGCCTCTTCCTCTCGATCTCGCTGCCGGGCCTGTGGGTGGCTCTCGTCGCTTTCCATCAGGATCAAATTCCGTTCCGGATGATGGCGACGGTCGCCGGAGCGCGCCTCGGATTGCCGATGTCGGCCCAGATCGAGATGTTCATTCTGCTTATGCTGATCGAGATCTTCCGGGAAGCCGGCGTTCGCCTGCCGAGTCCGATCGGACAGACGCTGACGGTTGTCGGAGGCTTGATTATTGGCGACGCCTCCATCCGGGCCGGACTGGTCTCCCCCTCCGTCGTCGTCGTCGGAGGCATTACCGCCGTCACTTCCGTCACGCTCGTCAACCAGTCGCTGAGCACCATCGTGAGCATCATCCGTTTCTCGATCTTCCTCGTCTCGGCGTTCATCGGCATGTACGGCCTGATTCTGTCTCTGATCCTGTTCGTCGCCTATCTGTCTAGGCTGCACTCGTTCGGGGTTCCGTACCTGGCGCCGATGTCGCCGCTAAACGTCAAAAATTTGGCCGTCTCCTACCTGCGGGTGCCCTGGGCCAAAATTAAAACCCGGCCGGGAGTGATTCACCCGGTCGATCCGGATCACTACGGTGACGAGAAATGAAACGAGCGCTGCTGAAAATCGCGGCGGCCGGTCTGCTGCTTCTGGCGCTTCCGGGCTGCTGGAACTCCAACGATATTCAGACGATGGACTACGCCACCGCGATCGGAGTGGATTACGAGAACGGGGAGTTTATCACTTACGTTCAGTTTCTGAACTTCGGCAATGTCGGCCGGAACGAATCGATGGAGATCGGCAAGCTGCTGCCGGTCTGGGTGGCCCAGGGCAAAGGCACGACGCTGAGCGAGTCGCTTTCCTCCATCTATGCGACCTCCCAGATGCGGGTTTTCTGGGGACACGTCAAGACGATCGTCTGCACCGACAGAATTTTAAGAAGAGGCGTCGAGGATATTTACAGCTCGATCAACCGGTTCGGGGAAATTCGCTACAACATTCTCGTCTACGGAACGAAGGAGAAGCTGCCCGACCTCTTTATCCAGAAATCGGTATTTAACCTGTCGCCGCTCGATACGATCCTGTTCAGCCCGGAGCCGACGTTCAAACAGCGCTCGTATATTATGCCCAAGACCAGCAACCGGATTATCGCGGAAATCAACGAGCCGGCCCAAGCCGCCATGGTGCCGTCTATTGCGATTAACCGGAAGGTATGGCAGGAAGACCGGAAGAAGCAGCCGATGCTGACGATCGACGGCGCTTATTTCTTCCATGATAAAAAGGCGGTCGCCTGGCTGCCGGAGGACGAGCTCTCCGGAACGAGATGGACGCAAGGCGAATTGAATCGCTCTCTCATCCGGGTGCCTGCCGAAGGCAAACCGGTGGCCAGTCTCATCTTGATCAATCCGGACTACAGCGTCGAGAGCGAGGTGATCGGCGGACGGGCCGTATTCGAATTAAGTCTGAGATTGGACGCGACGGTAGACGAGCTGTTCGCCAACGCGAGCATGGAGAAGCTGGAGCGGCTAGGAGAAGAGGTCGTCCGCGACGAGATTATGAACAGCTTCCGGAGCGGCTTGGCGAAAAACGTCGATGTGCTTAAGCTGGAGCAGACGCTCTACCGGAAACAGCCCAAAAAGTGGCACGAACTGAAAAAGAATCAAAAAATGATGCTCGGCCCGGACTGCATCCGGAAAATTACGGTGAAGATCCATATTCGCAATACGGGCAAATACAAGGGGAGATTCAACTGATCGGTCCGTCCGGGCCTTCTGCCCGGGGGTGGGGGAAGGGCAATGTCGTCAGGTTAAGCCGTTGTCCTATGTGATCGGTGGCATACGGTCGATGGTATGCGACCGATAGTATGCGATCGAAGGCGCTTCCTGTCGGCAACGTTTAACGGTTGCAGTGGCGCTTAATCGATCGTTTTCCCGAAAAAGGAAAAGCTAACGGTTGCCACCGCGCTTATTTGGGGGTTATCGAGCGAAACGGCGCGGTTTCGGCGGAAATAGCCGCTGCCGCAACCGTTACAATCTCCGTACTGCGAAAATGGCACAATTAGCGGCGCTGGCAACCGTTACGTTAGTGGGCTGGCCGGGGTTGGCGTGTGTTGGCCTGGACTGGCGTATGTTGGCGAGGGTTGGTGGTTGGCGCGAGTTGGAGTGCGTTGGAGTGTATAGGGGTTCGTTGGCCTGTGTTGGCGAGGGCTGGTGGTTGGCGCGAGTTGGCCTTTGTTCGCGGTGACCGTCGGGGCTCCGCCGGCAACTGGGACGATTCCTGCAAGGCCGCTTGTTGATTGTTTGCTAAACCTGGCAACATTGGGGTTGCTCAGCCGTCCTGCCGGCTTGTATAATAGGAAAGCAAACATATGTTTGCCTATCGCCTATGACGGGGTTATCGGTCTAGGCTTCCAACAAGACCGTCAGCGGAGGGAAGAATGAAGGGAACGACACATCTGGCCATCGGCTGCGCGATCGGCGCTCTGGCATGCGCGTATTATCCGTTCAGCCTGAACCATGCGACGCTCTATTTCTCCGTCGCCGGACTGTCCGCCCTCAGCGCGGATCTCGACGGACCGAGCCTGCTCAGCCGCAAAATCTCCAAGCTCTCCAAATGGCTGAGGAACGCGGCGCTCGCATCCGGGCTTCTGATGCTTGCCGGCCTCGCTTACCGGTTCGCCGATCGGGGAACCCTCGATCCGGCTTATGCCGTCTGCGCCGCTTCGGTTCTCCTGCTTGGCCTCGTCGCCAGACAGGGCGTCATTCGGAACGCTCTCGTCAGCTTGATCGGCGGAGCCTTGCTCTGCTTCGGTTGGCTGAATGGAATGGCTTGGCTGACCGGATTAGGCGTGTTCGTCGTCTGGGTTCCGTGGCTGAAGCATCGCGGAATGACCCATACGCTGTGGGCGCTGATCGGCTGGGGAGCGATCGGCTGGGGGCTGGAGCGGCAGTCTGGCATCGAAGGCGTCGCCGCCGTCGCCGCCGCAGGCTACGCCTCGCATCTGCTCGCGGATACGATGACGCCAAGCGGGGTCAAGTGGCTGTATCCGCTGTACAAGAAGCCGATCAAGCTTCGTTAGCGCAAGCAAAAACCGCCTGGAACGCCCGCTCGCGGCGTTCAAGGCGGTTTCTCGCTGTTCGCTCGTCTCCGGGGCAGCGGCGGACTTCGTCCGCTTACTGAACCTGGATCTCGGTCAGCTCCTGGGCTCTGTATTTCAACCGGGCATTCTCGGCCGCCTGTCCGAGCAGATCGGATACGGCAACGCTGTCCCGAACGTTGCGCAGCAGGTAGGTCGGGGCCGTCGAGTCCGTGGAGATGACCGTAATATCCCCGATCTTCAGCATTCTCTCGAACAGGTTGCGCTTCAAGGTGATATCCCGGACGCGGTACAATTGGATCTCCTCGCGGCGCTTGGTGAAAATACCTTTCTCCACGATGATTCTGCGCTCCGTGATCCGGTAATGCGTAAAGCTGGGGAACCCGAAGTTGAAGGGCTTACCCTCCCAAAGCACGCTCTCGTTCAACAAGGCCATCTCTCCCATGAAATTGGATGAAAGCTCCCCTTTATTGTACACGATCCAAGCCGCCCTGACTTCCCTTATTTGGACCAAAACACGAGCGACCGCAAGTCCCGTTCCCCCCCGAGCGCCAGCAGACTGCGGCCCAGCTCCGTCTCCAGAATCGGCCGTCCGTTCCAAGCGTCGACTTTGAGCTTCACCAGCCTGCGGCTGCGAATGATCGCATGGAACGCCTGCAGCAGCAAGGGGGCCCGTTCCTCGGCCGGCTCCTCCGACTCCTCCGCCTCCTCGACGGCCCCCGGGGCCGAGAACGCCCGTTTCCCGTTGTTTTCGATCCAGAACAGCCACCTGTCGCCCTGCAGGACAAGGAAGTTGCCCGGCTTGCGCGAGTAGCTCGCCCCGCGGCCTTCCTCCGGCCATTCCATCAGCAGGCCGTAAGGAACGGCGGGGTCGGCCGAGGACAGAATCGACAGCCCGGAGCCCGCAGCGGCCGGCAGCGGTTGGCGGATCGACTCGCTGAGCTCCCGCGTCGTGAATTGAAGCGACGCCGCTCCGCGAATGAAGCTCCCTCTCGTCAGCGCCCCCCATTCCTCCAGCTTCTTCAGCGTCGGGTAAAACAGGTCCCACGAATAAGGAGCCGTTCTTGCGACCAGCTCTTTGTTGATCAGTCCATAGACGTTAAGCAAATGATGCGTCCATACGAGTACGGGCGAGTCTTGTCGGGAAGAGATCGCCTCCGATGCTCCGCTGCGGGCAGTCGCGGAGCCGCTGCCTTCATCGAGCAGCGAGCTCGTCGCATACCAGCGGCCTTGCCCGGATCCGGCTCTCGCCCACTGCTTCGGCTTAGCCGTCCCGATCTGCAGCCGCAGCGGCGCGAACTGATCGTTGGATACGCGGCCTTCCCAAGCCAGATCGATCAAATCGGCCAGCAGCTCGGAGGGCGTCCTGCCGTCCTCGCGGCTGAGCCGGGTCAGGAAGCTCGCGCCGCCCTGCTCGACGCGCTGCAGCAGCTCCGGATGCTTGCACGGCTTCGCGGCCGCCTCCTCCAGAAAGGCGGCGAATAGCGGCTTGGAATCCGCCAGGAAAAATGCGACTTTCCCTTCCTTGTCGCCCTCCTCCTTGCGGCCGATCCAGATCACATCGCCGGATGCGCACAGCTGATCGAGATATTCCTTGCGATAGGAGGCCACGCGCGTCGGAAGCACGATCGTCTCCCAATGAGACAGTGGAAGGAATAAGCCCTGCAGCCGCTCCAGCACCGCGAGCAGCCCCTCGCTGCCCTGAAGCTGCGAGCCTTCCCGCGCGTGCTGCCTCATAGCGATCTGTCCGCACCATCTGGCCGCCTCCATCGGCTCGGCCATGCTTCTCGCATGACGGATCGACAGCCGCACGAGCCGCTCGGCGACCTTCACGCTCGTCCATAGCCGTTCGGACTCGTCCACCGCGTGGGGAGCCCGCTCGATCAGACGGTGTTCCAGCAGTTCCTCCACCGCCCGCCGCGCCTGGGCGTGCGTGAGCGCCGGGTAGCGCTCGCACAAATCCGATTCCGTAAAGGAGATCACATGATCGGCGTACCTTCCCAGCACGAACAGAACCGACTGGCGCGACTCGGGGAACTCGGCGTAGATCTCCTTCTCGTCCGCGGGGATCCAGCGGTACTCGCCGTCCCCCGACAGCTCGACCGCCGAGACGCGGCCCTCTTCCTGCAGCCGGCTCAACCAGCCGAGCCCCTCTTCTCCCGCCGCGCGGACGATTTCCTTGGAGGTCAGATCCCCTCTGCGCTTAAGCAGCGCCGCCAGCTCGTCCGCGCTGGCCGGCGCGCGGCCGGTTTCGTCCAGCCTGCGGCTCTCGGCTTCGACGACCTCCGGATGGACGGCTTGGCCAAGAACGCTGGCGTCGAATATTTGCGCCGCCATATCTTTGCTGATATGAAGAAGCTGCATCCGGGTCGTCTCGTCAAGCCCGTCCCCTTCGTACACCTGCATATTTACGTAATCGGCAATGAACTGGGCGGCCAGCGGAGAAGGATAAGCGGTTTCCTTCACGACGATGTCGATCTCCCCCGAGACGAGCTTCGTCAGCAGATCTCTTAATTGCTCGATTCCCAAGTCGACGTGCAGACATTCGGATATCGCCTCGCGCAAATACGGAAAGCTGTCCGCGTACGGCAAGGCGCTTCGGAGCAGCTCTTCGCTGCGCAGCCGCTTCTGCCAGAGCGGCGTGCGGGTAAAGCTGCGCGACAAAAGCAGGCTGTTCTCGGCGATTCTGCGGAAGGCGATGCCGAGCATCGGCGAATCCGAGACGGCTTCGGTCAGAAGCCGCTCGATATTGCCCGGAGTCACCTGGAGAATCGTCTGCAGCCAGGACGAATCCCATTCCGGGAGCACGAATTCGATGCCGTTATCCTTGGCGTTGCCGTACAGACGATAAGGAAGAAGCTGCTCGAACTGCCTCTTCATCGCCAGAAGCCAGGCCCGATTCACTTTTCTTCCGCCATAATGGTGCATTACGACATGCGTCTGATTCATCACGTCGCGATAGTGCTCGATCACGATCTGCCGATCGGTCGGCAGCGCGCAGAATCGGTGCTGCGAACGGACGAGATCGATGAGCTGCTCGGAGGCGATCCCGTCCATTCCGTAACGTTCGCGAAGCATCCGGCCCGCGGCTTCGGCCGCTTCCCGCGCCCTTTCCTCCGCTTCGCCGTCCAGCTCCAGCAGGTCCGCCAGCTCCCGGACAAACGCGCCGACCCGAACCCCCAACTCGTACGAGCGGCTGCCCGCCTCGTTGCGCCAGAACGGAACTTCGCTGAACCGGTTGCCGACTTCCGCCACGTATACCCGGTCGTTGCGGATTTCCCGGATCATCCAGGAGCTCGTCCCCAATTGAAAGACGTCGCCTACCCGGCTTTCCTGGATGAACTCCTCGTCAAGCTCCCCGAGATGAGCCCGGCTGTCCAGATGATGGACCGGGTAGTTGCCGCTCTGCGGAATCGTTCCGACGCCGGTGACCGCCGCCATCGCGGTGTTGCGTCTCCTCGTCAGCCGATTCGAGACGCGATCCCAGTCGAGCAGCGGCTTGGCGAACGGGAAATAACCGGACAGCACCCGGAGAACGCTCTCCAGTCCGGACAGCGGGTAATTCCGATAGCTGTCGCTCCGCCGAATCACATCAAGCAGATCGCCGACCTCCCAGTCCTCCGCCGCGACCATGGCGACGACCTGCTGAGTCAACACGTCCAGCGGCGCCTCGGGAATGCGAATCTCCTCGATTTCGCGGCGGGCGATCAGCCGACCGAGAACGGCCAGCTCCGGGAGCGCCGCCTTCTGTCTGGCCAGCAGCAGGCCCCGGCTCGCCTCTCCGACGGCGTGACCGGCTCGTCCGACGCGCTGAACGCCTCTGGACGCCTCCAACGGCGAATCCAGCTGGATTACAAGATCGATGTGGCCGACGTCGATGCCCAGCTCGAGCGAAGACGTCGCGACGATGCACCGAAGGCGGCCTTCCTTCAGCATCCGCTCGACTTCGAGTCTTCGCTCCCTGGCTATGCTGCCATGATGAGACCGCGCCATCTCGCAGCCGACATGGTCGTTCAGCCGCAGGCAAAGCCGTTCGCACAGCCTTCTGCTGTTGACGAAAATGAGGACCGAACGGCAGCCCTCCATCGCCTTCATCAAACGGTCAAGCAGGGGCAGCCATACGGCCTCGCGGGTGGCGCCGGCTGGCTCTGGTCAGGCATCGCGATCGAGACGCTCATCTCCTTGTGCATTCGGCTCTCGACGATCGCCACCGGCCGGGGCTGACGCTTCCGCTCCTCTCCCGCCTCTTCGCGCTCCGGTTCCCAGCCGCCGAGAAACGCGGCCACTCGCTCCAGCGGGTTCTGAGTCGCGGATACGCCGATCCGCTGCACCGGCCGTCCCCGCAGCCGGACGAGCCGCTCCAGAGACAAGGACAAATGGGCGCCGCGCTTGTCCGCAGCGACATCGTGAATCTCGTCGATGATGACCTGTTCGACCGTTGCCAGAATCGCTCTGCCCTTGTCCGACGTCAGCAGCAAATACAGGCTTTCCGGAGTCGTCACGAGCAGCTCCGGCGGCCGTCTCAGAATGGCGGCCCGCTTGCTTGCGCTCGTGTCTCCCGTGCGCACTTCGCTGCGGATGCCCGGCCACTGCGCGCCGCTCGCCTCCGCCCGCTCCCGAAGCTGCTCCACGAAACCGACCGCATGATGGTGAATATCGTTGTTGAGCGCCTTGAGCGGCGTGAGATACAAGATGCGGACGCCGGGCGTCGACCGCTCGGCTCGCAGCAGCCGATCGAGGCAGGGCAGCAGCGCAGCCAGCGTCTTGCCCGAACCGGTCGGCGCCGCGATCAGCGTATGCCGGCCTTCGCCGATCGCCTGCCAGGCTTGCCTCTGCACGTCGGTCGGCGCTCCGAACGTCTCGGCGAACCATTCGGACAATAACGGATGAAATGGGAGCCGCCCTTCAAATGCCGCCATCGGACGCGTCCCCCCTACAAAAAATCCCGGCCGCATCGTGCAAGCTGCGGTCGGGATTCGTCATGCTATACTCTCTTCTCGTATTTGCTGTAGGTTCCCGCTGCATTGACGCCCTCTCCCACGTATTCGTAGTCCAGCTTGCGGTAAAATTCGTTCAGCGCCGAAATGGCGGCCAGACAATCCAGACGGATCAGCCGCCGATGGAGCTGCTCCCGAACTGCGGTTTCGGCCCACAGCATAATCTCTTTCCCGATGCCCCGCCCCGCATATTTGCGATTGACCGCCAGACGGTGCAGGTATACGGCCGAGCCGTCGTTGGCCTTGTCGCCCCAGAGATGGCGGTCCCAGGCGTTGGGCTCCTCCTGGAGGATGACCATTCCCGTGATATCGCGGTCGTTCCGGAATATGTACACTTCACCGCGATGGACCGACTCCGGCGTATTGTGGGAATCCTCCCCTCTCAGCAAGGAGTTCCATTGTGTCGAACCTTTGCGAAGCAGCCACTCCGCCGTATTCACCAGCAATCTCATGATCTCGGTCGTATCTTCCGGTTCCGCCCTCTCCACACTCGTATAAAAGGACATATAACGCCTCCGTTCCTTCAAAGATAAAATTAGAATGCCCGCCCGGCGGAAGGATAAACCTGTCCCGGTCGTCTATTCGACGTCAAAATCGAAATAGTCGCCCGGATAAGGCTCACCCTTTAACGAATAGTGCCACCACTCTTTATTATACGGTTTAAATCCGTGCATCACCATAGCCTTCTTCAGCCGTTCCCGATTGGCCGTCTGCTCGGCCGTAATGTTCTTCGTCCCGTGGCTGGAGATGTCTCCGAAAAAATCGAAAGGGCTCCCCATATCCGCAGGAACGCCGGTCTCGATGTCCGCGAGCGTCAGATCGACGGTGCTTCCGCGCGAATGTCCCGACTTCGAGGCGATGTAGCCGAGCTTAAACAGCTGCGACTTGTCGACTTTCGGGTAGAAGTCGTCCTTCATCGCCGTGTCGGCCGGGTCGGCCGCCCAGCGAATAAAATGATCCACCGCTTTCTGCGGACGATAGGCGTCATAGATGAGCAGCACGTAACCGCTCCGCTTCACCTCTTCGTTGACCCGGTTCAGCGCCTCCGCGGCTTCCTCGGTCATGATCGCGAGCGGCGCCTTATACCCGTCGATCGTCGTCCCGACAAAGTTATTCTCGCCCGCGTAGCGAATGTCGTACAGGGCGTCGGGAATTCGCTCGTCGAGATAGACGAACCCTTCCGGCAACTCTCCCCGCTTCGGAACGGACACCGGCTCCGGTTCGGGCGTCTCGCCTTCTTCCCGCGTTTCCGGCTCCCCGTTCTCCGTCTCTCTTGGCTCGTCCGGCTGCGCTTCCTCCCCAGCCTCTCCGGAGGCGGCGGGCGGTCGCGAAGGAATCTCTGCGACCGAAGCTTCCGGAGGTGCGGAAGCCTGCGCCGGCGTCTCCGGGGGCTGAGGCCGCGTCGCCGCTTCATCCGTTCCGCAGGCGGCGAGCGCCAGCAGCAGAAGGAGCGCTGCCGCCGAGGCCATTCCTTTCCCGTTTCCGATTTTCAAATCTTCTTCTCCTCTCTCGACCGAGGGGGGTCGACGCAAGTATAATCATATCGTAGAACAGAGGAACGGAGGGATTCCATTGTCCGAAACGCGCCGCGTCGATTGCATGAAGTGCCGGCATTTCTATGTCACCTGGGACCCGAACTTTCCGAAGGGCTGCAGATCGTTCGGGTTCAAGTCGCATACGCTGCCCAGTCTGGCCGTCCTGTCCTCTTCGGGCAAGCCTTGTTTAAGCTTCGAGCCGAAGCCCGACAAAGGCCGCTCCTAGAACGGTTATTCCGGCCGCGCAGCTTTCGCCGTACGCCGTCGATCGTCAAGTCCGTATCGGGGAGGAGCGGCCCACCTCTTCGATCACTTCTACCAGCCGGTCGGGGAAATCCGTATGAACGCCGTCGACCCCCCACTTGACCGCCTTCTCCATGTTGACCTGATAGTTGACCGTATAAGGATAGATCAGCAGGCCCGCCTGCTTCACCTTCTTCACGTAGCTTTCGTCAATTCTTAAGAAATTCGCTCCGATGCCGCTCGCGTACGCCGCGATCTCCGTCAGCTTTCTTTCCGTAATTTGCGCGGGCCGATTGTACCACAGCAGCTGAAACAGCGGCACCTCCTCGTCCCATGCCCGAAACTTCTTCAGGCTGGCCGCGCTGAACGATTGAACCGCCACGTGCTTCTCCAGATTGAATTCCTCGATAAGCGCCCACAGCTTTTCTTCAAGGCCCGGCTGCTGACTCGGATCCTTCGTCTCCAGCATATAGCGGGTGTTCTTGCCGAATTCCTCGAAAATCTCGCGAATGGTCGGCACCCTCTCGTTCTCGTAGTCCTCCCGGGCATAGATCGGATGCTTCTCGTTAAACCACGAGCCCGCGTCGAGCGCCTTAATCTGAGCCAGCGTCATCCGCCCGACCGTTCCTTTGCCGTTCGTCGTTCGATCGACCGTCTTGTCGTGCATGGCGATCAGCTCTCCGTCCGCCGTCATCTGAACGTCGATCTCGAGGTAATCCGCTTTCATTTTCACGCCCAATCGGTAGGCCGCCAGCGTGCTTTCCGGCGCATAGCCGGAGGAGCCCCGATGGGCCACCGTCATCGTTCCCAGATCCGACTGGAACAGGCTCGGCAAGTCGAGCCGGATGCCGAACAAAGAAAACGCGTACGCTGTAAGCACGATCAGCAGCAGCAGATGCAGCGCGTAAAAATACCCTCTGGAAATGCTCAATGGCTGTAGCAGCTTTTTGATCATGAAGGCCTCCCCAAGATGTCCGGTATTCTTGAATACTACCACGTTTGACCGTCGGCTAAAAGAGATCAAGGCCGATCCCGCGAGGAATCGGCCCTGTATGGTTGCCGCGCGCGGCGGCTCTAGTTCGCTTGCTTTTGCAGCTGCGCCGCGGCGACCGGCTCCGAGTGCGGCTTCACTTTCCGGATGAAGAAAGCGAGCGCCAGGGCGGCGACCGTCATCCAGGTCGCAATGACGAAGGAGTGATTGATGCCGTAGATCGTGCCTTCCCGGGTGACCTCCAGCATGGCCGCTTGATCCGCCGGATCGATCCGGCCCTGGACGACCAACTCCTTGACGCGCGCTGCAGCCGAATTCGACATCATCGTCACGAGGAAGGCCGTGCCGAGCGCTCCCGCGACGTTCCGCAGCGTCTGGGACATGGCCGAGCCGTGCGCGTTCAGCCTTTGCGGCAGTTGGTTCATGCCGGCGGTCTGGATCGGCATCATCAGCATCGACATGCCGAACATCCGCAACGAGTACATCAGGATCAGGTGAGTGTAAGTCGTATCAGCAGTAAGCTGGCTGAACTCGTAGGTGGTGAATGTCGTAATGAGCAGACCGACGACCGACAGCCAGCGAGCCCCGATTCGATCAAAAATGATGCCGGTAATCGGGGACATGATCCCCATCAGAATCGCTCCGGGCAGCAGAAGCAGCCCCGCATCCATCGGCGAGAAGCCGCGAATCTGCTGAAGATAGATCGGGAGCAGGATCATGCCGGAATACAACGACATCGTAATGATCACGTTGATGACCGTCGTCAGGGAGTACATATTATATTTGAAGACGCGGAACTCGAGAATCGGCTTGTCGATCGTCCACTCTCTCCAGAAGAACAAGATCAGCGCCACGCAGCCGACGGCCAGGCTGGCAATGACGCGCGCGCTTCCCCATCCGTCGTGTCCGGCGTCGCTGAAGCCGTAGAGCAGTCCGCCGAAGCCGAGCGTGGAGAACACGATGCCCAGCAGGTCGAGCTTGGGCATCGTGTTCTTGGTCACGTTCTTCATCGATATCGCGCCGAAGATCAGCGAAAACACCGAGATCGGCAGCACGACGTAGAACAGCACGCGCCAGTCGTAATGCTCGACGATCCAGCCGGAGAGCGTAGGTCCGACCGCCGGGGCGAAGATCATCGCCAGCCCCATCATCCCCATCGCTTTGCCGCGCTCTTCGATCGGGAAGATCGTCAGAAATATGACCGACATGAGCGGCATTAAAATTCCCGCTCCCGCCGCCTGAATCAGGCGGCCGGTCAGCAGCAGCTCGAAGTTGGGGGCAACCGCGCATAGGATCGTTCCGAGCGTAAACAAGCCGACAGAGGTCATAAACAGCTGCCGGGTCGTGAAGCGGTCGATCAAATAGGCACTGACCGGAATCAGTACGCCGTTGACGAGCAAGTACCCTGTCGAAAGCCACTGAATCGTGTTCGCGTTAATGCCCAGATCCTCCATCATGACGGGCAAAGCCACGTTCAGAAGCGTCTGGGCCAAAATAGCCACGAAAGCGGCGATAATCAGCGCAGCGACAATCGGGCCTCTCCTTAAATTACTCGTATGATTCATGTTTCTCTACCTCTCTCTGTCTCTGTATCATGTTCACAATTTTCTTGTGTATGCGCTGCAGCTGCTGGACGTCTTCCGAGGTCAGCTGCGAGAACGCCGCGATCAGCTGCGATTGGCGCAGTTCGCTGGCTTTGCCCCACATCGCTTCCCCCTTCGGCGTCAGCGTCAGGGAGATCGACCGGCGGTTCTCGGGGGGCCGTTCGCGGGACAGCCAGCCGGCTCGAACCATTCTGTCGACGATGCCGCTGGCCGTGCTCGTGACGGAATAGATTTTGTCCGCAAGCTCGTTAAGGCCGATCCCCGGATGTGCGGCGACGATTTTCATGACGAAATATTGAATGGCGGTAATGCCCAATCGCTGCGTCGTCTGCGTCATCGATTGGTGAAAAGCTTGATTGACTTCCCGGAACGATTGGAAGATCATCTGGAGTTCTTCGTTCTCCTGCACAAGGCGAGCCTCCTTTCTACTTTCTCCTTTCTCCTTTCCCGTTTTATTGTTCGCAGGGAAATAGTTCGCATACGAAATAAAATACGCCCTTTTTTTCTATATGTCAATATTGACATATGTAAAAAAGGGCATAAAAGAAAAAAGTCTGCCTCCGTTTCCAACGGAAGAGACTTCTTCGGATGAGAGCTTACCGAGGATCGGCCGCAAACTCGATAAACTGATCTACGATGCGGTCGATATGGCGCAAAGTCGATTCGTCGACCAGCCGTTTCGTCGTCTCGTCGAACTTCAGAGCCGCCGAGCTGATCATGATCTCGTTACCGGCCGGGGGCAGAAGCTTGGCCTGGACGCCCGGGCTGGCCAATATTTCGCGAAGGTGAAGCTGGGCGCGGATCGTTCCCATCATTCCGGGAGATACGCCCGCCGTCATAACCGGCTTGCCGATTAGCACCTTGTCCAGACGCGACAGCCAATCGATCGCATTCTTGAGCACGCCGGGAACGGACCAGTTGTATTCCGGCGTTACGATCAGCACGCCGTCCGCTGCGGCGACTTTGCGCAGGAAAGCTCCGACCTCCGGAGGAGGATCCAACTCCATATCCTGATCGAAGAACGGAAGAGATCGAATGTCGGCGATTTCCAGATTCATTTTTTTAATGTAGCGTTCCTTCATGGTGAGTGCCAACTGCATGTTGTAGGAACCCTGCCTCAGACTTCCGACGAGTGCGGCGATTTTCAGCATTCGATCGCAACCTCCTTAAAATTGGAATTTTGCTGCCTCCTTCCTTTTATAGTAGCATCGATGGCGCGAAAGACAATCCTTATTTTCACCCGAACCGAAGCTCGACTCCGGCCGGCGGCAGCCGATCCGCACCGCCAGCGTCTCCCGGATGTCTTTCTTCACCGGAAGCCCTTCGCACAACTTGCGGTAAGCTCGGCGTCTTCGCACTCCGTTCTCGCTTGATCGAGCTTGTTCAGCCGCAAATAGCGGTCCTGCGGCTTGACCCATCCGGCGTCTACGGACGGTCCCAAATGCTTCTTATGCGCGCTTTCTAAGCCCGCTTTGCAGGTTTGTCAAGCGGTTTCGGATGTGAAAAATCTCATCGTTTTATAAGAATGGCCGCCAATTCCTTGGAAGGCGCGTTTTCGGCCTGTTACTAGAAAATGATGGGCCCAATCGATGTGGTAAAGTGGAAAGCCAGACGGGATCGGACGCTTGATACCGGCCCCTATTCAATCAATTTCAGACAAGGGGGCATATCGCCATGAAATATCCGTTTGCTACAAACAACGTGACCAAAGCGATGCTGGGCGCGACGCTAGGCCTGACGATCGTCTTTTCCGCGGGGACGATGTTCGCGGGCGGCCATACCGCGCTTGCCGCGACGGGCGCTGTTCAAGCCGCGGACTCCGCGACGCGTTCGATCGCGGACGACGTCATCGCCACGGGAGAGAAATTCATCGGCGTCCGCTATCTGTACGGGGCCGAATCGAACCGCACGGACGCGTTCGACTGCTCTTCGTTTACCCAGTACGTGTTTAATCAAAACGGCATCAGCATTCCCCGTTCTTCGCGGCAGCAGTCGGAAGTCGGCGAATATGTTCCGAAGAGCCAGCTGCAGCCCGGCGACCTGATTTTCTCCGATACGAACCGGGACGGCGTCATTAATCATGTCAGCCTCTATGTCGGAGACGGCAAGATCCTTCACACGTACAGGGTCGGCATCGGCGTCACAATCTCCGATTTCGAAGGCAGCACCTGGGACAAAACGTACGTGACGGCTCGCCGCGTCATTCCCGCGGACGCAGCGTCCGACGGCGGCCAATCCCGGACTGACAGCGGATCGGAGGGCGTTGCGGAGACGCCGGACGATAACGGTGAAGGAGCCGGCCAAGCCGGCACCGGCTACGCCGACAACGGCGGCAGCGACCGCAACGACCGCAACGCGGATAAACGTCTGTGGGCCGGCCTTATGGGCCTAGTCGACTGAACCTTCACCTGAATGGACAGATCCGCTTTCGGAGCCGCTCCGGAAGCGGATTTACGTATGCGGAAAAACGGGGCGGTGTGCTATAATCGATGGAACTCCGCGGAAATGAGGCTGAACGGATGAAGTCCGAACCTGCCGCCTATCGGCTGGCCCACATCGTATCTTTTCTGCTCCATCCTTTCGCGCTTATCGTCCCGTTATTCATGACCGTGTCGGTCCGCTTTGCTCCGAACGTTTATGAGGGCGTGCTGTGCGGGATCGTCGTAAGCCTCGGAGCGGCCGGCGCTCCGTTCGCGTTTATCCGGCGCGGCGTCGCGCGCGGCCGCTGGAGCGACCACGACGTCAGCCGCCGCGAGCAGCGCCTCGTTCCGTTCCTGTATACGATCGGAAGCATGCTCTGCACGTTGGCGTTCCTCTTCCTGCTGGAAGCGCCGGTCGAGCTGCTGGCCGTGTTCGCCGGCATGATTTGCGCCGTCGCCGCCGCGCTGCTCGTCACTCAGCTTGCCCGGTGGAAAATTAGTCTGCATCTGATCGGCATTACGGGAACGGTGCTGACGCTCGCGCTGCTCGTCGCTCCGTTCGCTTATTGGCTTGCTCCGCTCATCGCGCTTGTCGGTTGGGCGAGATGGCGCGTCGGCGCCCACACGCCGTCGCAGGCGCTGGCGGGAGCCAGCTTGGCCGCTGCCGTCACCTTCCTCGTTTACCGGCTGTTCGGGCTGTAATCCTCCTCGCCCGCATGCCTCTTTCCGACGCCAAGCAGCGGGAAGAGCGCCGCCGCTCCCGTCAAAAATAAAACTCCCGAGATCGAATAGACGATCTGAAGCGACAAAGTCGTTTTCAAACCGCCCGCCAGCGACATGCCGACGACCATCATTCCCATGAACAGCGGGGTCATGACTCCCCCTACCCTGCCCACGTAAGCTCCCTCCGTATTTCGCATGATCATCGTTTGAATTCCGATCATGATCAGCGGGTAACATAGTCCCGTGGCAATCTGCAGCAGCAGGACGGCCGCCAGGCTGTGAGCCCAGCCTATGCCGACCGTTCCGGCTGCGCTGACGAGCAATCCGAAAGCCAGCAGCTGCTGCGGCTTCGCTTTCTTCGCAGCGGTCATGACGAGAGCGCCGCCGGCCAGCGTCGCCGCTCCGTTAGCCATAAGCAGCCATTGGACAAAAGCGCGGTCCTGCCCCAGGTTCTCTATGGCGACAAACAGCAGGAGCGGTTGAATCAGGCCCGCCGCAAGCCCGGCAGCCATGAACGTGCCGCCAAGCGAGCGAAGCGTCCGGTTGGCGGCGACGTAACGCAAGCCGTTCTTCAGCTCCAGAAGAAATCGCGGTTTTGCCCGGGCCGGACCGGGCTCTTCGTCGTCCTTCGGAAGTCTCAGCAGGAGAAGCCCGGAGCCGAGAATCAACACCCCCATCGCGACCAAAGAAGTCTCGATCCCGAATTTGGAATAGACGAAGGCGCCGGCCACCGGGCCGATGACCATAAACAGCGACGAGATCGACTGGTGAAGCGCCATGACGCCCTGCAGCCTGTCATCGGGAACGTGCCGTTTGAACAGCTTCATCGCCGACGGCTGCGAAAATTGCGACAGCACCGAAGAGACGAATGCGGCGAAAAACAGCGCATGCCAAGTCCCGTATACCAGCGCCAGCAGCACGGCGAATACGGATGCCGAAGTAAGCAGATCGCTTCCTACCATCGTGCGGCGCGGTTTCCAACGGTCCGCGAACGTTCCCCCGATGATGGAGAAGATAAAGATCGGCGCAAATTCGGCAACCGAAATTAACGAGACGTAGTAGGAGTCGTTGTCGGTCATTTCGCTTACATACAGCAAAATGGCGAAGTTCCTGATCCATACGCCCATGTTAAGCAAGATTCTGGACGATAAAATGACGCGGACATGACGATTGTGCCACATGATGAGTTCTCCCTCTTTATTTCAAAACAAATTTTAATTACGTTTATAAATATACAAACAAAAATAAAATTTGTCTATAAAATTAAAGGGAGAGGCAGAGGGATTGATCTTTCGCCGATTCGGCTATACAATGATGAGATTGCGCTAAAGAGGAAGGGACTCCGTCAACCATGAATCGCCAAGCGTCATCATCGCCTATTCCTATTCTCATTCCACTCGTCGTGGGAATGATCGCCATCTCCTTCTCGCCGATTCTTGTCCGGTACTCGGATGCGCCGGTGTCCGTGCAAGGCATGTACCGCATGCTGTTCACGGTGCTGCTGATGCTGCCGTTCGGCATGCGGCAGCTGCGGGCGACGGCCTCCATCTCCCGCAAAGACTGGGGCTTGCTGGGGCTGGCCGGATTTTTCCTGGCGCTGCACTTCCTGCTCTGGATGGCCTCGCTCAACTACACGTCGATCGCCAGCTCCACGATCATTCTTACGCTCGAGCCCGTCTTCGTCATGATCGGCGCTTATTTCGCTTTCCGCGATAAAATCGGCAAGCTCCCGCTGCTTGGGCTCGCCCTCGCCCTCGCCGGCGCCTTCGTCGTCGGTTCCGGGGATTTCCGCATCTCGGGAGAGGCGTTTAAGGGAGATATGCTGAGCTTCGCGGGCATGCTGGCCGTCGTCGTGAACATGCTGCTGGCCAAAGTCATTCTCCGGCGCGTGTCGTCTTATTTGTACAGCCTGATCGTGTTTGCCGTCGCATTCGCCTGCTTCGCGATCTATAATGCCGCGCTCGGAATTAATGTCGTGGACTACGTGCCGCGGGAATGGCTCATTTTCGTCCTGCTCGCTATCGTCCCTACGGTGCTCGGCCATATGATCTTTAATTGGCTGCTGCAGTACGTCAGCCCCACGACGATCTCCATGTCCGTGCTGGCCGAACCCGTGGGCGCCAGCCTGTTGGGACTGATGCTTTTCCGCGAAATGCCGACAACCTCCCAGTTTATCGGGGGCGCGTTCATCATCGCCGGCTTGCTGCTCTACATGCGGACGGAATCGTCCGGTTCTTCCGTCCCGGCCGAGAAGGTCGAAGCCGCCTGAACGCGCAGCATAATGTTGACGGTGGAAAAGGCTTGCGCGGGGCGAACGAGGTCTCAAAAAACGCTTTGGCGAGGCTGAGGTTGCGGGGTCAAGGCCAAAATAGCGCCTTGGCGGGACCGGGGCTGCGGGGCCAAGGCCAAGATAGCGCCTTAGCGAAGCTGAGGTTGCGGGGGTAAGGCTATAATAGCGCCTTGGCGGAACCGGGGCTGTGGGGCCAAGGCCAAGATAGCGCCTTGGCTGGACTGGGGCTGCGGGGTCAAGGCCAAGAAAGCGCCTTGGCGAGGCTGAGATTGCGGGGCCAAGGCCAAGAAAGCGCCTTGGCTGGACCCGGGCTGCAAGACCAAGGCCAAGATAGCGCCTTGGCGAAGCTGAGGTTGCGGGGCCAAGGCCAAGATAGCGCCTTGGCGGCGGACTTACGGTTCATCTCCCGTTGCCTTGCTTCCGTTCACAGCTCCACCATCGCCTTAATGACTCCGGATGCCGGGTTCAACCAGCTCTCGAACGAGTCGATCATATCCCCGAACGGCGCCCGGTGCGTCACGTACCGCTCGACGTCGACGACGCCGCTTTTCACCGCCGAGTAGACGTGCTCGAAATCTGCTCTCGTGGCGTTGCGGCTGCCCATCAGCGTCAGCTCGCGGCTGTGGAACAGAGGATCGTGAAAGGCGATGTCCGTTTTGACCAGACCGACGAAGACAAGCGTGCCTCCGTGCGCGGTCAAGCCGAATGCATCGGCCATCGACTTCGCGTTGCCCGTCGCGTCGAACACGACCGTCGGCAGATCGCCGTCCGTCAGCCTCGCCACCTCGGCAGGCGCGTCCCGGAGCGCGTTCACCGTCGCGTCGACGCGAGCCCATGACCGGCAGAACGCCAGCCGGTCCTCGTTCACGTCCATGGCGATCACCTTCGCCCCGGCATGCCGGGCGAACGCCATCACGCCGAGGCCGATCGGCCCCCCTCCGATGACGAGCGCCGTCTCGCCCGCCCGCAATCCGGATCTTCTTACCGCGTGCGCCCCGATGCTGAGCGGCTCCAGCACGGCGGCTTGGTCGAGCGTCAGATCGTTCGCGCGGACCAGATGCGAGACCGGAACGGCAATGCGCTCCCTCATGCCCCCGTCGATATGGACGCCGAGCACCTTCATGGAGACGCAGCAATTCGTTTTGCCCCGGCAGCAGGCGACGCATTGCCCGCAGTGCATATACGGGATGACGCCGACCCGGTCTCCGACGGACAATCCCGCTTCATTGTCTCCGATTTGCTCGACGATTCCCGAAAGCTCGTGCCCAAGCACCCGCGGATAGGCGAAAAAGGGCTGATTGCCCATGAACGCATGCAAATCCGTACCGCAAATGCCGACCCGCTTGACGCTGACGATCGCTTCGCCTTCCCTAAGTTCGGGTTCCGGCAGCTCGATCCGCTCGAAGCGGCCGATTTCCGCACAGACGATTCCCCTCATCCTTCTCCCCCCATCGTATGGATGCCTTCGTTGTATTCCGGCCTGCCGCTCGTCCAGGTCAGATCGCGAACCGGCTCGAGAATGTCCAGCACCTCCCGGAGCAGCGTCTCGTCGATCGGCTCCTCGGCCCACTGCGCGTTGGAGCGTATGTTGTCCGGGCTGGCCGTGCTGACGAGCGTCGTCGGAATGCGTTCGTTCGCCGTGGAGAACTGCACGGCCAGCTTGGCGATGTTCTCGCCCCGGCTTGCGCAGTGCTCCGCGGCCCGGCGGCATACCGCCTTCAGCTCTGCGCTCGCGGGATGCCAATCCGGAGTCCCCCTCAGGCTAAGCAAGCCCATTGACAGCGGTGAGGCGTTCACGAGACCGATATCCTTGCTCTCGAGCAGCGGAAGCAGCCGGAGAAGCGAGGTGTCGTTCAGCGAGTAATGGCAGTAAGAGATGATCGCATCCGCATCGATCTCCGGCAGCAGCTTCTCGAACAGCTGAAGCGGCAGGCCGCATATGCCGTAATGGCGGATTTTCCCTTCCTGCTTCAGCTTCTTCAGCATCGGCACCGCTTCCTCCAAAATGATGCCGGAGGGAACGAATTCGATATCGTGCAAAAACAGAATGTCGACGTAATCGGTATGAAGTCTGGCCAGGCTCTCCTCCAGGCTTGCCCGTATGCGGCGTCCGCTGAAGTCGAAGCTGTCCGCTCCGTATCTGCCCGCTTTCGTGGACAGGAGGAATTTGTCGCGAGGCACGTCCTTGATCGCCCTTCCGAGCACCGTCTCGGCCTTCGTCAGGCCGTAATACGGCGACACGTCGATATAGTTGATGCCGCTGTCGAGCGCGGCATGCACGGTACGAATCGCTTCTGCGTCATCCGTCTCCCGGAACACCGATCCGAGCGAGGAGGCCCCGAAGCTCAGCACCGATACGTCCAGTCCCGTTCGGCCCAGCTTGCGTTTTTTCATTATAAAATCACTCCGTCCTTAAAAATCGCGATCTCGCGGAAACCGTTCTTCTCGTTCAGCGTGCGCGACTCGCCGGAGGCGATGTCGAGCATCCGCTCCCACAGCTCGTCGGTCAGCTCTTCCATGCTTTTGCCGTGCAGCAGCCGTCCGGCGTCGAAATCGATCCAATTCTTCTTGCGCTGCGCCAGCTCGCTGTTCGTCGAAAGCTTCACGGTCGGCGCCGGTCCGCCGAACGGCGTCCCTCTCCCCGTCGTGAAGAAGACGATGTGCGCGCCCCCAGCCGTCAGCGCCGTTACGGAAACGAGATCGTTGCCGGGCGCCTCCAGCAGGTTCAGCCCGGTGCTGCTCACCCGTTCGCCGTACGGCACGACGTCGGTCACGATCGAATGTCCGCCCTTCTGCGTGCAGCCCAGCGACTTCTCCTCCAACGTCGTAATGCCGCCGGCCTTGTTGCCGGGAGAAGGATTCTCGTAGATTTCCTGGTTATGCCGGATAAAATACTGCTTGAAATCGTTAATAAGCGACACGATGCGCCCGAACACGGCTTCGTCGGCGGCGCGGTTCATCAGAATCGTCTCCGCTCCGAACATCTCCGGCACCTCGGTCAGAATCGCCGTTCCTCCGGCATCGATCAGCCGATCCGACAGCGAGCCGACGAGCGGATTAGCCGTCAAGCCCGAGAAGCCGTCCGAGCCGCCGCATTTCAGTCCGATCTTCAGCTTGGAGACCGGCACGGACTCGCGCTTGAACGTCTCCGCGTATTCGACCAGCTGCTCGACGAGAGCGAGTCCTTCCTCCAATTCGTCCTCGGTTTCCTGAGACTTCATAAACTTGATTCTTCGCGGATCCGCATCGCCGATCGCCAGCTTAAACGTCTCAATCTGATTGTTCTCGCAGCCGAGGCCGACGACGAGCACGCCGGCGGCGTTCGGATGGTTCGCCAGCGACGCGAGCAGCTTCTGCGTGTATTGCAGATCGTCGCCGAGCTGAGAGCAGCCGAACGGATGGGAGAAATGGTAGACGCCATCCACGCGTCCGCCATATTGCGCATTAGCCCGGTTGGCGATGATCTCGCACGTCTTGTTGATGCAGCCGACCGTGTTGATGATCCAAATCTCGTTGCGGATGCCAACTTCGCCGTCGGGCCGCACATAACCCTGGAACGTCCGGCGCCGCGGCGCCGGAGCGGAGATGTGCGGGCGTACCGGCTCGTAGCGGTAGTCGAGCACGCCCTTCAGCCCCGTACGCAGATTGTGCGTGTGCACCCATGCGCCCGGCTGCAGACCGGCTGTCGCTTTCCCGATAGAATAGCCGAACTTGAGCACGTCCTCGCCCTCGGCCACCGGCCTCGTCAAGATTTTGTGTCCGGCCGGGACGTTCTCGGCCAGCGTTACCGACGTTCCGTCTTCCAGCGCGATCGTTTCGCCCGCCGTATAAGCTCTCAGAGCGATGACGACTTGGTCGCGCTCCGAGACGCGAAGCCATTCTCTCATGTCCGTTCCCCCTTCGTCCATTCCGCCCAGACTTGCGCCACTTGCGCCGCCAGTCCCGGCCATTGCGACAAATCTTTGCCCCACAGCGTCTCGCAGGCCAGCAGACGTCCCGCCGTTTCCTCCGGCGTCTCTCTCGTCCGCCCGGCTTCGTCCCATGCGGCTGCGAGCGTCGCCAGCGCCTCCGCATCGTCGCGCACCGCATACGAACGCCCGTCGAACGCCGTCCCTCTATATTCGTTCTCTTCTTGTCTAACGCGATAGTAACGAAGCAATGCGGCCAAGCCTCTCGCCAATCCGTCCGGTGCCCGCTCGCCCTTCAGTGCGTAATGCTCGAGCGAAGGGAGCAGGCGCACCTTGAACTTGCTGACGCTGTTCATCGCAATATCGGACAGCCGGTGGCGGACGAACGGGTTCAAGTACCTGTCGAACACCTCGTTCGCGTATGCGGCCATCTCGTCCTGCGGGTAAGGCAAAGTCGGAATGATCTCCTCGCCCACCGTTCTCCGCACGAACGCGCCGAGCGTCTCGTCCTCCATCAGCTCGCGGACATACTCGACTCCGCATAGGATGCCAAGCGGCGTCATCAGCGTATGGGCGCCGTTCAGGATGCGCACCTTGCGTTTCCGGTAAGGCTCCAGGGTGTCCGTCCATACGACGTTAAGACCGGCGCTCGCAAAGGGCAGCAGCTCGTCAAGCTCCGGTTCCCCCTCGATCGCCCATAGATGGTAAGGCTCGGCTACGCACAGAAGGTCGTCGCGATAGCCCCATTCGGCGAACCACGCCTCGGCCTGCTCTTGATCCGGATACCCGGCGACGATTCGGTCCACGAGCGAGTTCAGGAAGCGGTTGGCCGTCGTCACCCACTCCCGGAACGCTTCCGGAAGCCCCCAGTCGGCAGCGTATTTCAGCACCGCTTCCTTCAGCGCGTCGCCGTTTCTATCCAGCAGCTCGCAAGGAAGGAAGAGCAGGCCGCGGTCGGCGGCTCCGCCGAAGGCCAAGTATCTGCGGTACAGCAGGTAAGCGATTTTGCCCGGGTACGAGACGATCGGCTCGCCCTCCGTCAGCGCCTCCGGGCGATAGGCGATGCCGGCCTCCGTCGTGTTGGAGACGACGATGCGCAGCTCCGGGCTCTCCGCGAGGCGGACCAGCCGCTGCCAATCCTCGTACGGGTCGAACGCTTCGGCGAATACGGAGATCAGCTCTCTTCTCTCCACCGGCTCCCCGTTGTCAAGGCCCCGAATAACTAGCGTATACAGCCGATCCTGCCCGTTCAGGGCGTCGATCTTCGGCTTGCCGGACGGCCGAGGCTGCGTCACCGCCACTCCGCCGCGAAACAGCCCCTGCTTACGGCTTTCTTGCACCATCCAGTCGAAAAAACCGCGCAGAAAGTTGCCCTCGCCGATCTGCAGCACCGTTACAGGCGCGTCATTCGGGTACGCGCCGGCCGCTGCGTTCGCGGCATGCTTATCCGGGCTTTGGCCCAACGCCGCTCCCGCAGCTTGCAATTGCTGTCGATTCAGCTTGTTCATAGCTTATAAAACTCCTTCGCATTAAGCCCGTACAGACGGGCGCGTTCCGCTTCTCCCCATTCTACGGGCAGATTGCGCTCGATCGCTTCGACCACTTGATCGTAACTCGCCGCCAGCAGGCAGACCGGCCAATCGCTTCCGAAGAGGACGCGGTCGGGACCGAACAGCTCGCTCGCATGGCGAACGTACGGCTGGAACTGATCGTACCGCCATGCCGCGTGATCCGCTTCCGTCACCATGCCCGACAGCTTGCAGTAGATGCCGGGATGTCCGGCAATCTCGCTCATCTGAGAAAGCCATGGCTCCAGACAGCCTTCGGCGATAACGGGCTTGGCGAGATGGTCCACCACTCCGCGCAAATTCGGCACGAGCTCCAATAGGCGTGTCAGCGGTTCCAACTGATCCGAGCGAAGAAGCAAATCGACCGGAACGTCCTCGTCGGCGTACGAGCGGAGCGCTTCCACGAAAGCCGGTTCCAAGATGCGCGAAGCGTCCGGCATTTCCTGGATCATGATCCGGAAGCCGACGAATTTCGGATGGGACGCCATTATCCGATAATGGTCCCGATGGTTCGGATCGTGCAAGTCGAGCCATCCGACCACGCCAACGATCGAATCGTCCGCATCGGCAAGACTCAGCAAATAATCCGTCTCCGCCAACGTCGGCGCCGCCTGCACAGCTATCGTGCCGTCGAAGCGGTGCTTGTCGAGCGAGGCCTTCAGATGCTCGGGAAGAAAGTCGCGATATAGCGAGGGCAGCTCCGGCGTAATCCAGCCGTAATCGCCCCGTTCGATTTTCCAAAAATGCTGATGCGCGTCGATTCTCATATAACCTCTCCCCCTGCATGCCAAAGCAGATCCCTGTCCCGGGGCTGCTTGTCGTCCTATTGCTTTTATTTTATCAGCTGCAATCGTTGTAAAAAGGCTTAATCCTTGCGAAAATATACTCTATTTTGATATTTTATAAGTATGGCGCATCCTGAGGAGACGCATCCGATGAAAATCTACCGCAAACCGTTCTCGAGCGAGCCTCTGTTTCCGTTCGAATTCGTCTACAGAGATAAAAAAAGCCCGGAGCGGGAGCTGCCGGACCATCTGCACGATCAGTATGAGTTTTTCTATGTCTACTCGGGCAAGGCGACGTTCTTCATCGACCAGAAGCTGTACGACATCAAAGCGGGCGACCTGCTGCTCGTGCCGGGCAATTCGATCCACCGCTCGTTCCAGGATCCGCAGGAACCGGTAACGTCGACGGCCGTGTTCTTCGCGCCGAGCTTCGTTTCCGCCGACGACATCGGCGAACCGTACAGCAGCCTGCGCTGCTTCGACCTGGCCCGCAAGCGCAAGCGCTACCGGCTGGAGCTCGACGAGCCGCTTCGAACAGCTACGGAAGAAGCGCTTGAACGCATGCGCGAGGAGTTAGATAATAAAGCGATCGGCTACCGCCATGCCGTCGGCTTACTGCTCCAGCAATGGCTTCTGCTGATCAACCGCCACGTGAACAGCGCGACGGCCGACGACGCGGACGAATCCGGCATCGGTCCGCAATGGATGAAGGACGTCCTTCATTATATCGCGGCGCATCCCGGCGCCGATCTCAGCCTTGCCGCCCTGGCGAAGCACGCTTCCGTCACCGGTGCGCACTTCTCCCGGGTGTTCAAGCAGATTACCGGCATGAACTTGACCGATTACGTGAACGCCAAGCGCATCGTGCTTGCCAAGGAACGGCTTCTCGTCAGCGACGACAACGTCAGCCTGATCGCCGAACGCTGCGGCTTCGAGAGCCTGCCCCATTTTCACCGCGTGTTCAAGAAGCTGACGGGCACGACTCCGGCGAACTATCGGCGCGGCTAGTCCATTCCGGCTTTCTCGTCGTCGAGAATTAGCTTGATCGCTTCTGCGGACTTTGCCAGCATCTCCGCTAATTGCTTCTCGTTCGTATAGTAATAATGATGCTGCAGGTGGTTATAAGTTCTATAGAAGTTGTAAATTTGATACTTCTCCGCATATTCGCTGAGCTTTTGATGTAAAGGAGCGTTAGAGTGACTATCCGCAAATTCGATTTCAAGGTTGGTTTGATTGACAGCTTGCTTAAAAATGACTTTTTTATCGTTTTTCCCGTAAACAACTTCTCCTCCATGCAGTAAAGACGGACTCATAAATTCATTCTTATAGCCGTATGTCTCGAAAAAGGGATCAAGCCCACGACGATATACGCCATGCACATCAAACGGCCGAATTTCTTTCTCCTCCAGCAGCTTTAACCCTTTATGAACGATATCCTCAGAAAGCTCAAGCAGCTTGGGGCACAGCTCCTTTTCCGACTTGTAGTTCATTACGAACCCGAAACCTCGCTCATGATAATCGGAATACTCCGGATTACACCGACTAGGGAAAAGATAATTTACCGCATATCCTCTGCTTCGGTCTAACTTTGTTAGACTAACGCCGTACTTGAAATCATCTATCGTTTTCGAAAATAAATAGACATCAATATACCCTTCTTTATAATCGGGATCATACGTGAATCCATAGCTTTTTAACTGTTCTCCTATTGTGTCAAGAATCGGCTCTAGGTGTCTGTTCTTCTTGACGCGAGGCAATGAAGTCAACCAAGTTTCGTCCGGGTTGTAGAGAAGATACGTTTTTAATGACTGATAGGTGAGATTATCTAATCCCTTCCCGGAATAAATCGATTTTAGAAATAGCTCCGCCGCTTTGATCCTATGAGAGGTGTCGAGCACTTCTGCCAGTTGCTCCATATTTTCGGGATGGTCCACCTGCTCCTTCACATACGAAAGGTTAGCCCGTACGCTCTCTGTCGCTCCGTCAAAATTCACCAGTAAATAGGCTCGTTCTATTCCATTCTCAAAAAATGCATATTCGAAAAAGTAGTCGCTGTCGCAAACATAGCTTACCACCACCGTGTCAAGTAGAATGGAAAGCTCACTGGCTTTATTGCGGTTATTGCGTAAAGCGACATTCAGGGCAATTCCTGTCCAATTAGTTGAGGGCAACAAGATGGCCTTTGTTTTTTTCAGTTTGCTTTCGATGTCTGAAATGTCGGTAGATTTCGCAAAAATAATAGAGGATTGTTCGCTCATTTTTGTCCGCCTTTCTTTAAAAAGCCCGATAAAGTTCATCGGGCTTTTCAAAATAATTACCACCAGATAGCCGGAGCTCTTCTTAAAGCTTTTACTGCTTCTTGGACTAACTTAGCTCCCACTGCAAAGGAGATTGGATCATCAGCAATTCCAATCCCACCTGTACCAACATCTTCAACGACGGTTCCTACGACTAGTATAACGGCACCAGTAACGTTCAACAATGCAACCCCGTAATCTCCCCAAGATCCATCAGGTTCTTTTTCTCTGGCCACAATTTGTCCTTGAACTGGGACATTATTATAGATGACGCTTACTTGAGGTCTCTCAGTCGGGACTGTGTATGGAAATACTAGAAAGGTCTCATCATAATTCGTTCTTTCATTTATTAACTGATAGTATACCATACCTGGTTGTGTTGGATCCTGAACGATCCTTGCAATGTACCTTGTTCCTGTAACTATAATAATCTGGCCATAGCGAAACCACGTAGTTGTTTTTCCATGTTCTACACTTTTTTGCGTAAAATACTGTTGATATTTAGAAATATATTTGTTCAATTGTGCTTGAGCCTGTGAATAATGGACTGGATCTCTCTGACGCGACCAAGTTATTGGCTTTATTTCAAAAATCTCAGCACGCAAAGCAGAATTGGGTCTAATATCAGGTACTGTCACGTATTCGTCTCTGCCTAGGTCATAGACTAGATCAGCCTTCAGAACAGTACCTGGAATTTGCTTGCCAGAATACGAAGTATAGCGCCTAGTTAGATCCATTTCAAACACTTTTGTTATTTCGTTGTGAATCCTTGTCCCAAGCCTATGAAAGTAATAAGGATCGTATGCCGATGCTTCGATGTCATCTGTAGAAGCCATACCTATGCCGTTTTCTATTGCAGCGAGGTGTTCAATATTATTGGTTTGCGTAGCTAACCAATATCGATCCTCATTTGTGCCAAATTCTTGAATATTTGAAATGATGTAAGTTGTAGCAAAATAGTACCCTAAACCTGACTCTAAGATGCGATCTGAAAGTGTTAAGAGTCTATCATTTCCTTTTGAGCTCAATGTAGAGGTATAACTTTCTACATAATCATAATAAGATTTAATATTTCGTTTGTATTGTTCAACACTAGGTAAGATTGAGACTAAATACGAAGAATCAATTGATGATAGATTGAAACTTGACGGGATATCAAATGAAACCCCATTAGCCAAAGTACCAATTACGTTGGTACTTGGATCATCAATTGCCTCATAAAAGTTTCCTGTGCTATTATAATACTTCATCTCCAACAGTTCGATACCATCTTCAATTCCGTCGCCATCGGTATCAGGATTATTTGGATCAGTCACAACGGTTTTCACATAAGTACCCTGATACCCGATTCTAATTCCAGCTATCTCTTGTTCATCAGGTATTCCATCATTATCTAGGTCTGTTTTGGATGGTGAACCCGTTATTTTAAGTCTTGCTCGGAACGGACTGTCACCATATCCAACTATTCTAATGTAATAGTTTGTTCCTCCAATTAACAGCAGAGTTAGACCAGAAAAGTAATTATTATTCTCTGTATCAATATCGTCGTTCATTTCTAGCTCGTTCTGAAATAAAGGATCGCTGTATAAATATAAAATTGTGTCACCCATTTCATCATTATAATTGTCTCCATAATACCCAGTTCGTATACTATATTCACCAGTTCTTGGTGGAGTAAAGACAAACAGCCCAGCTTCATTTTCTTCGATATCCATATCTATGGGCTGGTCAATTGTGATGGTTTGAAGCTGTGCCCCACTTGGAACCTTTACCGATAATCTCGCATGTACAGAACCTGATGTATTGTAATGATTGATCTTAATATAGTAACTTACACCCGCTACAAAATTTTGTTTGATTAGACTGAATCTACTACTGCCGCTCTTATCGTCATTTTTGTTTATTTCATTATTTAACGTGCTGTCACTATACAAATACAGAACTGTATCATTCTCTGCACCGATTCCTCCAAAAGGACTTGTAGATATTTCATAAACTCCCGTTGATTGTGGCGTAAATCTATAAACCTTAAAACTTCCTGCCGGAAGATCTACATCTATAGGATTATTAAATATATATTACCTACCTGAAGAGTTGTTGTTGAAACCGTTATTAAAGAATACGTACTTATTCCTAATGGATTTACTGCCGAAACTCCAAATGTGTAAGAAGTATTTGGTGTTAACCCTGTTACCGTATAGCTGGTGCCAGACTTGCTAGCAATATGTTGGCCATTTTTTTGAATTTTAGCACCGCGAGCCCTGGCGGTTCATCCTGTTCGTCGGAGATGGCCGCAAGCAATTCTCGGACGCGGTTCTGTCAACTTATCCCGACGACAAGAGGCAACAAATTGGGGAGAAAGTGGCCAATGTTTACTGCACCGGCGTCCCGGTCCATCTGATCGTTCTTATCGACGAGGAGCCCCGGCCGAAGGAATGGGAGGAAGCGTTCTCCGCCGCCAGCGCGCTGATCCAGAATTTGCAGTTGCTCGCCTGGGAGCGCGATATCGGCGTCGTCTGGAAGACGAACGACTACAACTGGAGTCCCTCCTTTCGCGAGGCGATTGGCGTCAAACCGGGGCAAAAGGTCGTCGGTACGCTTCATATGGGCTACTTCGACAAGTCGAAGACGCGAAAGGCGAGACCCCGTACGCCAGCCAGCGAGCTGCTGACTCTGGTCGACTAATCATAAATGTATTTCGTCAAGCAAAAATCCCCAAAAAAATCGTGCATTTTTCCCCATCTTAGTCGTGGGGAATTTTTTAGCGGATGAACAGCTAGAAATCGGGGGTCGTCAGCTTCTTGTACAACTCCAAATTTCCTTGCTCAAGGGCGTCGCGTTCTTCCTGAAGCTGCTGGATTTCATTCCTCAGTCGCTCAATCGCCGCTTCCATCTCCGCAAGCTGGATTTGTTCCGTCATGTTCCCATCGCCTCCTCGTTTATCGCGCCTTCATCAGCGCGTTCTTCATCCGGTAGCTTTCGCCTTCAAATACCAGCAAGTGTCCGTGATGTGCCAAACGGTCAATCATCGCAGCCGCCATCTGGTCATCGGTAAATACGGATCCCCATTTGGAGAATTCCAGATTCGTCGTAATAATCAGATTGCGACTCTCGTAACTATCGGCAATGACGCGAAACAATAATTGCGAGCCTTCCTTATCGACCGGGATGTATCCCCATTCGTCCAGAATAAGCAACTGCGTTCGCTGTATCTCGCCAAGCAGCCGCTCGAGCGTGCCGGCACGTTTGGCCTCGCCCAATCGCATCACGAGTTCCGCAACCGTATAGAACTTTACCGTCATGCCCAGCTCGCAGGCGCGCAGGCCGGCGGCAATCG